>JBAWAB010000036.1:0-27787 GCA_049589035.1 Salegentibacter sp.
GGGATGTCCAGTCGAAACTGTTCGAGGATCCTGTAATCGTTGAGATCGCGGTAAAGCGGTTGATAGTACACCGTATTGGAAACCGAAAATCTCTCTGACTTCGGAAAATACGACAGGGTAAGATAGGTGCTGTTTCGGTGATTGAATTCGGTAGTTCCGGCCTTATCACTGTACTCGACTTCGTAGATGTAGCTGTTGCCCAGATAGCCGGTAAAGCGTTTCCTGTCCACCCACTTCATCCGAAGACCGGCTCCTATAAGATTTCGCTGTTCCACCACCAGTAGCTGGTTGTATTGTCCCTGCAGAAAAGCTTCGAACCTCCAGAGATTACTGAACTTATAGTTAAACCGACCATGCAGGAACCACGCGTTTTGCAGGTTTTTTTCTTCCGAATCTATGAGTTGATAATTCCCGATGACAAAATAGATCTTCCTGAGGTCCTTGGATTTCAGCTGGCTGCTCAAGGCGCCGTCAATCTGGTTTACCTTGCTGCCATCGTTATTGGTGTAGTTAAAAGAGAAATCGGCGTTCAGGGCAAATCTCACCGAATCGGTCTGCATTCGCTTCGCTTCGATATTCACGAGCTGTGCCTTGAGAATACCCGGAATAATGGCAAAAATCAATATTGGTAAAATTTTGATCATCATTCTTTTCATGTTTCAAATGTAAAAAACATAAGCTTTTAAGCTGAAGCCCGCTTAGCTAATATTTTCTCCGGGTGCACTTGAGCAGCGAAAGTTTACCTGGTGAAAAATTGAGGATATGTGGCAGAAATTGGGGAATTGCCGCTGCAATATGTGGGGGAATTCCCCAGTTTTTTAACCCATCCTTTCTCAGATCGGCCATTTTCAGCCTTTTACCAATTGGTACGTCGATTGCTAAGACTAGGCAGGAGATCGGCCTGAGAATAACATCAGGCGTTTTCAGAAACAAACCATAATAAAACTTCAGAATGAAAAATAAGGTTACAAATTCAGATCAGTTGGCTTCCGCAGAAGAGACAAAGAATTCTGTCTATAATGAAAGTCCTGATCAAAAAGAGAGGAATCTCGATGCGATACTCGTGCAGGGAATCAGTTTTTTCCTGCTGTTAGGTGCTGCCTACCTCACCTATGAACTGCAGAATGATTTCACCAGCTACAAACTTGAAAGATTGAACTCCACCTGGGGAATGATCTTTTTTGGAATAGCAAGCGCGCTGTTCTTTTTTAAAGCCGGATTCTTCGCCTATAACCTTTATCTATACCTTCGGTACAAGCCCATAAAATCTGTGTCTGATGAGGCTCTGCCAACCTGCACCATTATAGTTCCTGCCTACAATGAAGGGAAGCAGGTGTGGGCTACTTTGATGAGCCTGGCCAAAAGTGATTACCCTGCTGAAAAACTCCAGTTGCTGGCAATTGACGATGGTAGTAAGGATGATACCTGGGAATGGATGCTGGAGGCCAAAAAAACACTTGGTGACCGGGTGAGTATTTATCAGCAACCTGAGAACAAAGGAAAACGTCACGCTCTTTACCGCGGATTTAACCTGGGTACCGGCGAGATCTTTGTGACTGTTGACAGTGATTCTGAAGTTACCCAAGATACCCTGCGCAACCTGGTAAGCCCTTTCGTGGTAAACGAAAAATGTGGGGCAGTTGCCGGGAATATCAAGGTTCTTAACAACGGGAAAAAAGCCATCTTACCTAAAATGCTGGATGTTAGCTTTGTATTGAGCTTTGAATTTGTGCGTTCTGCGGAAAGTAAGCTGGAGTCGGTGCTATGTACCCCCGGTGCCCTTGCCGCCTACAGAAGTGATGCTGTTTTTGCAGTTCTTCCTGAATGGATCAATCAAACTTTTATGGGGCAACCTTCAGATATCGGGGAAGATCGTGCGATGACCAATATGATCCTGAAACAAGGCCATCACGTGCTGTTTCAGAGAAACGCCAACGCCTACACCAATGTGCCTGAAAAATATAGCGGACTTTATAAGATGTTTATCAGATGGGGGAGAAGTAACGTGCGTGAGAATATCGCTATGGCCAAATACGTATTTACCGATTTTCGTGAGGGTTCTAAAGCCGGAGCTCGTATCCTGTTCATCAACCAGGTGATCAAGCTGGCGATGAGTTATCCATTCCTGTTGCTTATGCTGTTTTTCGTCTTTACACATCCGGTCTTGTTCTTAACATCATCCCTTTTTGGAATCCTGGTGTGGTCAAGTTTTCCGGTCTTGTTTTATGCGAGAAAGTATAAATTATCGGAGTCTTTCTGGGCTTATTCTTACAGCATTTTATACACCTTCGGATTGTTCTGGATCACTCCCTACGCGATAGCTACGGCAAGCAGAAGGGGATGGCTTACCCGCGGGTAAGAATCGGATAATTCCGAAGAAAAAACATAAAAGAGGCTGTCCTAGAGTCGCAAATCCTTATTCTATTCCGGTGGAGATCGGAAAAAATTCAGAAGCCCCAAATTAGTATTAGGTAAACCAGGCGGGAACAGGAGACTTTCAGGATACAGCCTCTTTCTTTTTGTAAAATCCGGCAGTTCAGGTCGTAAGAGATGGCCGCTTTTTACTTCAGCAAAATTGTGAATATCTAATGCCGAATTATCCCGGCTAATTTTCTCTAAGGTATATATTTGGCCTCCCAAAAAAAATAGAGATATGAGCGTAACCTGGTACGAATGCAAAGTTAAATACCGAAAGACCCACGAATCGGGCGAACAAAAGATGACCACCGAGACCTATTTACTCGACGCGGTCTCCTACACCGAAGCGGAGACGCGGATCACCGAAGAAATGGCTGCCTACACCAGTGCCGAGTTTCTGATCACCAACATTAAGGTAGCCAATTTTAGCGAAGTGCACCCTTTTGAGAATTCCGACCGCTGGTTCAAGGTGAAGGTAGCCCTGATCGCTTTTGATGAGAAGAGCGGCAAGGAGAAAAAATCGAATATCTACCTGCTTGTGCAGGCTAATGATGTGAAGGAAGCCTTTGAAAATACCGATCAGGCGATGCAGAGCACGATGGGCGACTATACAATTCCGGCTATTACTGAATCTCCTATCCTTGATGTCTTCCCATATTTTGGAGGCGACGAAGAGGAGGTAGCTGAAGCGGTTTCCGAAGAAAAAGAAGAGGCAATTGAAGGTGCTGCGGAAGACACGGCTGATGACGTAGAAAAGGAAGTTGAGGAGGAGGCTGACGTAGCCTGATCCATAGAAAATATGATTAGAAATGACCTAAAAACACCTCGTAATGCACGGGGTGTTTTATTTTTGCTGAGTTAGAATCGATGATCCAGATAATCCTTAAGGTAAAGAAGAATAATTACAGTAATGAATATGGATACTGCCAATGTCTTTAGTTGCTTGTATACTTCCCTTTTAGCATTCCTCTTTATTTGAGCCATCACTTTCTTCAGGGCCTCTTCCTCAACCTTCTTAAACATCACCCTATCTTTTCTGATCTTGTCAACATAAATATTCTCCCGAATATGCTCTTTGAACTTTGGCCGGTTAGAGTATAGCAGCGATTTATTGTGTTCCTGAAGACTTTTTGGACCTCTTTCGACTGACATTTTTTCGGGCTTAGTTTTTATATGATTTTGATCATCAGGAGCTTAATGAGGTTTTTAAAGTTAATAAATTTAATTTTGAAGGGATTTATGCTCCATGAGCGGGGGTCAAAAGGTTCCGAAGAAGGCTGAGCTTTCCTGTAAATATTATCAGGAATTAAAGAAAAACACCCCGCCGGAGGACGAGGTGTTTCTATGGAATTTTATATTGTCTTCGGAAGGAGATTTGCGTCAGCTTACTTTTTTCGTCCCACAAATCTTATAACACAAGCTTTCCCATTGTGATACAGTCCCTCCTTGAGTTCAACTTCTTTTTCTTCTAACATGATGACTTCATAATCCTTGAAATCAACTTTTATTTCTTCAATGGAGAAAAGGGTTTCGAAATCTTTAGGTCCGCCCACATCCGGATTTTTTTGTCGGTATTCCAGATGGTTTTTACCAAAGACCTCGAGAATCACGATGCCTCCTTTCCGCAGATAAGTGCTTAATAACCTGTGATATTCCGACCTGATTGTACGTGGCAAATGGGAATAAATCAGTGCAATAGCATCAAACTCTTCCTTTTTAAAATCCAGATCAGGCAATTGGCCTACCCGGTAATCAATGCTTACATTGTTTTCTTCTGCCAGGTTGAGGGCTTTTTTTCTCCCTTCAATACTTATGTCGAATGCAGAAACCGTCCAGCCCAGTTTAGAGGCAAACACCGCATTGCGCCCTTCGCCTTCAGCAGCAAAAAGGATTTTGCCCACATTTAACTTCTCTAACTTTTCCTTTAAAAAAACGTTGGGTTCCACACCATAAGCATATTCTTTTTCACGGTATCTGTCGTTCCATCTTTTTTCTCCGGGTTCACTCATATTTCTGTTTTTTTTGATTATCTGAGATATTGCGTTTGTTTGCCAGCCATAAAATATAAAATTCGGGTAGAGAGCCTGGCTTTTAAAGCAGTTTTATTGGTGAAATTAATATTTTTCGGGCAGGGAGTAAATCAATTTATCACTTTCTCCAGGACGTAATCGTCCATTACGAAGCCATTGCCAATATCCTGTACGATAGCGTCAATATTGATGAACCCCATTTTTTCATAAGCCCCGATGGAGTTGGTATTAAATTTATTGACCGTTAGGCTAATCTTTTTTAAGCCGAATTTTTTCGCCAATGTTTCCAGGAAGGAAATTGCCGCTCTGCCTAATCCGTTTCCTCTCTTCGGTTGCAGAACATAAAGCTTGCTTAAAAACAACGAATCTTCCCGTTTGCTTACGGAAAAATACCCCGCAGGAGAGCCCTGGTGGAGTATTAGGTAATAAAGTACTCCATTTTCTACCTGCTCTTCAATGGCTGTTGCCGACTGGTATTTTTCGAGCATATAAGCGACCTGTTCGGCACCGATGATCGGGGTGTAATGTTCGGTCCAGATGAGATCTGCAAGGTCTGCAATGGTCCTGAAAGTTTCTCTTGTTTCCGCAGGGATGATGCTGGTCATAACTTTAAAGGTCTAGATTAATGCGGCTGCAATTTCGTTATAATTGAGGTTATATTCCTTATTAGAGATCGAATTTCTATTTCCAGATATCGCATGTTTTCCTGCTCTTAACACTGTCAGAATTTCGGTAAAAAGGAGTATTTAAATTTGCAAAACCATGGGGTCTATTGGTGATCGGGGAGATGTTTAGAAAGTCGAGCTTCGCTCTATTCCTAATTTTTCTGTATCAAAATTCGCCTCTGTAGGGCCGAATACTTTTGTTGGCCAGATAAATTGTCTTTTCTTTGAATATGGGTGAAAGAAACCAAATTTCTTCAGTAAAAAAAGATCAATGGGGGGCGTAACAATTTCCAGTTTTCTCAAAATTTTAGTGGATTTCTCTGACGAGGAATTAAAGGAGATACTTTCTCATTTTCAGAAAGAAGAGATTCCTAAAAATCAGCCTTTGGTGAAACAGGGGCAGATCTGCCGGAAACTATATTTTGTAGAAAAAGGAATAGGGCGCAATTTTTATCTCAATAGCGATGGAAAGGAAATCACCCAATTATTCTTTGGTGAAGGAAGGTTTATGACCAGCCTGGAGAGTTTTTTCCAGGAAAGTGCCAGCCTGTATTATGTAGAACTACTGGAAGATTCGGTGATATATTCTATTTCTAAAGAGGAATTAGATCTGCTGTTTGACAAATACCACAAAATGGAAAGATTGGGAAGGCTCCTGGCTACAGAAATGCTTACCAAAGTGGTGCACAAAATTAATGCGATTCAATTCCAGACCGCCATGGAGCGATATGAATATATGCTTACCGAATATCCCGATATCATTTATCGCGTGCCCCTGGGCATGATTGCTTCCTATCTTGGGATGTCCCAGGAGACATTGAGCAGAATCAGGAAAAAGAAAATGCGGGAATAATTTTCAAAATCCCTTTTTGATTTAGGTCAAAAGAATACTCTATAAGCCTTAAGACATTTGCACTGCAAAAATAAAAACAGTGACAATGCAGATAAAAATAGGTTTAAGTAAGGTTCTTATGATCTTTTTCGGGGTTATACCTTTGGTTTCAGGCGCTCAGGATTTAGATCCCAGGCTTCAGGAACTCATAGGAAAAGGCCTGGAGAAAAGCCATAAAATCAATGAAAAGGAGTTCGAGTCTCAGCAGGCAGTTTTAGATCAGAAATTGGCAAAATCGGTCTTTCTGCCAAAGATCACCGTTAATGGGAATTTCACCCGACTTAATGATGATGTCAGCTTTGATGAGGACACCCAACAACTGTTGATGGGTACTCAAAAATTACTGGTCAAGGAAGCTGCCGGCATCCCCTTTAACTCTGCTTTCCCAGAGGGTTTGCCAATACAGGAAATTCCGCCAATTCAGGAGAAGAATATTCTTAAATCTTCAGTAGACCTGGACTGGGTGCTCTTCAGTGGTTTTAAGGCTAGCAACGCGCTTAAAGCCAGCAAGCATAAAGAAGCTTCCCTAAATTATGCTACTTCTGCCCTTAAGGATAAGATCGCGTTAAAAATTATCGAAACTTACGATAAATTAGGACTGGTCAACGCCTCCAAGCAGGTTCTGCAGACTACCGATGACTACTTAAAACAACAGGAGTTTTTCGTTAAAAAAGCCATCGAGAATGGTTTAGCGACTCCCATTGAGCGAAAGAAGATCGAGCTTGCAAGGCAACAGCTCATTGCAAAACAGCTTGAATTTAATCACCATAAAACCATGTTGATCGAGCTCCTGCATCAGCTTACCGGGGAATCCAGGGAAAGCCTGAGCGGTTTGGAGCCTCAGTTAAGTCCGTTCGCTGAAGAAAATTCCGCGGGAGTAGAAAAACGTGATGAGATAAAAGCTTTGGAAGAAGCCGAAAAGGCGAGTCTTTATAAGGCAAAAATGGAGCGGAGTAGTTTTATTCCAAAACTTGCCTTAAAGGGGCATTACGAATTGCTAAAGGAAGACCTCTCGTTGCTGGATCCACAATGGTATGTAGGAGTAGGGGTAAGATGGAATGTTTTTGACGGCAATCAGTCAAGACTGGAAGGTAAAAAAGCAGAATTTGAAGCCAGGAAATACAGGGAGCAGAGGGAAGAAGCTGAAGAAATGATAGAATTAGGGATCACACAGGCTGAACAAACCCTGGAATCTTCACGTCAAAATACAAAAATCGTACAAAAGGAAATCGAGCTTGCTGAAGAAACTTATGAGATGGTTGATAAGCAGTACAAGAATGACCTGGCCTCCATAAAAGATGTTTTGGATGCCTTAAAAGATCTTGAAAAAGCGGGATTCAAATTACAGGAATCAAATTTCCAGGAACGAAGAGCAATGATAGATTTACTCCATACCCGTGGACAACTTAATTACTAATAGAAAAACCAAAGATATGAAGCTATTCAAAAATATAATTTACTGTGGTTTAGCAGTCTTGAGCCTAAACTCGTGCAGTAATAATGACAAAGTAACAACCCAAAGGGGAAAAGTGAAATTCGAGACTATTTCGGTAAGTGGTAAACTGGCCGGTAGAATTAGTAAACTTTATGTAGAAGAGGGGCAGGAGGTGAAAAAGGGAGATACCCTGGCCTTGATCGATATTCCGGAAGTTAGCGCCAAAATGAAGCAGGCTGAAGGTGCTGTTACCGCTGCCAAAGGTCAGCTGGACATGGCGTACAATGGAGCAACCGCAGAACAACTGGATCAAATTGCGGGTAAACTTAATGCCGGGCAGGCCCAATTAAACTTTGCCACGGAATCTTTTAACCGGATCAAGGCTATGTACAGCGATTCTCTGGTGAGTAAACAGAAATATGATGAAGTAAAGATGAAGATGGATATGGCCCGGGCGCAGGTTATGGCCCTGGAAGCGAAACGGGATGAGGTAAAGAAAGGAGCCAGGAGAGAACAGATAGACCAGGCCCAGGGCCAATTAAATCGCGCGCTGGGTTCAAAAGAAGAGGTGCTTAGTGCTTCTAATGAGCAGTATCTAACCGCCCCGGCCGATATGTCGGTCGAAACTATCAGTTTGAGTGAAGGTGAATTGCTGACGCCGGGTTATGTGCTGGTCAACGGCTATGAAAAAGGCAGTATTTATTTCAGGTTTACCATTCCCGAATCAGAAATTTATGATTTTAAGGTAGGCAAAACCTTAACGATCTTAAACCCATACACTAAGGATGAGATCCCTTCGAAGGTGGTAGCGATAAAACAACTGGCAAAGTACGCCGATATCACCAGTACCGCACCTCTGTATGAACTTTCTGAATCTATATATGAACTGAAATTGGTGCCAACCTCCGAAACTTCAGATAAGAGTTTATTCATGAATAGTTCGGTACTTATAAAACAATAAGATGAAGAATTTTAAAGGCTTATTAAAAACGGAATTCGAAAGAATTTTTGCAAATCAGGTATTGCTTGCCATTTTCATTGGGGCACCGATATTGTATGGATTCTTATTCGGCTATGTTTATAAACAGGCTAAGGTGGTCGATCTTCCTGTTTTGATCGTAGATCAGGATCACAGCCCCTCTTCAGATAAGCTCATAGATGCTTTTGGAGATAATGAAGGATTGATGGTAAGTGAGGTGAGGTATACCCCGGGGGATATTAAGAGTGAAATGCCCTTCAGGGAATATGCTTCGGTTATTACCATTCCTCAGGATTTTGAAGCTGATATATTCCAGAAAAGGCATCCTGAGATTCGTGTGGATCTAAATATGACCAATATCCTGAATGCTAATATTGCCAGTAAAAATATCCAGGCAGTCCTTATGACCATGAATGCGGGGATTGAAATAGAAGGGTTGAAAAAGAAAGGTTTATCGCCCGAACAGGCTAAGGATTCCTACGAAAGTTTCAAGATCAATTTTAACAAATTATACAATTCTACCGGGAACTATTCAAACTTTATGCTGCCGGGATTACTTGCTGCGATCATGCAACAGGTTATTTTCCTGGCCCTGGCCCTGGTGTTTGCGAGGGATTTTGAGGATGGATATTTCCGTGTATTGGCAAAGATTAAAAAATGGTCAGTTTCTCATATCTGGTTAAAAGCTGTTCCGTTCCTGATAATGATTCCTGTTATGTGGGCTGTTATTGCCGGTTTTTTCGAGTTCTTTAGAGTCGAAGCAGATATCTATAATTTACCAATGCTCCTTCTTACCATTTTACTGTCGGTTGCTTCCATGGGAATAGGCATGTTGTTCTCTATAGTTATTCCGAGCCAGTTAAAGGCAACCGAATTGCTCATGGTGATTTCAACCCCGGCTTTTGTACTCAGCGGCTTCACCTGGCCATCTATGGCAATCCCGGCATTCATCCAGGGTTTTGCTGAAATAATACCATTGACCCATTTTCTGAATGGTTATAGAAAGGTAGCCATTTATGGAGGAGGATTTTCCTCTATAGCTCATGAAATAAGCCTACTTTCGATAATTACTGTCGTTAGTTTTCTTACTATGGCTGTCCTTCTTCAGATCAAGATCAAAAGGAGCAGAAGAAATGTACAGGAGGAAGTGGCTTGAGAAAGAAGCTCCCGAAATATAAATATTAAAAAAGGCTGTCTGAAAAAATCTTATTTCGTCAAGCTGAACCTGCCTGTTGATAGGCAGGCTTGTTTCAGCTTCTGATTAATTTTGATTTTCAATTATTTAAGATCCTGAAATAAATTCAGGATGACATTTTATAGACTTTTCAGACAGTCTCTTCTGAGTTTGCTGCGCAACTCAGCCGGAACCGATATTAGCTTGAAATACGATGAACTCCTGCTGTATGTTTCCTGAATCTTCGGTAAAATTCTGGCTCGGGATCTTTTCAGAATTTATACTTTTAAGTACAATAATGTTTTGAAATCATTCTAAGCCTGATTCCTATAAACACTCCTATGTACGAAGAAATATTAAATCATATACAGCGTGAAATCGATCTTGATCAGACCGAAAAAGAGGAATTTACCAGCCTGCTTTTCGAAAAGAGATTGTCTAAAAAAGATTTATTAATCCAGCCCGGGCAACAGGTAGAAGCCGAATATTATGTGGTGAAAGGCTGTTTGCAGGCCTACTATCTTTCTGAATCGGGCGATAAGCACATTATTCAGTTCGCTATAGAAGATTGGTGGATTAGCGATTTTGAAGCTTTTTTTAAGGATGAGCCTGCTTCCCTTTACCTCGAGGCTATTGAAGATTCATATCTTTTAGGGATCAATAAAGAGGTTCTGGAGCCCCTGTATAAAAGGATCCCAAAGTTTGAACGGTTTTTCAGGATCAAGACTACCAATGCTTTTGTGGCTTTACGCAGCCGCATTTTATCAAGTCTCCAAAAAACTGCCAAAGAGCGCTATCTCGATTTTTGTGAAACCTATCCGAAGATCGAAAGCCGGGTTCCTAATTACAACATCGCTAATTATCTTGGGATTAAGCCTGAGAGCCTTAGCCGTATTCGCAGAGAATTGTAAATTCTTAGCATTCTTTAACAGGATAAACTAACATACATCAAGGAGATTGTGCAGGTCTCAAAGTATCTTTGTTCACGAAATAAAAAAGGAATAAGAAAGATATATAATGAGCAAACAAGCACTGTTACAGAGTTATAAAATGGGAGGTTTAGACCTGCCAAATAGAGTAGTGATGGCTCCTATGACCAGAAGTAGGGCAGATAATCCTGAAAATAAACCTACCGAACTACACGCCGAATATTATAAATTACGAGCCAGTGCCGGCTTGATTATTACTGAAGGCTCACAGGTTTCAAAAGATGCCGTGGGTTATATAAATACTGCCGGTATTCATTCAGCTGAACAGGTGGAAGGATGGAAAAAAGTAACCAAAGAGGTACACGATGCCGGCGGAAGGATCTTTATCCAATTATGGCACGTGGGGAGAATGTCCCACCCCGATTTTCATAACGGGGAATTGCCCTTGGCCCCTTCACCAATCAATCCGGAAGCGAAGTCTTTTACCCCTGAAGGTTTTAAAGATACCGTGACACCACGGGAAATGACGATAGAAGATATTAAAACCACGGTTGCCGATTTTAAAGCGGCGGCTAAGAATGCGGTAGAAGCAGGTTTTGACGGAGTCGAAATTCACTCTTCAAACGGGTATTTATTTCACCAGTTCTTTAATGCGACTTCTAACCACCGGAAAGATGAATATGGAGGCAGTATAGAGAACCGGGCGAAGATTCTATTTGAAGTATTGGATGCCGTGAAAGAAGTGATGCCTGAAAATAAAGTGGGAATGCGTTTAAATCCGTCTCTGAATGGTATTTTCGGAATGACCATGGATGAAGAAACTATCCCTACTTTTGATTATATCGTTAAAAAAGTAAGCGACGAGTATGACCTGGCGTACCTTCACCTGTCAGAACCTTTTAATGACGTTTCTAATATTCCTTATGCCGAAACTGAAATTGCCAAGCGATACCGTCCAATGTATAATGGAACCCTGATGATCAACACAAATTTTGATCAGGAAAAAGGGAATAAGGTGATTGAAGAAGGAAACGCCGATCTTGTTGCCTTCGGAAAACCATTCATTTCGAACCCCGATCTTGTGGAAAGATTCGAACAAAACGTGGAATTAAGCGATTGGGATGAAGATACCTTCTACCAGGGAGGAAAAGAAGGTTATGTGGATTATGAAGTGAAAACTGAAAGAGCAGAAGTTTTGCAGTAAAGGAAACTTCGGGATAATAATAATAAGAGGCGGTGTGAAAAGAATTCCTTTCATACCGTCTTTTTTTATTCAAATCTCCAGGCTATGAATCTGCTTTTTTTATTTCCCTGGCTCATTTCAACAATTTTGTAGGTAGCTTTTAATTTTTTCAGTTGTTTACAAATCTTCAGTAAATTTTCTTTCTTTGAAATCAGGCAGGTGAACCATCCTACCTGCGTTTTGAATAATACACTCTCCTTGATCATCCTTTTGATGAAAAGGGATTCTCCGCCGTTGCACCATAATTCATTTGCCTGTCCACCAAAATTGAGGTTCAAAGACTTCTCCTTTCCCAGGTTTTTTAATTTCTGAAGCGCCGCTTTATTGGCTTCCTGTTCAGAAGCATGAAAGGGCGGATTACACATGCTGAAGTTATAATATTCACCTTCTTTGATCATTCCTTTAAAAATACTGCCACGGTCTTCCTGCAGCCTGATCTCAATATTGGAACAGAGTTGTGGATTTGCTTCAATATTGGCCTTCGCTAATTTAACTGACTTTTCTTCGATATCGGTTCCCAGCATTTTCCAATTGTAGATCCTGCTGGCCAAAATAGGATAGATGGCATTAGCGCCCACGCCAATATCGATTCCTTTAATATTTTTCAAGGATTGATCTTCCGCCAGAAGATCTGCAAGATGATGGATGTAATCAGCTCTTCCGGGAATTGGTGGACACAGATAATTTTCAGGAATTCTCCAGTTTTTCACCTGATAATAATAATTAAGCAGTGCCCGGTTTAGCTGGAGGACTGCTTCGGAATTGGCAAAATCTATGCTCTTATTTCCGTAGGGATTTACGAATACGAATTTGGATAGTTCCGGATTAGATTCGGTTAAAATATCAAAATCGTAAGAATCGCTATGGAGGTTATTCGGGTGCATTTTCTAAAATTGGAAGCGCTTCAAAGGTAAAAGATTTTAAACTGAATCACGAGCTGATAAACTCCCTGATTTAGCTGTACTTTTGCACTATGGCAAACGACATTAAAACCGAAAGCGAAATTCTTGAAAAACTGAAGATTTCAAAGCTGAACCCAATGCAGAAAGAAGCGGGTGCAGCGATAAATTCATCTAAAAATACTATTTTATTATCACCTACCGGTACAGGAAAGACCCTGGCATTTTTACTGCCTTTGCTGAATGAGCTGGATGCTAATATTCCCGATGTGCAGGCAATGATCCTGGTCCCATCCCGCGAATTGGCCATTCAAATCGAACAGGTAATACGGGAAATGGGAACCGGGTTTAAGGCGAATGCTGTGTATGGAGGCAGGGCCTTTGCCAAAGATAAAATGGAGCTAAAGCATCCTCCCGCTATTTTGATAGGAACTCCCGGTAGGGTTGCAGATCATTTACGAAGAGAGACTTTTCCTGCGGAAGAGATTAAGAACATCATATTAGATGAATTTGATAAATCTCTGGAGATAGGTTTTGAAGAGGAAATGTCTGAAATATTTCAACTCTTACCTGGTATTAAAAAGAGAGTGCTCACTTCGGCTACACAAAATGTTGAAATCCCAGGCTTTGTAGGGATGAAAGATCCTAAAACCATTAATTATCTTCGGAATGAAGCTCCTTTGCTAAAGGTGAGGACCGTGAATTCCCCTTCAAAGGATAAGCTGGAAAGCCTTTTTGAGTTGCTGGTGCATATTGGCAATAAACCCGGTATCATTTTTTGCAATTTCAGGGATAGTATTGAGCGCGTAAGTGAATTCCTTTCAGAAAAGAATATGCCACACGGCTGTTTTCACGGCGGAATGGAACAACAGGACCGGGAAAGAGCCTTGATCAAATTTAGAAATGGCACCCATAGAATTATTATTGCCACAGATTTGGCCGCAAGAGGCATTGATATTCCTGAACTCAATTTCATCATCCATTATCAACTGCCTTTAAAAGAAGCTGAATTCACCCATAGAAACGGAAGAACCGCACGAATGGATGCCAAAGGAACTGCTTATGTGCTAAAATGGACAAAGGAGGAGTTGCCTGAGTTTATTGAGGAATCGGCTATAAAGAAACTCGAATCTAATTTTGTGAAGGAGGAAACCGACTGGAAAACGCTGTTTATTTCCGGGGGAAGAAAAGATAAAATTTCCAAGGGTGATATCGCTGGCTTGTTCTTTAAGCAGGGAAATTTAAAAAAGGACGAGCTGGGAACTATCGAGTTAAAACAGGATTGCAGTTTTGTTTCGGTTGCTGCTTCAAAAGCTCAAAGCCTGATTCGATCTCTGGATAATTCCAGGTTAAAAAAGAAGAAGGTGAGAATAAAGCAGGTATAAAAAAGAAGCCATTCTTCACAAGGAAAAACGGCTTCTTGAATATGTTTTTTTATTTCAGATTAGGCGTCCTTGCCAATAATTCTGGTCTGAATCCAAATAGTATAAATAAAAGCGATACGCATGAGTATGGCTTTTATAAATAGGATTATTTGTCCAGAACAGGTTCTCGTTCGATAACGGTTTTATTGCTTTCAAACTGATTACTTGTATTCTTTTCTCCTCCTGCTTTTAGAGCTTTGTCTCCGGCAAAGAAGCTTTTGTGATCATCTCCCAAATCTGAACCTGCCATGCGTTGATGTTTTACACATGAAACACCTTTCCGAATTTCCTGTCTTTGAACACCTTTCACATAAGCCAACATACCATCTTCTGCAAAATACCCTTTGGTTAGATCATTCATATGAAGGGCAGTGGTATGATAGGTTGGTAAAGTTATTAGGTGATGAAAGATCCCTGCTTCTCTTGCACCATCAATTTGAAAGGTCTTTATTTTCTGATCTGCGCGAAAGCATAATTCCGTATCATCATATTGTGCATCCATGAGATTATTTCTATCATAGGCAGTCATATTTTCACCTTCCGAAAGCATTTCTTCATATGCCTGTTGCCGGAAGTTCAGTGTCCAGTTAAAAGATGGTGAGTTATTGTAAACCAATTTCGCATTAGGTACAACGGCTTTAACCCTGTTTACCATATGAGCGATTTGCCTGACATTAGGCGTGGGCGTTTCAATCCATAAAAGATCTGCTCCATTTTGAAGACTCGTAATGCAGTCTAATACAACTCTATCTATATTAGAGCCATCTTTGAATTTATACAAACCATTGGCTAATCTTACAGGACGCATTAACTTTCCATCTCTTTTGAGAAGGACATCATCTTCTTTGGCATCGCTAATCTCAATGGGTTCAGCTTCTATAAAAGCCAAATACTGAGAAGCCAGATCTCCTGGTTCCTGGCTTACCGGGAGTTTTTGAGTTAAGCCCGCCCCTTCGGAATCTGTTCTTGCTACTATAATTCCGTCTTCAACACCTAATTCTATGAAAGCGTATCTAATCGCATTTAATTTAGCAATAAAATCTTCATGAGGTACAGTAACTTTTCCATCCTGATGTCCGCATTGTTTGGCATCAGAAACCTGGTTTTCGATCTGAATGGCACAAGCTCCGGCCTGGATCATTTTTTTTGCTAACAAATAAGTTGCCTCTTCGTTGCCAAAACCGGCGTCAATATCAGCAATAATAGGAACTACATGTGTCTCATAATTGTTAATTTGATCCTGTACATCTTCTCCGTTCTCCAGTCTTTTGAAAAGATCGTTCAATTCAATAGCATCGGCCTGGCGTAGGAAATCATAAATTTCCTTTATTAATGACGGCACAGCAGTTTTCTCGTGCATTGATTGATCAGGCAATGGTCCAAATTCTGAACGCAATGCGGCAACCATCCATCCCGAAAGATATAGGTATTTCTTATTGGTCGTTTTGTGGTGTTTCTTAATGGCGATCATTTTTTGCTGCGCCACGAAACCATGCCAGCAACCAAGAGATTGAGTGTATTGAGAGGAATCTGCATCATACTCGGCCATATCTTTTCTCATAATGGCTGCTGTATATTTGGCGATATCCAAACCTGTTCTAAACCGATTTTGTGCCAGCATTCTGGCTGCGCTTTCAGGGTTTATTCCATTCCAGGTTTTGCCGTACTTTTCCTTGAGGTTTTTTACAGTTTGTAATACTGAGCTGTATTGAGCCTGTTGTAAATTTTCCATAAATTTGTAATTAGTTATTGGTTATTAATAATTAGATCCTGTCGATTGTTGCCGCAATCGCAGGATTGCTTTTTTATATATATTCGTAAGCGGGTAAGGTCAGAAATTCTTCAAATTTTTCTGATAATACTAATTTGTCAAAAAGCTCTATAGCTAGTTTGAATCTGCTTTTTTCAATACTTTTTTCATCAAATTCAGCTAAGATTTTTTCGACTTCATCGTTGAATAAATCCACGTACAGTTCAATCTTAAATTTACGTCCATCTTCCAGGATGACTTCGTTTTTTAGCCATTGCCATACCTGGGTTCTGGAGATTTCGGCAGTAGCCGCATCTTCCATTAAGTTGTAAAGCGCTACCGCGCCATAACCTCTTAGCCAGGCTTCAGTATATAAAATACCAACATTGATGTTTTTTCTAATTCCGGCTTCTGTTACCGTACCCTCTGGTATTTCTACCAGGTCCTGTTCAGAAATGTTGATATCTTCACGAGTAACGTGTAGCTGGTTTGGTGTGGGCATGTGTTTGTTAAACTCCGCCATAGCTACTTCAACTAATGCAGGATGCGCCACCCAGGTTCCGTCATGGCCATTTTTAACTTCACGCTCTTTATCCTTCCTTACTTTTTCTAAAGCAGCTGCATTTTCTTTTTCATCATTTTTAATGGGAATTTGAGCGGCCATTCCACCAATGGCATGGATACCTCGTTTATGGCAGCGCTGTATCACGAGTTTGGAATATGCCTCCATAAAAGGGGTGGTCATAGTAACCTGATCACGGTTGGGTACTACAAAGTTAGGGTGGTTTCTAAATTTTTTGATGTATGAAAATATGTAATCCCAACGGCCACAATTAAGACCTACTATATGATCTTTAAGCTCATATATAATTTCATCTAACTGAAAACTTGCAGTAATGGTTTCGATAAGGACGGTTGCCTTAAAAGTTCCTTTTGGTACTTCCAGGTAATCCTGAGCAAAAGTAAATACCTCATTCCACCAGCGTGCTTCAAGATAGTGCTCCAATTTTGGAAGATAGAAATAGGGTGCGGTATTGTTCTTCATCAAGGTATGGGTGTTATGAAACACATACAAACCGAAATCAACCAGGCTTCCCGAAGTTTCTTGGCCATTGATTAAGATGTGTCTTTCATTTAGATGCAGACCTCGGGGCCTCACCATCAAAACTGCAGTTTCCTGATTCAAGTTATAAGATTTGCCGCGATCTGAATCTACCAGGGAAATGCTTTTCTTGTTAGCATCGATCAGGTTTTGTTGACCTTCGATAACATTTTCCCAGGTTGGCGCAGTGCTGTCTTCAAGATCTGCCATAAATGTGCGGGCTCCTGAATTCAATGCATTAATGACCATTTTTCTATCTACGGGTCCGGTGATTTCTACACGCCTGTCCTGTAAATCTTCAGGAATATTGCCTGCCGTCCAATCACTTTCACGAATAGTTTTCGTCTCTATCGGGAATTCAGGCAACTTTCCTTCATCAAAAACCTTTTGCTGATTTACGCGTCTTTCTAAAAGGGATACTCTTTCTGCATTAAATTTTTCATGAAGTGCTGTTATAAAGTTTAAAGCCTCTTCTGTAAGAATTTCCGGATAGGAATTTTTTACTCCTTTTGAAAAATCCAGGTTAGGTAATTTTAAAGTTGTGTGTTCCATATTTAATTGTTTTACAGAACAATAATAGAATAAAGTTCTGTGAAAAGCAAGCGAACGTTCGCTAAAAGTTTAAATTCGCACAAAAACAACTGTTCGCAGAAAACCTTATATTTGTTCTATGGAAGAAGATTATATTAAGCTGATTTTTGGATTAAAGCTAAAGCAGATAAGGACTGAGAAGAATTTGTCTTTATTTGGATTGTCTAAGCTTTCCGGTTTATCAAAGTCCTACTTGAATGAAATTGAAAATGGGAAAAAATATCCTAAGCCAGATAAAATTGCTTTGCTTTCAGATAAACTTGAAGTTCCATATGACCAGATGGTTTCTTTAAAACTGGACAAGAATTTAGCTCCTATTGGCGAAATATTGCAGTCCAAAATATTGAAGGAAATACCGCTCGAGCTTTTTGGTATCAAAGAAAGTAATCTAATAGATATTGTTGCCAATGCACCGGCCAAAGTGAACGCCTTTATTAGTACAATAATTGAAATTGCACATCATTATAACTTTAGCAGAGAAAGTTTCTTCCTGGCTTCTGTACGCTCATTTCAGGAAGCGAATAATAACTACTTTGACGACCTTGAACAACAGGTTCTAAAGTTTTCGAAAGCCTATCAGGTGGACCTAACAAAACCTCTTAGCTCAAAAGATCTGGAAGAAATACTAATTGAAGAGTATAGCTACATTATCAATAATAACGAATTGAGCAAAAATGAAGCTTTAGGCAATTTGCGTTCTGTTTTTGTGCCTAAGACCAAAACCCTGTTACTTTCTAATGGTATCGATGAAGCGCAGCGCACGTTTATTTATGCTAAAGAAATCGCGTACAATTATTTACAAATTACTGATAGGTTACATACTTTTCCATGGATAAAATTCCATAGGTTTGATCAAGTGCTTAATAACTTTTATGCCTCCTATTTTGCCGGAGCCCTTGTCATTCCAAAAGATGAATTGATCTCCCAGTTAGAGACAGTTTTTGAAAAAGAAACATTAGACAAAGCGCTGTTTCTTAAAATGCTCAGAGCTTTCAATGCCTCCCCGGAGTCATTCTATCAGCGGTTGACCAATATCCTGCCCAAGGCATTTAATATTAAGAATTTATTCTTTTTACGGATCACACACACAGCGGGTACCGAGAAATTTTATCTGAACAAGGAACTTCACTTATCCCATCAGCATTCACCGCGGGCCAATGAAACCAATGAACATTATTGCAGGCGTTGGGTTTCTCTGAAGGTAATTGAAGAAATAAGTCAAACTAAAAATTCTCATGAATTTGATGTTCAAATTTCTAATTACCCCAGTCATGACACAAAGTATTTGGTATTTTCTTCTGCAACCAAAGATCCATTTACAGACAACCAGTACAGGAGTATAAGTATTGGTTTACTCATCAATAAGCAATTGGAGCGCAAGTTGAAATTTTTAGGAGATACGAATATTAAAAGAAAAGAGGTTGGCGTAACCTGCGAACGTTGTGCTATTAAGAACTGCAAGGTTAGGCAAACCCCGGCCATTATTTTGGATAAAGTAGCTAAAAACAAAAAGATAGAAATGATCGTCGAGGAATTAAACGCTAAGTTTCAGGACTAAATATGCTTAACATAATTTGCGACTGAAGGAATGCGGTTCCCAAATTCCGGGAGTTGTGTCTGAGCCCGGTTTAGGCTTTTTCGTCATTCTGCTATAATATTCTGATTCTGAAAAATTGGTCAGATAAAATTAAAATGGAACTCACTGTCATTATGACCAATGTTGTCCAGAAATGGAATTTCCAATTCAGGTTGTATCTCTTCGAAATGGTATAAACCATAACAAATAAAAGTCCGCTAATAATCAGTGGTAAAGTATATTTTTTGGTTTCCTATGTTAAATAGCGGTGTGGAATTCTCTGAAAGTGTTGTGTTCGTTCATAATTCGGGATGATTGTTGAGAAAGCAGAGGAGTGGCAGCCCCGTATAACGCTGAGAGCTAAAATTGGCAAATTTCACCTTCGGTGCTATAAACAGTTTTTTGTTTCAGCTAATCCAAAATCGTCTTCCTGCAGCAGTTCCAATCTTATTTTACATTCGATAAACCGGAACTTTCGGTATATTTGATTGTCGCCATTTTTGTTCTAATCATTGGAACAAAGGAAAAGCTCAAAACGATGAAGAATTCCTCTTTAAAAATATACTTTATTATCCTGGGCCTGCTGCTTAGTAGTTTCGCCCGGGCACAGAAGGTAGTTGTTTTGAACCTGGACGACGCAATCTATCCTTCAACGGCGGAATATATTGACAATGGACTTCAGAAAGCTGCCGAAGAAAATGCAGCCTGTGTGGTGATAAAAATCGATACGCCGGGTGGTTTGTTAGCACCTACACGCAAGATGACAGGTAAAATAATGAACGCATCCATTCCCGTTATTTCTTTTGTTACACCATCGGGTGCGCATGCCGGTTCTGCCGGAGCTTTTATTGCACTGGCTGCAAATATCACTGCCATGAGCCCCGGATCGAATATCGGGGCTTCCCATCCTGTATTGGAAGGCAGCGTTCCCGATTCCATTATGAATGCGAAAATGACAGAAGATGCAGCAGCTTTTATGCGCTCCATTGCAGAACACCGAGGCAAAGACACCACCCTGATCCTGCAGATGGTGACCAATAGCCGCTCGTTCTCGGCTGAACAAGCATTGAAAAATAATATTATTGATCTGAAAGCCAATGATCTGAAGGAATTGCTTAGCAAAATAGATGGCCGCACGGTTCATCTTAATTCCGGAAAAAATGTACTCCTTCACACGGCTTCTGCAGAGGTGGAAACCATAGAAATGGATGGAAAGCAAAAGTTTTTGGCTTTCCTTAGTAACCCCAATTTGATGTATGTGTTTTTACTGCTGGGATTGATGGGCTTATTCTTTGAATTCAGCAATCCCGGCGGATTGGTGCCCGGCATAGTGGGGGTCGTGAGTTTGATATTGGCGGGTTACGGCATGTCTGTTTTGCCGATCGATTATACCGGATTGGCCCTAATCATTGTGGGGATTATCTTTTTTGTGTTGGAAATAAAATTTCAGAGCTATGCCTTATTATCCATAAGCGGTGTAATTTGTTTATTCCTGGGCTCCATATTTTTAATTGATGAAGCCCCTTCAGTCGATGTGCTATATATTTCCTGGTCTGTACTTATAACTTCTGTGGTGATCACTTCGGCTTTCTTTATTGTGCTTATCTTTTTTGGTATTAAAGCTCAGTTCGGGAAGAGCAAAACAGGAGTGGAAAGCTTAATAGGCTTAAGAGGTATGACCATGGAAGAGCTGTCTCCGGAAGGAAGAGTACGGGTTCACGGAGAATTTTGGAATGCCATTGCCGAAGGAGGATATATAGCAGCCAAAACCGAAGTAGAGGTTATTGAAATTAAACAATTTAAGCTAACAGTTAAATCCGTAACTTTAGAACCAAGCTAAAAATCCAATACCTATGATTCCCGTTTATGTCTTAATATTTCTGGTTGTTCTCATTCTAATCAATTCAATAAAAATCCTAAAAGAATATGAACGCGCCGTTGTATTTCGATTGGGAAGAGTAACCAGCGGTGGCAGTAAAGGGCCAGGTCTTATCATCCTTCTTCCTTTTATTGATAAAATGAAAAAGGTGACCTTGCGAACAATTGTCCACGATGTGCCGACCCAGGATGTTATCACCCTGGATAATGTTACCTTGAAAGTAAACGCGGTTGTCTATTTTCGCGTAGTTGATGCTGAAAAAGCCACTATTGAAATAGAAGATTATTATTATGGTACTTCGCAGCTTTCTCAAACCATACTTCGCAGTGTCCTGGGACAATCAGAATTGGATGACATTCTTTCCAAGCGGGATAAACTGAATTTGGAATTGCAGGAAATTATCGATTCCAATACCGAGCCCTGGGGGGTTAAAGTTTCGAATGTAGAAATTAAACAAGTCGATTTGCCGCAGGAAATGCAAAGAGCCATGGCAAGACAGGCGGAAGCTGAAAGATACAGAAGAGCAAAAGTAATTGCTGCTGAAGGAGAATTTCAGGCTTCAAAAAAATTGACAGATGCTGCTGAAGTACTTGCTGGTCAGCCCAGCGCTTTGACACTTCGTTATCTGCAGACTTTAACTGAAATCGCTGCTGAAAATAATTCTACTACCATTTTCCCTATCCCTATCGATCTTTTTAAACCATTTATGGAAAATATGGCTAAGAATCCTGAAGTGATCAAACAATTAACCGGTCAGGAGAATAAGGATACGGATACAAAGAGGGATAAGGATAAATAGGGGTACTACTTTATTCTGAATGGATTGATCTCTTTAAAGAGACTTTTTCTTCTATTAATCCTGGCGGTTATTCCATTTTTATTCCTAAGCTTCTACCTGATGCTGCTAGCCATCCGGATACTATCCCTTAGAATGCCTATTTAGGAAAACAACCAGGACTTGCTGGTGGCTGAAATTTCTCGCTCAAGTAAGAAGAATTGCATGCTTTGTTTTCTTGAAAAACCCATTTCAGGCTGTCATAATCTTTCTATATTGAATTTTGAAAAAGAGAAACAAAAGCCTTTATGCGCATCATTAATGCCCACCAGAACAACCTCAAAAATATTTCTTTAAGTATTCCTGAAAATCAACTGATTGTCGTGACCGGTTTATCAGGTTCGGGGAAATCATCTTTGGCACTGGATGTTATTGCCAATGAAGGATACCGGTATTTTTTGGAAAGTCTCTCCGCATATAATCAGCAAAATGCACAATTAATACCTGCCGCTGAAGTAGATGATATTGCGGGGCTGCCACCGGTGATAAAAGTAGAGCAGTCGAAACGATTCCAGTCTATTAATGCCACTCTCGGTACCCTGTCTGAGCTTGCAGCGGTTTTCAGAATTTTGTTTGCCCGTTATGCAGGTGCAGAGCCTATGAGCAAGTCTCTCTTTTCTTTCAATCATCCTAAAGGAGCCTGCGAGCGCTGTCACGGCATTGGACAGGCGGAATACATTGATCTTAATAAACTGGTTGGAGATAAAAACAAAAGCCTTAGAGAAGGGGCCATCACCACCACCTTACCCAACGGATACATCGTCTATTCCCAGGTTACTGTTGAGGAATTAAATAAAGTATGTGAAGCCCATGGTTTTAACGTAGATATCCCCTGGAAGGAACTTTCTGATGAACAAAAGGATGTGATCTTAAATGGTAGTGATCGCATAAAAGTCTTTTACGGGAAACATAGTATAGAATCCCGGCTAAGGTGGGAAGGCCTTAAGGCAAAGCCCAGGGAAGAGGGTTTTTATAAAGGCATCCTTCCTATTATGAGCGATATTTTAAAACGAGACCGAAATAAGAATATTCTGAAATTCGTCAGTTCCCAGGTTTGCCCGAGTTGTAAGGGAGCAAGAATTAAAGTTGAACACCTCAAATATAAATGGAAAGGCCTGAACTTTCAGGAATGGATGGACCTTGCTTTGAACGATTTATATGACAGACTTAAAAGCGTGAATTTTTCGGCCGGGGAACAGGTATTGGTTGATAAGATCTATGTTCAGTTGTTCGATCTCATTCGCCTTGGAATGGAGGAATATCGGTTAAGCACTCCAAGTACCGATATTTCTTCCGGGGACGGCCAGCGTATCAAACTGATCAAACAGGTAAACAGCAGCCTGCAGGGGATTCTTTATGTGTTTGATGAACCTTCCATCGGTTTACCTGAAGACTACCAACACTATCTACGCCATATCTTCAATCGATTGATAAGCAGTGGAAATACAGTCATGGTGGTAGAACACGACTTAAAATTTATCCGCTCTGCTGACTGGATCGTGGAATTAGGTCCTGAGGCTGGTGTTCACGGGGGAGAAATTATTTTTAATGGACCCATCCGGGAGTTTCTTAATGCTGACGGACTATCCAGCCCTACTTTAACTGAATTGGGAAAAGAAATAATTAGATCTGAAGATCAACCTACGCGCGAAGCGGCGGAATCCTTTCAGCCTCAAAAAGGGGATTTTACGGTAGTGACCCGGAAGACTCCTCAGATCCTGGATAGACTTCAGAAATATTCCGCAGAAAAGGGCCTGCAACTACTTACGGTTTCCGATCAACCCATTGGCAAAACGCCTAGAAGTAATCCTGCTACGTATACCGGCCTGGCCGATAAGATACGTGATCTGTTAGCTAAATCTCCCGAAGCAAAATCCCTGAATCTGGCTAAAGGAGCCTTTTCTTTTAATAACAAGAGAGGAAGATGTGAAACCTGTGAAGGGGCGGGGGTGATCACGCTTTCTATGAATGTGATGGGTACTATTAACCAGGTCTGTCCGAGTTGTAATGGTAAGCGTTTTAAGCCTGAAGTACTGCAGGTGCATTGGAATAATAAGAACATTGCAGACATCTATAACTTAAGCATAGAGGAAGCTTATGATTTCTTTTCTAAAGAGAAGAAGATCACCAGGATTCTGTCTTTAATGCTGCAGCTTGGGCTAGGATATATCAAACTGGGACAACCTTCCAATACCTTGTCTGGTGGTGAAGCCCAGCGCATTAAACTTACAAAGCATTTCGCCAGGCAATCAAAAAAGACACTTTTATTGCTGGAAGAACCCAGTATTGGGTTGCATCAGCAAAATGTGAGGCAGCTGTTAAAAGCTTTGCACGAGCTTAAAGTGCAAACAGCCGGGATTATATGCTTTGAAAATCATCCGCTATTTCAATCCTCCTGCGATACGCTGGTAGATAATTCCCAAAAGGCTCAGGCGACTGATCTGAAAGAATTAAAGGATCAGCGAAGGGATAAGATATCCATAAAAGGAGCTCGAACACATTATCTTAAAGACCTCGATGTCGATTTTCCGAAGAATAAATTATCTGTTATTACCGGAATTTCGGGTTCCGGTAAATCTTCTTTGGTGATTGACACGCTGCATGGCTATGGACTTCAGGAAATGACCAAACAGTTTTCATCTTATCAGCAGTCCAGGGTAGGAGTGAATTTTCAGCTGGAAGTTGAAAATATTGAAGGGCTTAGCCCTACTATTTGTATCACACGTAAAGAAAAAAGCTTTACAGAGCGATCGGATATTTCCAAACAAACCGGAATAGATAAGATCTTACGTTTTGCATTCTCCAGAAAAGCTCAGTATGAAGGGCAGGAATTATCTGCCAGTCATTTTTCTAATAATCACGAATTGGGAAAATGTGCAGTATGCGATGGGCTAGGTCAGGAATTGCTTCCTGATCTCGAAAAAATAGTGCTGAATGAAAAGAAGAGTATCGCTGACGGACTTTTTGAGCACAATAAAGCTCTGGCCTATTATGGTCAGGCGGGTAGTCAATTCATGGCGATCGTGAAGGAGATAGGTGCAAAACGCGGATTCAGCCTGGAAACTCCTTTTAAGGAGCTCACAGATGAACAAAAGAATATCCTGTTTAATGGTGCGGGTGAAACGGAATGGAAAACCAATTGGGAATTCAAAACCAAAACCAGGAAAGGCACGCAGGAGATAAGTATGAAATGGGAAGGGCTTTTCCACTACCTAAAAGAAGAATATTATAAGACCAGGAAAAATAAAAATATAGAAAAGCTGAAGGCTCTTTTCTCCCCTGCGGAATGCAGCCATTGTGAGGGGAGTGGTTTAAAGCCTGAACGGCTAAGTTTTCAGATTGGAGGAAGATCCATTCATGAAATAAAGTCAATGGATTTTAAAGCTTTGGAAGAGTGGCTGTCCGCTAATGATTCCCAGGAAGGGGTAGATCAAAAACTCATCTCCAAAATTCGACCTCATTTGATCAATACCATCAAGCGGGCAAAGCAATTGCATATAGATCACCTGCAACTCAATCGTAAATCGACCACCCTTTCCGGCGGAGAAAACCAGCGGGTAGCCCTTATCAAACAGCTGAACTCTCCGCTAAAAGGCATCACCTATCTTTTGGATGAACCTTCCGCAGGACTATCCAATGACAATATTCCAGACCTGATCAACATTCTAAAAGAATTGATAGAAAAGGGTAATACGGTGATGGTGATCGAGCACAATAAGGAGATTATCCTGGCGGCTGATGAGTTGGTTCAGCTCGGGCCTAAGGCTGGAAAGCTGGGAGGGTATATCACTTACCAGGGAAGTCCTCAGGATTTCCTGAAAAAAGACGATTGCCATCCTTTCATGAAGGAGCCATCTAAACCGGTAGCGTTGAAAGCAGGGAAGGATCATATTCTTATCAAAAAGTTGTCCAGGCATACACTGGTGAGAGAATCACTGGAAGTACCGGTTGGAGGAATTACAGCAATTAGCGGAAAATCAGGGATAGGGAAAACGACCTTAGTGAAAGACATTCTGATCCCAAGCATTCAAACGGAAAAGCCGGTGAATTGTGAAAGTATAGAGTTTCCGAAGAAATATGCCACAGCTCATTATTTTGAGCCTAAAAAACTGCGATCGTATTCGAATACCTTGTTAGTTGCTTATTTGGATCTGTTGAAGGAGATAAGCAAGATCTTTGCAAGTGAGACGGGTCTTAAGCCAAAAGACTTTTCCTATAAAACAAAAACGAGTCAGTGCCCGAATTGTAAAGGGAAAGGCTATATCGAAACCAGTCTGGATGTAGCCGCCAATTCAATTGAAAAATGTGAAGTGTGTAAGGGACAACGCTATCAGTCTCATATTTTAGAGTATACTGTTGATACCAAAAATATTGCTGAGGTTCTTGCCCTCAATATCACCGAATTAAAAGGATGGTTGGAAGAGACTAAAGTTTCTGCTAAAACCCTTGAATTCTTAGAACAGTTAGAGGAGATAGGCCTGGCGCATCTTCGGTTGGATCAGCCGGTACAATCCCTTTCTTCGGGGGAGAAGCAACGATTATTGTTATTGAACTGGCTGCAGGAGCAAGCTAGCGATGCGCTATACATTCTGGATGAACCCAGCACCGGGCTGCATTATGCCGATATTGATCTCTTATATGCAATTCTCAAGAAACTAAGCAAGAACAATGATATTCTGATCATTGATCATAACCCGTATTTACTGGGGAAAATAGGGGTTGGAGTTGTTTTGAGATGAGTCCTTTGTTATAATATGGGTTAGTCTAAATTCTACCTGGGACAGGTTTGGAAGATGGGCAATAGAAGCTATCAAAGCGGTATTCAACCCAGCTGGACGAGGTGATGATCATATTGTGTATGCATGGACTGTTTTTCGGGAATTTATAGCTTAAGAGGGGTCAACAATTAGTGTTTTGCGGGTATCCCTCATATCCTGTTTACCAAGGACATTAAATCTTCGGTCAATAGTGTCCAAAATTTAGGTGCTGAGGAAATTTTCACCCTTTATCTGGGGAATGGGGTGTTTTATACATCCTTTCTGATGCCCCAATTTCCTTTCCGATATAGTAACCAATAAAGAAGACTACTGCAAGTCCTAAGATGAAGAGAATTACCTGAGGAGTATTCAGAACTAAAGGAACGATCAAATTCATTGTAAAGATTAATGGAGCAATTCTACAGGAAATTACCCACTCCCAAAAGGGGCTTTTTCCCCTTCTTGCCATTGCGCTCTTATCAGTTAAAATCAGAAAATGTGCTTGAAAATTAAGTTTTGATTGATTCAAAAAATTCCGTTTAACCTTATTCCTATGTGAATCAAATTCTTATTTTTAAAAAAGCAATTATATAAAATCTGAAATTATGCCCTACCAATTCAGAAGAAAAGCCCGGCCGGGAGAAAAACGCGATGCAATCCTGGCTGAAGTAAAAAATCCGGAGAGAATCCGGCAAAATCGCAATTTTAAAAATAAAGACCCCCTAATCTATTTTATTTGTGAAGTAGATGCAAAAGGAGAGATCATCCCTGGAAGTGAAGAAGCCCTGCAAAGAAAACAGAATTATGTAAATGTTGCCTTGTAGTAAAATATGAGGAGAAAAGGAGCCTCCTAAATGGAGGCTGCTTTTTACTTTTTTGATTCTGCGATTGAAACTTTACGAAACTCTTTCAATTGTTTTTCTAACTCCAAAGAAGATTTTCTTGCCCTTGTTCCGGCTGCTTTGTTGCCATTTTCCAGTTGCGTGGTAGCATCTGTATGAAAAGATTCAAAAGTAGATTGGATGTTTTCAATAAGTTCTTTCATGATATGATATTTTGATTAGGTTGGCGAAAATAACAGAATTTATTTAACTCTAAGCCATGTGTAATGGAAGTGTAGAGAAACTAGAGTGCAATCATCCAAAACCTCTTCAATACTTTTCCTCATCTATCATATTCTATAAAGATTTCTTCCTTTGGTTGTCGTAG
>JBAWAB010000037.1:0-1681 GCA_049589035.1 Salegentibacter sp.
GATTTTTTTAAGAGAAAAGTTCTGGGACATCCCGCCGGACTTTTTGTGCTCTTTTTTACCGAAATGTGGGAGCGTTTTTCTTTCTACGGAATGCGCGTCTTGCTGGTTAACTTTTTGACCATGGCCATTGTTGGTGTTGATAATCCCGGTTGGGGCTGGTCTGCAGAAAATGCGGGTGCCCTCTTCGGAACCTACGCCGGATTGCTGTATTTGACACCGATCGCGGGTGGTATTATAGCCGATAAGATCACGGGTTATCGTTGGGCAGTTGTTATAGGGGCCGGAATTATGACCCTTGGCCACGCTTCGATGGCTATGGAGACAGAATTTTCCCTTTATCTTGGGCTGGGATTACTGGTAGTAGGAACCGGCTTCTTTAAGCCCAATATCACCTCGATCATTTCTGAAATGTATGTGGAAAAACCCGACAAGAAAGACGGGGCTTATACGATATTTTACATGGGAGTGAACGCCGGGGCTTTCTTCGGAATGATGCTCTGCGGGTATCTGGCCGAAAGAGTAGGCTGGAGTTGGGGCTTTGGTCTTGCCGGTATTTTCATGTTCCTCGGGACGCTTCAGTTTATGTTGTCTAAACCTCTTTTTGGAAATGTAGGAGGAAGACCTGGAAAAGACCCGCTTAAGGACCAAAATCAGCTGGAAGAAGATGTAACTCCTTCAGAAAAAGAACAGGAGAAAAAGCACAATCCTTTTACGCTTTTTGACAAAATACTTATCATCTTAACTTCCATAATCGGGTTCGGTTATCTAATCAACGATCCGCTTTCCAAGATCGCCAATCTCAACCTGATCCCTGCGGTGGTGCCTTTTGACTTTGGGGGAGGATCTCTTGATGGCCCTACCGGAATGGCAATTATTGGCCTGATCCTGTTTCTAATCCTGGCAATTTCACGTATTTCGCGCTACACCAAGGTGGTTCGCGATCGTATGATCGCCCTTATCATCTTTGCCTTTTTTACGGTGTTCTTCTGGATGTCATTTGAGCAGGGAGCTTCTTCCCTAATCATCTTCGCCAGAGATTATGTTGACCGCGAACTTACAGGGACTTCAGCAATTATCTACAACATCATCAACACCATTCTTACGGTGGTGCCGCTTGCGATTATCACCTGGGTCCTTATTTTGCTTTGGAAACAAACACACAAAAAGATCCTCGGTTCGAATATTGTTCTCGCAATCTGCTTTTCCGGGATCTGGGGAATTGTACTCTGGATGCTGGGGCGTGAATTCACGGCCGATACTACCGAAATTACCGTTTCCTGGTTTAGTATTCTGAACTCCTTCTTTATCATTGTTTTTGCTTCCCTGTTCTCAAAATGGTGGGAAAGCAAGTACAATCCGTCGGCTGCCATGAAATACAGTTTTGGACTGATATTGTTAGGTTTCGGCTTCGGATTGCTAGCCTTCGGTTCAGGAGGCCTGGTGGAAGGTGCGAAAGTGAGCATGATCTGGCTTATTCTAGCCTATCTGTTCCATACACTGGGAGAATTATGTCTATCTCCACTGGGGCTTTCCTACGTGAGTAAACTGGTGCCCGCCCGTATGATCGCCTTCATGTTCGGAATGTGGTACCTCGCGATTGCTATTGGAAATAAACTGGCCGGTTCTTTTGGAGGTATGATTGAAGAAATTACTCATAAATACGATCTGTCCACGTTCTTCC
>JBAWAB010000038.1:0-3691 GCA_049589035.1 Salegentibacter sp.
CTTGGAAGAAAACCGAGGATATTCATTGCACGATGCAAGCGTTCCCGACGTAAAAGATAACGTTCATTTAGCCGTCGTATCCCTCTATACCCAGTTCTTTCAGCTGTCTGAGAAATCGAGTTTCCGCTGTCAAATTTTCCTAAAACATCCTGACTCATTGGAATTATTCGGCTACCTATTCCCAAAATATGTCCTTCTTTTTTCTCGAAATCCTGCTCTATTAAAGCCCATCCAATAGAGTTGGTTCCCAAGTCTAAACCTAAAATTCTTTTCATTTCAAAATTTATTACTATATTCGATTTACAATTCTGAAGCAATTCACAATAAGGATTATTCCGTTGTGAAAACATTCAAAGCGGCCTTAACGGGTCGCTTTTTTCATTTTTAGTTATTAAAAAGAGAAACTGCTTCAAACTTTTATCGTGAAAACTTCTTAAGGAGTAGGGGGCGATAAGAAAGTTAACTACATATTTACTAAATTTTCTTAAATTCTGCAAGGTTCCTGTTCATTAAACACTCTGCGCTGCCATGAAAGACAATTTCTCTTCTCATTCCTCCGAATATGCCCGGTACCGCCCGGGTTATCCGCCGGAACTCTTCGAGTTTCTGATAAATACGGTTAGGGATAAAGAGATTGCCTGGGACTGCGGCACTGGAAATGGACAGGTGGCTGCCGAACTGGCCAAATTCTTTTTAAAAGTAGATGCGAGCGACATCAGTCGGCAGCAGCTGGAGAATGCCTTGGAAAAGCCCAATATCAACTATAGCATACAAAGGGCTGAAAAGACGAATTTTCCCGATGATCATTTCGATTTGATCACTGTGGCACAGGCTATTCACTGGTTCGATTTTGAGGCTTTTTACGCTGAAGTGCGAAGAACGCTGAAGCCGGAAGGTGTTCTGGCCGTCATGGGCTACGGTCTTTTCAGGAGCAATGATGCCACAGATAAGGTGATCAAACATTTTTACGAGCAAATCATCGGCCCGTATTGGGATGAGGAACGGCGTTACCTGGAGGAGGAATACAAAAGTATTCCTTTTCCTTTTGAAGAGCTTAAAACCCCGCAATTTGAGCATCGCCTTCAATGGAGCTTTGAGCATCTCCTGGGATACCTTAACAGCTGGTCGGCGGTGAAGCATTATGAAAAAGCCGAAAATCGAAATCCTGTGGCGCTGATAGAGCAGGAGCTGCGAAAAAGCTTCGGAAATGAAGGAGAGGTCATTTTCCCCATCTTGTTCCGGGTTGGAAAATTGTAATGAATTTCCCTGTTTTAGCTTTTTCAGCTGCGGAATCCTTCCGCAGAAAATTTTAAGATTCCACAGCTAAGAAAACGGGAGTCATCGCTTACAGAAATTTTACTGTTGCTCTTCTTCCCATTGAAAAATTTCCTCAATAGGTTTTCGAAATAATTCGGAAAGCCTGAAGGCAAGAGGCAAACTGGGGTCAAATTTGCCTTTTTCAACGGCGTTGATGGTTTGCCTGGAGACATAGAGTTTATCTGCCAGTTGAGCCTGCGTTAGCTCGTGTTCGGCACGGAGTACTTTGATCCTGTTTTTCATCGGTAGCGCCTGTTTCCGGTTATAGTTGCGACGAGATACGTGATGCCCACCAGTATTATTAAATGAGAGATCTCTGCATCAAAAGAGATCAGGTTTAGATTGTCAAGTGTAGAGTAACTGATGCCGGCAACTACTGCCACTCCCAGCGCCAAACCCATAGCCTCCAGCTGAATCTTGCGCTGCAATTCATCTAACCCATTGATATAGCTCTTGTTGGCAAAGATCATTCCCACTCCTATGCCAAGGTTGACGAGTATTCCTGCTAAACTGATGGCTGGTTGGCCTTCCCAAAGGAACATGGGGCCAAAGGTCACTATAGCCAGGCTCAAGACCCAACCAGAGGTCCAGTAAAACAAGCGACGTGTATTGCGCCTGGTAATGGAGCTTAAGGTTTGCGTTTCTTTTTTCATGATTACTGTTTTTATGTAAAGTTTGCTTGACAAATATAGGGAATAATTTGAATATGTAAATAAAACTTTACAAAAAGATAAGTTTTATTGTCTTTATTAACCTGTTTTCCGCCGTCGTACTTCAGTTCAAAAAGGGCTTACCCAAATCGATTGGAAGGAAAGGCCGGGTTATTCCCGGTGTTGTTCAGGGCTGGGAAACTGTGATGAATTTCCCCAATTTCAGTATTTGTTCAAATGCGATTCTGCTAAAGTTTCGTCAAAATCTTAATCGGCATATTCCGGCTCTCTCCTGTAATTTCAGACGAAGCAACTTCCGAAGAAGGCTTCCGAAGCAATAGAGAAGCTCGCGTGGCATAAAATATGCTCATTCTAAGGCGATCCTAATTCGCCTGTTTTCAGCAGGTTAAATTTATAATTATACCTATGAGAAAATCTAAATTTGTCCTTTTTCTGCTTATGCTTGGCCTTTCTTTACCAATGTGGAGCCAGACCTCGCTTCCCGATCAATCGGTGACCGAGCAGGTGCTGCAGGAGCTTAACCGTGAACGCAGCCTGTTGAGCCGTAATCTCGATTCCAGAATCAAGGATATTGACTCCAAGATAAGTACCCTCGACGAGAGTATCAGGAATACAAATTCGGCTTCAGAAAAAGTATCGAAGCTCCTGGAACGTGTGAAATACCTGGAAGCGCGGCAGGAGGAGATCGACAAGAATACGATTAATGTTTATAAATACAACTATAGTTCGGCGGTACTGAACCTGGCTTCTATGGAGCGGGAAATAAAGCCGCTGAATCTATTTAATACGTCCCGGGAATTCTATTCGACTTTGGACAAGGTGAGTAATCCCATGAATTATCCCGGCTACCAGGAGTGGTTCGGGACCTTTAAACAATATGTAGCAGAAGAGAAGGAAGACGATGCAAAGCTGGAGGCTCTCAATCATCTGCTCAGCGTTTCTGGCGACCTTACCAAGGGGACACCTTTTACCGGGATGCTGGCCGGCAGTCTTTTTGACGGAATTAGCATGTTCGTGAATTCTTTGGGCAGGAGGGACCGCGATCTGCGGAAAAAGAGTGTGGAAATGCTTAATCTTACCACTTCCGTTTCGCAGTTTACGCATGATAAGGACCTGATAGAGACCGAATGGGAAGGCATCAATAAAAGCCTGGAGGAGCTGAAACAACTTCAGAATAAGGCGATGAAGGAGAATTTCGTGGAAATTTTGGGAATTGACCTTAAAGATTTTCAGGAAAACTTTACCAACGAGACCGATGCCAAGAAGCGCACACAATATATTCTGAAAATATCGAAGATCGCCGAGAACAAGATCATTGAAGAAAGGAAGAAAAACCCTGAGAACTGGAAGCAGAATTATCACGACCAGATGGTAGCGGTTCAGAATCTTAAGATCCGCTTCGGAAATATTACCTTCAGGATCCTCGAAAACCTGAACAAATATGAAAAGCTTATCGACAAATACAAAGAGGACAAATACCTGAAAGAGCAGGTGCAGGAGCTAAGCCTAAAACTTGACCTGGTGAGGAACAGCTTTGAGTCGACTTTCAATCCGCAGGAATATATTAAGGCTTCCAACGAGATGTATGTGGTGGAATAAATGGGAAGTTAGATGTATGAAGTTGGAAGTGAAAAAGGCCGGGAAAGGGTAAGCTTTACGTCAAGCTGAATTTATTTCAGCTTCTCCCGATGAGATTCTGAAAC
>JBAWAB010000039.1:0-4206 GCA_049589035.1 Salegentibacter sp.
CAAAAAACCTTCGGGAGTTACGTGAATGTTGAACCTCGTTCCCTGCAAATGCGCTTTCAGAATGTTTTCCAGGGAATTCAATTGTCTTCTAATAAAGCTTTTATCCTGAAATTGTTGGTAATACTCATACATGGCGACGAAGAGCCAGAGACTGCCGTCGATATTGTTGAATTCTGGCAGGTCTTCGCTGTGATCGGGAAAGCGGTTGGGGAGCATTCCTTCGCTGATGTTCTCCAAAAAAGTGGTGAGTATGGCTTTTGAAACCTGTTTTTTTCCGGGCGCAATGCAAAGACCCCGCATGGCGATCATGGTATCCCGTCCCCAGTCTGAAAACCAGTGATAACCGGCAAGTATGGACAGGCTATGGGTAGATTTACGCTTTACCACAAATTGATTTCCGGCAGCTAAAAGGTCCTTGAAAAAAAGATTTTTGGTTCCTTTCCGCAGATCATTCCAGCGTTTTCTTTCCGCAGCGAAGATCTTTTCGGCATCTGCGGCAGAATTCTTTTCCGCAGAAAATATGAGGAAGAGTTTTTCGCCGGGCCCGAGCTCGCAGTGAAGATGGCCTATTTTATAGTAATCACTGTGGAAGTTCAATCCGCGTTCCTCTTCTTTCGGAAGCAGAACATTTTTATACCAGGCCCGTTCTTCGGAAAAAACACCTTTGCTCCAGGAGGTGAAAAGCGGCCGGCTGTCGTAATGCGGGTAGGTTTTCAGGTGGTTTTGGTGGAATTCGGAATAAAAATCGGTGAAATCATTTTCGCTGAAGCAACTATGGAAATCTGCAAAACTGTAGAGAGGAGTAATTTTCAGAGAAATGGACTTCCTGCCGGTATTCTTGTATTCCACCAGAGTGGTATTGGAATTGTACCGCATACAAATCTTTTTTTCGAGTTGCCAGCCCTGCGCTGCATATTTCCACTTCGGAAAAGGACTGGCCTCGAAATTCTTCAAATATTGATAGCCTTTCGGGTGAATTTTTTCCGGGTACTGATTGGCGGAAAGTTCAAAAAAAATCCCTCCGGATTGGACACGCTCTTCAATTTTGGCCACCAATACCTTTCGGTCGACTGGCGGCGAAAAGGAAGCAATCAACAGCCCGTGATAGCAGCGGGTATTCGCTCCGGAAAGGCTTCCCGAGGCATAACCTCCAAGTCCGTTAATGACCAGCCATTCTTTTGAAAAGGTATCTTTCATCCTAATAATCTCTCATTTCCTTTATGAGATTTGCTACCACTGCGGTCCAGCCTGTTTGATGGGAGGCGCCCACACCTCTCCCGGTATCTCCATGGAAGTATTCATAAAAAAGGATAAGATCCCTGAAATGCTTCTCCTGGTATTTTTCGGTGTGCTGCGCATGTACGGGACGATTGTCGCCAAAATCTTTTTCGAAGAGTCCGATAAGACGTCTACTAAGATCACGACATATTTCCTTTAGGTCGGCCATATTTCCACTGCCCATGGGAAATTCAAATTTCACCGTGCTGCCGCAATATTCGTAATATTCTTTCAGCGATTGGATGAACAGGTAATTTATAGGCATCCAAATGGGGCCGCGCCAATTCGAATTTCCGCCGAATACTCCACTGGTGGCTTCGGCAGGCTCATAATTAATGGTATAAACTTTTCCTTCAATAGTGATCTCGTAAGGGTTCTCTACGGTTTTTGACAAGGATCTGATGCCATAGGGAGAGAGAAATTCCTTTTCATTGAGAAAACTTTTCATGAGGATCTTCATGCGGTCTTTTGGGACAAGGGATAATAGAAGATCGTCACCTTCAGCAAATTCCTGTACAACGGGATATTTGAGCATATTCATCCGGTAATCCCTGAACCATTTTACACTTTTTGCGAATTTTGGGAGTTTTTTAAGCGTGCTTTTTTTTACTGAAAGAATGGCGATCATAGACATGAGGCCCACGATAGATTTCACTTTGATTGGGACATTTTGTCCATCCGGAAGAATAAGGGTATCGTAAAAGAAACCGTCTTTTTCATCCCAGGTGCCCTGATAATCTTTACTTCTCTGGTTAAGAGCTTCTGCGATATAAACGAAGTGACCGAAATATTTGGTCGCCATATCTTCATAGGAATCGTCTTCCATCGCTATCTCCAGGCTCATTTCGAGGAGGTTGAGGCAATAAAAGGCCATCCAGGAGGTGCCGTCTACCTGTTCCAGGTGTCCGTTTCCCGGAATACCATGACTGCGATCGAAAACCCCAATATTGTCCATACCCAGAAAGCCTCCTTCAAAAACATTGTTTTCGGTGCGGTCCAATCTGTTCACCCACCAGGTGAAATTAAGGGCCAGTTTGTTGAATATACGCTTGAGGAATCTGATGTCACCGATGCCTTTGTCTTTCCTCTCAATCTTGTAGATCTGGAGGGCAGACCAGCCCTGCAGAGGAGGGTTAACATCGCTGAAAGACCATTCGTAGGCCGGAATCTGTCCATTTGGAGCCATATACCATTCCTTTGTAAACAGAAGGAGTTGCTCCTTGGCGAATTCAGGATCGAGAATAGCATAAGTGATGCAGTGAAAGGTCAAATCCCAGGACGCATACCAGGGATATTCCCATTTATCGGGCATAGCTATGACGTCGTGGTTGCGCAGGGTTTTCCAGTGAGCATTCCTTCCCGTTAGCCGCTGGGGAGGAGGCGGAGGCTGTTTGGGATCTCCTGCGAGCCAGGTTTCCACTTCATAGTTATAATATTGTTTTGACCAAAGAAGACCTGCGAAGGCCTGTTTCTGAATGTTGCAGATATCCAGATTTTCTGTTCCCGTCACCGAACTGAAAAAAAGGGAGCTATCCTTTTGGCATTTCCGGAAGGTCTGGTCGAAATTTTTACCGAAAGCTGAAGTTTTTTCTTTGTTGCACAACCTTAACCGAACTGACTTTGTCTCTCCGGCCTCAAGTTCAAGAGGGTAAAGGGGAGCAAACTTCGTTCCCTGGTCCTTCTGCGTGGCAATTGAAAAATCATTCTCTACCACCGCCGAATGAAAAAGATCCTTTTTGAAAGGATGCTCATTGGGAACATTGAAAAGTCTGCTGTTGTTGGTTTCATTCTCGGTAAAGAGCATCTTTTCAGCCGGATCAAAATAAAGGTTGTATTTGCCTGTTCCCGGGTAGGAAACGGAGACATAGTCTTGTTGCTCTCTTTTTCTCTTTTTTATCAGAGGTTTTTCAGTCATTTCCATAAAGCTCCAGTAATTCCGAACCCAAAGTGTAGGCAACAGGTGAAGCTTTGCAGATTTATCGCTCCTATTACAAACACTAATCCTGATCAGGATATCTTCGGGTGAGGCTTTGGCATATTCTGTAGTGACATCAAAATATTCATCATTGTCGAAAATGCCTGTATCCAGCAGTTCATATTCGGGGTAGGTCTTGTCTCTTTTATTGTTTTCTTCGATGAGCTGATGATATGGGAATTCCTGTTGAGGATACTTATAAAGGTGTTTCATATAGGAGTGCGTGGGAGTATTCTCCAGATAGTAGTACAATTCTTTTACGTCTTCTCCATGATTTCCTTCGTGACCATTCAGGCCGAATAGGCGCTCTTTCAGAATAGTGTCTTTCCCGTTCCAGAGAGCAATGGCGAAACAGATATTGCAGGAGCGGTCTGAAATCCCGGCAATACCATCTTCGCCCCAGCGATAGGTCCTGCTACGGGCGTGATCGTGTGGAAAATAATCCCAGGCTGTCCCAAAAGGGCTGTAATCTTCCCTTACCGTTCCCCATTGTCGTTCACTTAAATAGGGACCCCAGTGCAGCCAGTCTTTCTTTCGCGCGTAATTCTCGGCCAGTTTCCTGTGTTCCTCGGTTGAAAAATCATTCATTCGTAGAGAGATTTCTAAAGGTTAAGAGAAAGCAGGAGGGGATGGTAAGATTATTATCTTCTTAGGGTCTATTAAATATAGGGATTTTTGGCTCATACAGGGGCTGAAGGAGCTAATGTTTTTTCGATGTGAGTCAGGAAAGAAAGGAGCCAATCTTGTCAGTCAATCAGCCTTTGCCTTGGGGAACAGATGTATAAAGTAGGAGGGAAGGAGTACCAGTTGAAATGTTAGAAAACCAATTCAACAAAAGTGTAAAAATCGCATTGTGAAGTGCAAGTTTTTATTATATTTGCAGCCGCTAACAAGTTAATGCTTGTTTTCGTGGTGTAGGCCTTCGACGTATCTCTATCGGGATTTGCTCAGGC
>JBAWAB010000040.1:0-4104 GCA_049589035.1 Salegentibacter sp.
CATAAGGGATAGCGTCACCCACTACAGCTGAAGTTATTGGCCGTGTTTCGTACCCCGACAATTCAGAATAATCAAAACCGGCATTCATATTGAACTTAAGGTCTTGCAGGAATGGAAAGCGGTAATCCACATTAAGATTGGAGATATTTCGCTTGTTCTTCGCATTGTCGTGACGCTGTTGTAGCAGAGCTACCGGGTTTCTGGTCGCCTGTCTCATCTCGCTGTCGGTGGTATTTCCGGTGCGGAATTCAAAATAACCGTCAAATGGACTGGTAGGATCGTAAACCGGCTGTGTAGGGTCAAAAGAGATCGCTGCTCCAATGGCACCTTCATCGGCATACCGGTTCTGATCGATAATGCCCTTTGAAGTAAGGGTAAGTTTAAGGCTATTGTCAAAAAGATCCTGATTTAAAGCCAGGTTCACCGCATTTCTTTGGTAAAGGTCTGTTTTAAGCACCCCTGTTTGAGAAGTGTGGTTGAAGTTTACGCGATAAGAGAAATCCTTGAAACCCTGGGTAACGGTCACGTTGTGGATCGCTCCCACAGAAGTTTGATAGATCTGGTCCTGCCAGTCAGTATTGGCGTCTCCTAACAGAGAAGGATCGGTATTCGTCTGACCTTCTACGATGTTTCTGAACTGCTCAGCATTCAGCACATCTACCTTATCGACGATATTTCCTACGGAAGCCTTCAGATCGTAAGTAATACTGAAGGGTGAGCTTTTCTTACCTTTTTTAGTAGTGATAAGGATTACCCCGTTGGAAGCCCTGGAACCATAGATGGCAGTTGCAGCCGCATCTTTAAGAACTACGAAATCTTCGATCTCGTTAGGGTTGATGGAATTGAGCTGATTTCGTACCCCCTGAACTCCTCTCTGGTCTAACGGAACTCCGTCAACCACGATAAGCGGAGAGTTGTTGGCGTTAAGGGAAGAACCACCGCGAATGCGGATCTCGGCTCCCTGTCCTGGCGCTCCGTTTCCGGGAGTAATTCGAACCCCGGCCGATTTACCGGCGATCAATTGTTCTGGAGAGATCACCGCACCCTGGTTGAATTCCTCGGGCGAGATCTTCTGAACCGATCCGGTCGCATCCTGTTGGGTGGTCGAACCATACCCAATCAGTACGACTTCGTCAAGGGTGGCCTGGTCTTCTTTCAGCGCGACGTCCAGGGTCGATTGCCCTTCATAAGGGATCTCTCGGCTGGCAAAGCCCAGGAAGGAGAAAACGATCACGTCTCCCTCGCTTACATTATCGATGGTATAATTTCCGTCAAAATCGGTGACCGACCCATTGGTGGTACCTTTAACGATTACGTTTGCGCCCGGCACCGGCAGACCGGTCGCACTCTCGGTGACCGTACCGCTCACGGTGTTTTGGGCAAAAAAGCTCATTGGCAGCATAAATAGCATTAGCAACGTGCTTTTGAATAATGTTCTCATAGATTTTTCTATTGGTTTAACTAAAAATTTGGCTTACATTTTTACTTCCTGTGCTCGAAGTTATGTAAAATTAACGTTAATAATTACGGGTTTTCCCCCATAGGCCATCCGAAAACGTTTGCGTGTTGAAAACTTTTAGGCATTCTTAGAATGCCAGCGGAATTTGTAATATTTTTACGAAATATTTAAACGATTGCTTTTTAGAAAAGAATCCCTTAACTCCTCATGAAGCCCAAACTTACCCTGAAGCAAATTGCCAAAGAATTAGATGTTTCCATTTCTACAGTCTCTAAAGCTCTAAAAGACAGCCCCGAAATTGGCGAAGATACCAAGCAGAAGATCAAGGCATTTGCAAAGCTCTATAACTATAAGCCCAATAACATTGCCCTTAGTCTGAAGAACCGGAAAACCAAGACTATAGGGATCATTATTCCTGAAATTGTGCATCATTTTTTTACTACAGTGATAAGTGGAGTAGAGCAGGTAGCCAACGAAAGAGGTTATAACGTGATCATTTGCCTCACCAACAACTCTTTCGACAAAGAGGTGCTGAACCTGGAAATGCTGGCCAACGGCAGCACCGACGGTTTTATCCTTTCCCTCGCCAAAGAGACCATGCAAAAGCAGGATTATCATCATTTAAAAGAAGTGATCCACCAAGGCATGCCGGTAGTGATGTTCGACAGGGCGGTAGATGAAGTGAATTGCGACAAGGTGGTGATAGACGATACCAACGGTGCGAAAAAAGCCGTACAACACCTTATCAATCTGGGGTGCAGAAGGATCGCGATCATTTCTACAGTAGATTACGTGAGCGTGGGGAAACTACGAACCGATGGGTATCTACAGGCGCTTCAGGAGAACGGAATGCCGGTGGACGAGTCGCTTATCCTGAAAAATGAGAATATGGACGACAGCGAAATGGAGATAGAGGAATTTCTTCGGAACAAGGATATTGACGGCGTTTTTGCGGTAAACGAACACTACGCTATTTATGCGGTGAAGACCCTGCAGGAGAGCGGTCGCAAAGTTCCTGAAGATGTTTCGGTGGTAGGATTTACTAATGGAGAGCTTTCAAAAAGGTTTATTCCCAGCCTCACAACCGTAAGTCAGCACGGGGCGAAATTAGGCGCTGAAGCCGCGAAATTGCTGATAGAAAAGCTGGAAAGCACTTCCGAAGAAACAGAAGTTTCAAGAACTATCGTTGTGGAAACTGAATTGATCGAGAGGAATTCTACAAAACGGAATTTAACATTCGCCTAATTTATTTTTATATATCTTTATCGCCGAATTACATTTATCAGAACTTACATTTTACTTCCTACTTAAATTAAGTTTTGATAAGTCTTAGTGCTTATCGTAACTGTCATTCAATTTTACGATATGCAGAAACGTACCCTTAGTTTCTGGGAAATATGGAACATGAGTTTCGGTTTCCTGGGAATCCAGTTTGGCTTTGCACTGCAAAACGCCAATACCTCCAGAATTTTTGAGACTTTAGGCGCCAGAGTAGAAACCATACCTATTCTTTGGATCGCGGCACCCGTTACAGGGCTGGTTATTCAGCCTATAATTGGCTATTTCAGTGACCGCACCTGGACCAGGCTTGGAAGAAGGCGCCCCTATTTCCTTACCGGCGCGATTCTATCTTCGCTGGCTTTATTCATCATGCCGAATTCGCCAACACTCTGGGTGGCGGCCGGCACCTTGTGGATCATGGATGCTTCCATCAATATTTCGATGGAACCCTTCCGGGCCTTTGTAGGAGATAATCTGCCCGACAAGCAGCGAACGTTGGGTTTTGCCATGCAGAGTTTCTTCATAGGAACCGGTGCTGTAGTAGGCTCTTTGCTGCCGTACATGTTTACCAACTGGTTTGGGATCAGCAATACGGCTCCTGAAGGTATTATTCCCGATTCGGTGAAGTGGTCTTTTTACGTAGGCGGAATTGTTTTTCTTCTCGCCGTGATCTGGACTGTCGTGAATTCCAAAGAATATTCCCCTGAAGAGTTGGAGGCATTCGAAAAAGCACGAAAACAGACTCACCCGGTTCAACTGGAGCCTGAAGATAAGCAGCGGAACATCCGTAATCAGCTGTATTCAGGCCTTGGAATGATCGCGGTAGGAGCCATTGTAACCTATCTTATTTACGCCAACTCGCTAACGAAAGAGCTGTACATTCTGTTCGTAGGACTTATCGTGGCAGGAATTCTTTTCATGGTGGCTGCACAGTTGAGAAAGCGCGAAGTGCGAAATGGCTTCACGATTATTGTCACCGATATGCTCAACATGCCAGAAACGATGAAGCAGCTGGCCTGGGTACAATTCTTTTCGTGGTTCGCCCTGTTTTCGATGTGGATTTATTCCACACCAGCAGTCACAGGCCACGTCTTTGGAACCCACGATACGACCTCTGAACTTTACAACGATGCCGCCGACTGGGTGACGGTAATGTTCACTGTTTACAACGGAGTAGCGGCTGCGGTCGCATTCTTACTGCCGGTGCTGGCCAGAAGGACAAGTAACAAGATTACACATTTGCTCGCGTTAACGGTGGGAGGGATCTGTCTTATCTCTGTCTATTTTCTTACCTCAAAAGCTGGCCTACTATTGGCAATGATCGGCGTGGGAGTTGCGTGGGCAAGTATTTTGTCAATTCCGTA
>JBAWAB010000041.1:0-1908 GCA_049589035.1 Salegentibacter sp.
AGCCAGATAAGCCACTGACTAAGCTTCGCCAGCCTTCTTTCAAGAGGGGTGGTCTCTTTTTCGGCTTCCTGGGTAAGAGTACTTATCTCTCCGATGGCGGTGTGATCTCCTGTTCCTACCACCACTGCCCTGCCACTCCCCCGGGCGGCAATGGTTCCCTTATAAAGCATATTTGCCTGCTCTGCCAGCGGAGTCTCCTTTGGCAGCACCTCCGTATTTTTTTCCACCTGGTTGCTCTCCCCGGTAAGGACCGCTTCTTTCACAGCCAGGCTTTTTCCGGTCACCAGCCTCGCATCAGCCGGAATCACATCTCCTGCTGAAATTATAATGATATCCCCCGGAACTAGCTTCGCGGTTTCAAATTGTATAGCTTTCCCGTCCCGAAGCACATGGGCCATGCTCGGCACCATTTTCTGCAAGGCTTCTACCGACCGCAGTGCGTGCCATTCCATAAAAAAACCTATAAGAGCGGTGATAAGAATGACCACAAGGACCGCAAAGCCTTCAAGGGTTTCGTTAAAAATAAAAGCCAGAGCCATGGCTCCGGCAAGGATGTAGATCACCGGATCCAGGAATTGCTCCAGAAAGATCACGAAGATGCTTTTGGGTTTGGCCTTTTCTAATTTGTTTTCTCCATACTCTTTCAGGCGCTTTTCAGCTTCTGCAGAATCAAGGCCTATACCGGGATCAGTCTTGAGATTGGCGATAATTTCTTCAACCGGCAGGGCATGTGGATCTTTCAGCATCATTTCTCATCCTTCAGTTTTCTTCAGCTTTATTGATATTTTCAATTCCCTGCAGCAGAGCATCCGGATTAAAAGAAATACTGCTGATGCCGGCCTTTACCAGGAAGGAAGCATATTCGGGCCAGTCGCTCGGCGCCTGTCCGCAGAGACCGATCTTTTTTCCGGCTTTATTGGCTTTTTCTATCGCCTGCGCAATAGTCTTTTTCGCCGCCTCATTGTTCTCGTCGAAAAGTTTAGCCATTATCTCCGAATCCCGGTCGATACCAAGAGTCAGCTGGGTAAGGTCGTTGGAGCCAATAGAAAAACCGTCAAATATCTCCGCAAATTCCTCCAGCAGGATCACGTTGCTCGGGATCTCGACCATCATATATATTTCCAGCCCGTTTTCCCTCTGCTCCAGGCCGCTTTTGGCCATAATATCTACCACTTTACGTCCTTCGTCGAGGGTTCTGCAGAAAGGGATCATCACCTTCACGTTATCCAGTCCCATCTCTTCCCGCACTTTCTTGATAGCCTGGCACTCCAGTTCGAAACCAGGCCGATACATCTCATTGTAATACCTCGAAGCGCCTCTAAAGCCCAACATCGGATTTTCTTCTGCCGGTTCAAACTCTTTCCCGCCTATAAGATTGGCGTACTCATTGGTCTTAAAATCGCTCATTCTTACAATCACCTCTTTAGGATAAAAGGCAGCAGCCATGGTCGCAATGCCCTGTGAAAGCTGATCGATAAAATATTCGGTCTTATTCCCATAGTTCTCGGTGAGTTCCTCAATATGTTTGCGGGCTTCCGGATCTTTTACCCAGTCAAATTTCACCAGCGCCATAGGATGCACTTTCACCATATGGGTGATAATAAATTCCATACGCAAAAGGCCAATTCCATTATTAGGATAAAAACTAAGCTGAAATGCTTTTTCAGGATCGGAAAGGATGAATTTCACCTCTGTCTTCGGAAGGCTGATGCCACTAAAATCGATTTCTTTTTGCTCAAAAGCGGCCTTGCCCTTATAGACGAACCCCGTTTTTCCTTCTACACAGCTAACGGTGATGGTTTCGCCATCTGAAATATTTTCTGTCGCAAAGTTGGTTCCTACCACGGCAGGAACTCCAAGCTCGCGAGCTACGATGGCCGCATGGCTGGTGCGCCCTCCGCGGTTGGT
>JBAWAB010000042.1:0-11330 GCA_049589035.1 Salegentibacter sp.
ATCTTGTCTTCAACATTCTTACTCACCACTGCTCCGGTAGCTACACCTCCGCCTGGCGTAAGCAGGTTAAGCTGACCTATTTTTTCCTCGAGGGTCATTTTTTTTAGGAGTGTTTCCACTTCGGGAATATCGCTATGGGTTTGCCCCAGGGCTACACTACCAATAAAAACAAAGGTTAATTGTATAATATTCTTTATGATGTTCATAACTGTACTATTTTCTATTTAGGGTATGGTTAAACAACCACGGCAGAAGGGAAGGTTCTGCTAAAGCCGAATCCCAGCTATTGTGATTGTCGTTCGGATAAAGGGAAAGCTTAGCATCCCGGCCCAGGTGATTGATCACACGGGACATGGTTTTTGAGAATTCCGGAGGCACTATGTCGTCCTTTTCTCCTGCAAAGATCCAGATATCCAGGTTGGGGTTATATTTTTTGGCAATTTCAGGATCGGCACCGCCACATATAGCGATGGCCGCGGCAAACATTTCGGGCCTGCGACCCAGGATCTCATAGGTTCCCATGCCGCCCATGGAAAGGCCAGCCACGTAAACCCGCGATCTATCCACAAATTTCTGCTTTGAGACAGAATCCATCAGTTCCATAGCCAGTTCCATTGAACGGGTGGGCTCGCCTTCACTGTGATAATCGAATTCAAAAGGCCGCGTTTTTCGGTTCACCTCAACATTGGCCCAATAATCATCTTTTGGCACCTGCGGAAAGATCACAATAGCGGGAAATTCCTTTCGGGTTTTCAGAAACAGATCTCCGCCATGCACTAACTGAGCCTGGTTGTCATTACCACGTTCTCCCGCGCCGTGAAGAAAAAGCACCACCGGGTATTTTTTGGATCTCTTAAAATTCTCAGGAAAAAGAATCCTGTATGGCAGGGTATCTCCTTCCTTTACAAAATTCTCTTTTTGAAATTCATCAAATTTGTGATCCTGAGCTGCAGCAGCAAAAGGTGCCATCAGCAAGATCATCAAAATCACGAAAAACAGGTATAATATTCTAGTCCTCATAAGTGAAACCGAGTTTATCAAGTCCGTTTTTAACTTCGGGGGCGCTCATAAAAAGGTCCCAGATAAGTCCAGATCGGTAATTTTCTATCATGACCACCTGAGGGCCTTGATCTATGGCAAGATACCATGGAGCCACCCAGTCTTCTCCTTCCAGGCTAAAGGCATCGTAGAAACCTGCAGGTCCCCAAACCAAATCATGAAGATCGGTATAGAAATATCTCATTGCCCTCAAGGACTTTTCAGGAGTATAAGGAATAGAACTCACTGCAGCCGTTGGGGAAACCACACCCCGGTCGCTGTCGGGTGAGTGTGCCGCGTAGCCAATGCTGTTATCTTTATTCCTGGAATAACTTGCACTAAGTCCCCAGGAATTGGGGCCATAGGTTTCATAAGCCTTCGGATTTTCCTGGCAATATTTATAATTGATCAGCGTGTGATTGACGTTCAAATCCCAGTAATTGGCATATTCGTCCTTTAGTCCTTTCGGTTTCAGACCCAGGTAGGAATAGTGCGCCCAAAACAGCGGACCTCCTTTATCTCCTACGGTGTTGTGTTTTAAAATTAGGGGAATTCCGTAGGCTTCTGCATTGGTAGTGATATCGCCGCCACGGGCCCAGCCCTGGTGATAAACCTCAGGTTTTATGGCATGTTCAGGCGAAGAAGCTGCCATCACGTAGGTTATCAGGCATTCGTTATATCCCTGGATAAGAAAGTTCATTTCCCATTGATAATCTGGAGACCAGTGCCAGTAAATACCATTTTTATTATTGGTATACCAGTTCCATTCGATGCCTTTCCAAAGTTCATCATATTTTTTGGCAACGGCTTTCTCATTGTCGTTTCCGTTCTGAAGGTACTGCCTTACCACGATCATCCCCTGAGCCAGGAATGAGGTTTCCACAATATCTCCTCCATCATCCTTTTTCCCGAAGGCCTTTGTTTCCCCGGTTTTTCCATTGATCCAATGAGGCCATGCGCCATGAAACCTGGTAGTGTTTCCGAGGAAATCGGCAATCTTGTCTAAACGCGCCACAGCCTCTTTCCGCGGAATAAATCCCCTGTCAATTCCGGCAACAATAGCCATTAATCCAAAACCTGATCCTCCGGTGGTTACAATATCGGCATCATTTCTCGGGTAGTTCCCGTCGGGATGAAATCTCTCCCGGGCCATGCCGGAATTGGGTTCGGCATAATCCCAGAAATATTTTAGGGTCTGACTTTCTACGGTGTCCAGCAGAGCTTCGTCGGAAAGTTTCTGATCTTCCGCAGTTATTACACCGGTTGAGTTTTCGTTTTTTTCGGTCTTGTTTTTACAGCCTGAGAACAGGAGCGCCACAAAACTTAATATTATAAAAGATCTATTTAGCATTTTCGAATTTTAGTAGGGTAATTATAATTTTTTAGTAGGTGAAGCCAAGCTTATCGAGGCCATGCTGAATTTCTGAATCACTCATGAACAGATTCCAGAGCAATTGGGTTCTGTAATTTTCTATCATAGTCACAATGGGACCCTGATCTATTGCAAGATAACCATTTGAAAACCAATTATGTTCTTCTGAATACGCATCGTAAAAGCCATATTCTCCCCAAAGGTCCCTGTGGAGATCTTCGTAGAAGTGTCTCAAAGCTCGCATGGATTTTTCGGGGGTGTAGGGAAAAGAAGACAATGCGGCGGTGGGAGTTATCACTCCCAGATCATTGGTAGGGCTATGTGCCGCATAGCCTTCATAATTATCTGAAGCAGTTAACCCCCAGGCATCTTCCCCGTAACCTTTATAATTTTCAGGATTCCTTACGCAGTACTCATAATTTATAAGGCTGTGAGCGGTGTTCTGCTGCCAGTAATTTGCGTATTGATCCTGCAAATTCCGTGGATCCAAGCCGAGAAAGGAGTAATGGGCGAAAAATAGGGGTCCGCCATAAGAAGGGCCCAATGGCAGGCTAATTCCATAATGGGACTGATTGGTCACGATGTTGCCATTTGAAGCCCATCCCTGCGTATATACTTCCTTGCTTATTGGATAGGTAGGAGAAGAAGCTGCCAATACATATACTATAAGGGCTTCGTTCCATCCTTTAACAGGCATATTCATTCTAAAACCATAATTAGGAGACCAGTGCCAATAAAGGGTATTCTGGTCATTGATATACCAGGTCCATTCCACATTTTTCCAAATATTAGTGATGCGGGAAACGATATCTCCCTCATCACTAAAATACTGGCGGCAGATCAATAAACCCTGCATCAGGAAAGCTGTTTCTACCAGATCGCCACCGTCATCATAATCGCCAAAAGGCCTGGTTTTCGCTGTACTGCCAAGATACCAATGAGAATAAACCCCGTGATAAGTGGGAGCGCTTTCCAGAAAATTCAGGATCTTATCCAGCCTTTGTAACGCCTCATCCCGGGAGATCCAGCCATGTTCTACTGCGGCCGGAAAGGAAGCCAGGCCGAAGCCGCTGCCACCGGTAGTAACTATATCTGAGGATTGTCCGCCATAGGCATCAGATTGTGATCTTTCTCGCGCCATGCCGCTGTTTGGTTCAGCAAAATCCCAGAAATAATTAAAGGTTTTCTCCTGCACGAGATCTAAAAGTTCATCATCACTCAGGCTATCCGGTTTTTGCTCTGGCTGCGGGATATAAGGTTCCTGATACCCGGGTCCGTTATCTTTGGAACAGGAAGAAAATAATACAATTACAAGCAGGATTGCAAACCTGCCTAAGTCATTCCACATATACATCTCAGTTTTCTTCATACCTGTAAGCCTCAAAAATCCTGCAACTATGAGGGGAAATATGATTATTCAGTAATAAAAGGTAGTAATTAAAAAGAAAGAAGCCCCGGATAGTAGGGTATCCGAAGCTTCAGAATTCAGGGTTTATTCTGACATACTCGCCCGCACCTCTTCGGGAGTGAGCGTTTTATTATAGAAAATCAGATTATCCATAAAACTGCTATCGGAAAGGTGATCCCACCCGCTAAAGCGTGGTGCACCAGACATGATGGAAACCAAATCTGTTCCGGTCCAGTCTATAGGAGCCGTGAGGCTAGCCGTATTCACTGCTTCACCATTAAGGTAAATCACGGTTTCACTTTCTGAAATTGTGAAGGCGACATGCACCCACTCACCGGCAGTAACGTCAATGACTCCACCGTCATTCCAGGATTCTCCGCTACCAGTTCCAACATTCAATTTTATACGCTGTTCCTCGGCATTTCCTTCTCTGAAGAGTCTGAAACCGCTGGTACGGATATTCTGAGCATCCGGATTTTCTTCATCCTTTGGCCCTATCACGATTATTCCTGCACGATCGGCCGTAGCATCTACCTTATACCAGAAGGTTGCGCTGAATTCCTGGCTTAGCAGTCCGTCAGAAGGAGTGGTGAGGTAAGAACCTTCAGCACCTGCATAGGCATCGCTGCCCACTTTGGCTTCACCCGCAAAACCGGGATTTCCAACTACCGTGATCTCACGGTTGGCTACCTCATCTTTGTATTCACCATCAAAGCCCATGTGTAAAGTTTCAGCAGACGCGCTAATAAGCGCCTGGATATCTTCTTGTGTAAGAGCTTTATCAAAGAGTCTCAGTTCATCAAGGGAACTGCCGTCGTACAGGTGATCCCAATAACTGAAGGTATCGCCTCCCGAACCTATAGTAAGGTTTTCAACTCCGGTCCAGTCTATAGGAGCGGCCAAAGTAGAAGTATTTACAGGCATTCCGTTTATGTACAAGGTAGTTTCTGTTGCAGTCACTGTAAATGCCACATGCACCCAGTCTCCGGCAGTCACATCAATTACTCCACCGTCATTCCAGCTTTCTCCGCTGCCTGTTCCCACATTCAGCTTAATGCGCTGCTCTTCGGTATCACCTTCCCTGAAGAGTCGGAAACCCTGGTTACGATCGGCGGCATCATCTCCGGCCACCAGAATTCCTGCACGAGCAGGATCTCCACTCACTTTATACCAGAAGGCTGCAGTAAATTCTTCACCAAGCGAAGTTTCAGCGATAGGATAGGTAAGGTAGCTATCGGGAGCTCCCTTGTATGCAGCGGTTCCAAGGAAGGAGTTGCTGGTAAATCCTGGAGTTCCCACTTCTTCTGCGGTTTTCAGGCTAACAAGATCGGTGTAGTCACCATCAAATGGCATGTAAAAACGCTCTCCGGCAAACTTAGGACTGTAAGGTGGCTCCTTGCTGAAGTTCACTGTATTGGTCGTTGTATTTCCAGCCATGTCGGTAGCTTCTATGCTGAGAGTATGATCGCCATTGGTAAGACCGTCATAGCCTACATTTCTTTTCACGATACGGTAATCGGTGAAATCGCTCATACTGGCTATTTCATTCCCGTCAAGAAGGACGTTGATATACGCCACTTCAATATCATCGGTTACCTCGAATTTCACATCAATAGAAGTGGTCTCTTCCACAACCTTGATGGTAGTACCTTCGAGAGGATAACTAATTTTTATCTGCGGATCGGCGGCATCGGCGCCCGGATCTACTTTAGTGATAGGATCTATTCCATCGTATTCACAGGAAGTAAATGCAAAAAACGAGAGGAGCAATCCAAAAAATAGTATTGATATTCTTTTCATCTTTGTATTGTTTTATGACAACGGTTAATTAGAGGATCCTTCCAGGGCCGGAAATTGGTCAACCTGGGGTTGAGGATATGGAAGAAATTCTTTGTCCATGGTAAAGTTTCTTCCGCCATAGCTTAATTCATCCGTTTTCTTCAAGCGGATCATGTCGTAATAACGTTTCCCCCATTCCATGCTGAGTTCAGCAAATTTTTCATCTAAAACCTGTTGAAGGCTCACATCCTGTAAAGGAGAAAGACCTGCCCGGTTTCTCACAAGGTTAACAGCTTCGGTAGCACTGATTGCAGAACCTGTTGCGCCGTGTTTTATAGCTTCGGCATAAGTAAGCAGGATTTCAGCATAACGAAGAAGGATGTAGTTCTTATTACTTCCGTAAGCAGTTCTTCCGGGGATTAACTGGTTAGAAGGCAAATAGTGTTTTCCACTGGCAAACAAGGCCCTTGCATAATCGTTGATCACATCGCCGTCGCGGGTGGTATTTGAGACAAAAGAAGGAAGGTTGGAATAACCGTCGGCTTTGATCTCCTCGATGCCTCTATCGGTAAAGAGAACGCTGGTTTCCAGTCTCACTTTTTCACCGCGGTCAAGCATAAATTCAATGAATTTCAAACTTGGCTCATAAAAGCCCCAGCCACTGCCTGCACCTGCTACTGCAGGAGTCCAGTTTTGCGGCCCGTAAGGATCATAAAGATGACCTTCGCGGTCGCCTTCTCCCTGTCCGAAATCGGAATATTGAAGAGAAAGAAGAATTCCGTTATTCAGTTTGCCAGGAGTTTTGAAAAGCTCATAAAAATCCGGATAAAGGCTAAAAAGACCTGAATTGATGATCTCTCCGGTAGCATCGGCCACCTCCTGATAATTCTCCAGCTCCTGATTTGCAAGGGCTTTAATAGCAAGTGCGGTATACTTGGTCACACCTCCGGGAATGTCGGTTCTCTGGTTAGGACGCATATCAGGAAGATTGGGTATCGCCTCATCCATCTGGTCAGAAATATGTTGCATTACTTCCTGCTTGCTTGGCAGCGATTCTACCTTAAGAAGCTGCTCGGTATCTGATGAGGTTGGAATAAAAACTCCTCCCCATACCTGGGAAAGTTGGAAAAGCATCATCCCCCTTAGCACTTTGGCCTCAGCAATATACTGATCACCCAGGGCCACTCCGTCTTCATCGGCATACTCCTGGAATCTCTGGATCTGTTCCATGGCAGTATGGGTAGAGATAATATCCTTGTACATATTCTCCCAAAGAGAGTTATACATCCAGTAATCTTTGTTGTAATTATAAAGGTCGGTTTCAGCAAAATCCTGCTGATCCCCAAGTCCTCCGGCATTCACATCATCGCCTCTTACTCCTATAAGCATGGGTTGTTCCCATCCTCTGGACTGGAAAGCTGCATATGCTCCAATAATGGACTTCTGCATATCGGCAGTTTTGGTAAAATCGGTACCACCGGCAAAGTCGTTGTTGAGTTCCAGTTCATCCAATTTGTTTGAACATCCCGCCAACACCAACAGGGCAAGAACCATAAGACTTCCGGCTGAAATTTTATTGAACAGTTTCATATTTTCTTTTTTATATTTTAATATTTACTCCTAAAGTATAGGTAGCAGGTACAGGATACGTCTGGTTATCTACACCATCTGGTATCTCAGGATTGAATCCGTTGTAATTAAAGACCGTTAGCGGTTTCTCTGCAGTGAGATAAAATCTTGTTTCCGGAATATTTTTGAGTTTTCCGTCTTTGTTCAGTGTATACCCAAGCGTAATATTCTGGATTCTGAAGAAATCTCCGTCTTCTACAAAATAATCGCTCAATTTCTGGTTCCAGCCTTTTCTTATCCCTGCTGCTGAAGGATAACTGTTTGAAGTTCCTTCTCCATGCCAGCGATTAATTGCAAAGTCCCTATCAATATTCGTATCGCTGGTGTATATTACCTCACCTCGTTTTCTGTTCAGGATCTTGTTGCCTCCCTGGCCAAAAAATGCAGCCGATAAATCGAAAGCTTTATAAGTAGCTCCCAGATTAAAGCCGAACTGGTATGATGGCAGATAAGAGCCGAGTACTTTCCGGTCGTCATCATTGATCTGCCCGTCACCGTTAAGGTCTCTGTACTTAAGGTCTCCGGGTACCAGGTTATTGGCTACCGCTACAGGATCGGCCTGGATCTCGGCATCATTTTGATACACTCCAACTACTTCCCTTCCATAAAAAGCAAACAGGGAGTTTCCAACGATAGAGCGTTGACGAAATTCTGCGCTACCGGCATCGATATACTGAGCCCCGTGCAGGTTGAGAATTTCATTTTTAAGGGTTGAGAAGTTTGCTCCTATGCTATAATTAAAGTCAGCAGAAACATTTTGATTCCACCCTAAAACAACCTCAAGACCTTTATTTCTGATCTCTCCTACATTTTGCCTTGTGGAGCCAGGGATCAAAGGCCTTGGCACAGGAATTACCGCATCTTTTGTGTCCCTGATGTAATAATCTGCTTCAACAGAAAGGTCGTTGAAGAGCGTTGCGGTTAGTCCGAAATTGGTCTCTTCTGTCAGTTCCCACTTTAACGCGGTGTAATCACTACTAGTATTAACCCCGCTATACCTGGTATCTCCAAGGGCGGTAGTAACCACTTCAGAAGTAATAGAGCCTTCACTGGAAGCGATATGGTCATTACCTAACTGTCCCCAGCTTGCGCGTAATTTCAGGAAGTTGATAAATTCGTTATTCTGAAGGAAATTTTCTTTAGAAAGAACCCAGCCCGCACCTACTGTCGGGAAATATCCCCATTTATCCTGGTACTTGTTAGTTCCGTCTGCACGGAAAGTTCCGTAGAGCAAATACCGGCCGTCATAATCGTAGGCGATCCTTCCGAAGTAAGATAAACCATATTCCCGTCGTGCGTCATCTTTAGTATCATCAGATACGATGGTCTGAGCCAGGTCAATGAAATACGCTTCTTCACCCGACAAAGGAAAATTAAGTCCCTTGGCCTGGAGCATTTCATAAGATTCATCCCTGAAAGAAGATCCGGCAAGAACGGTAAGATTGTGATTTCCGTAACTATCTTTATAGGTAAGGGTATTGTCCCATATCTGGTTAGAAATGGTGGTCGCTCTTTTCAGCAAAGAAGCGTCTTCACGCTGAAAATTGTTTCCAATAAAGTAAGGGAGTCTTACTTCTCTTCTGTTAACCGTTTCGAAGTTATGGTTATAGGCTGTTTTGAAGCTTAGCTTCTCTGGAATAATATTCAATTTCGCGTAGAAATTCGCCACCACATTCCTAATCTTATTCCTGTTTTCTGCAAAGTCCATCGTTGGAAAGGGATTCTGTCCACCACGGTACCCAAGATCCTGGGCATTTGCATAGTTCACCGGCTCTGCATTTGTATTCTGATTGTCATAAAGCGGTAAAATAGGCACCGCATAGTACGCCAATCTCCACGCAGAGGCTTCAGGATCGTATCTTGTTGCATTGCTCAGCAGTGCATTACCACCAAGAGTGATAAAGTCATTTACCTCAAACTCCAGCTTACTTCTTAAATTGAAACGTTGATATTCATTTTTCATATCGAGGATGCCTTGTTGTGAAAAGTAATTGGCACCTATCGAATATTTTGAATTATCCCCACCACCGGTCACGTTCAAACTATGGTTCTGGATTAATCCCTCTCTAAGGATCTCTTTATACCAGTCGGTGTTTACAGCGGGAATATTCGGATTGATACGGCTACGACCATATCGCTGCATTGCATTTTGGATAAACTGGGCATCAGGGGCTGAACCCGATTCCCTTGCAATGGTTGCAAATTGTTCAGAATTCGCCATTTTTACCACATTCTGTGCTCTTTGAAAACCGGTATAACCGTCGTAAGAAATACGCGGCTTCTGATTGAAATGACCAGACTTAGTTTCGATCAACACGACCCCGTTGGCAGCGCGCACGCCATAAATAGCAGCCGCCGAAGCATCCTTTAAAACGGAAATTGATTCGATATCTGAAGGATTCAGAAATTCAATGCTGTCAAAGAACATCCCGTCTACAACATATAATGGAGAAGAAGCATCACCACTGTAGGAACCAACACCCCGAATCCTCACGGTAGGCTCTGAGCCGGGACCGCCATTATTAACGATCTGCAGACCGGCCACCTTACCTTGTAATGCCTGCATGGCCTGGCCGGTAGGAGTTTTTTGGATCTCTTCAGACTTTACTGTAGAGATAGCACCGGTTAGATCGGCCTTCTTCTGTGTACCATAACCTACTACCACCACCTCATCAAGCTGCCCGGCATCTTCCTGGAGGCTTATATTATACTCATCCTTTTGAGTAACCTGAACTTCCTGATTCTTAAAACCCAGAAACGTCACCTGGAAAACATCCCCAACCGCGACATTCTTAAGGGTAAAATTCCCGTCGAAATCGGTTACATCAAAAATATCTTTACCGTCCACTTTTATCTGTGCTCCCGGTAAAGGAACCTCACTGGCATCTGTGATAATACCATGAATGGTTTTCGTTTGCTGCGCCTGTCCAAATCCATAAAAGAAAAAGAAAATCGCGCAAGCGAAGAATAGTTTTACTCTCATACTCGTGGGTATTTTTACTGATTTTCGGGGGAAGATAGAGGCTTTCTGTCGCTACCGAAAACGATTTAGTACACAACTACTACTTCAGGTGAAAATCAAATTTTAAGAAACTGTTTAACAGATTTTTACATAAAATTTGAAGTAACATTTACAGGGCCTGAAACAGCCTTGATGTAGTTTTGTTGTGGTAAAAAATCATCGAAAAGAAGTCGATTTTCACAAAATTTTAAAAATTCCGGATGAGGAAATTATTGAGATTTTCCTCCTTGTCCAGATCCATCTTTTTCCGGAGCCGGTAACGATGAACTTCCACTCCGCGAACAGAAATTCCCATAAGTGGAGCAATCTCTTTTGAGCTGAGATTCATCTTAAGGTAAGAACAAAGTTTGAGGTCTTTATTGCTAAGGCCAGGATATTTTTCCAACAGGTCCCGGAAGAAATCGGCATGAAGTTCATTGAAATTCGTTTCAAAAACCTTCCACTCGTCTTTGTTATTTACGGCATTGTTAATTTTACTCATTATGTGCTTTACGCGGAACTGATTTGAGAACTTATCCTTATCCTTGTTTAGCTCGCCCTGAATATCCATGAGTACCTCATTTTTCTTGGCCGCCATAAGGGTCGTATTGGCTAACTCTTTACGCTTCAGATCGATTTCATTCATCAGGCGTTCCTTCTCCAGCCTCATTAAGCGTTCCCGATGTTCCTTTTCAAACTTTTCCTCGAGCAACAGCTGATGCTTCTTCAGTTTTTGACGATTGAACCAATAAATAAGCCACATAAGGCCGATCAATAAAAAGAAATAAACCAGCTTCATGGGAATAGAAAGATACCAGGGTGGCGCTATCGTAAAATGGTAACTGGTTATTCCCGACCGGAAATTATGCGGACCTACCGCCACAAGGTTCAGGTTATAATCCCCGCGCGGCAGATTTTGAAATTTGATAACACCATTTCTTACTTCACCAGCAACCGAATCGCTGCCTTCAAGTCCATATTTCATCACAGCCGCGTCAGAATCGGGAAGAGCAGCCAAAACAGTTATCTCGCGCGCATTCTCGTAGGGTATCACGGGCTTTCCTTGCAATGTATACCTGCCGCTGTTGTCTGCAACCTCCCTG
>JBAWAB010000043.1:0-7483 GCA_049589035.1 Salegentibacter sp.
CTTCAGCCCGGTCAATCACTTTGAGCTTTTGCTCAAGATTGTGCTTAAAGTCAAGGTCTCTGAACTCGAGGTTCAGGTGAAGAAAATCGTAAAAGTTCTCCACGTGATGATGATAGGTATTCCAGACATCATTGTATTTATCACGCGGAATAGGGCCTGCCACTTTCCAGCGATCCTGCAGATCTTTGAAATGTTTATAGGTCGTATTTACATTTTCCTCAACATCAATAAGACCTTTGAGCTCTTCGATGATCTCATGGCGCTTCGAGAGATTCTCGTTGAGGTCCTGTTTTAGCTGTTTATAGTAGCGGTTTCGTTTTTCCTTATAATCGAAATATATTGAATTGAATCGCTTTTTAAGTGGAGTGGAGTAGTGGAAGTCAATGATATTCCCACCATCGGCAAGAAATTCTTCTTTTTTCTCTTCCATTTCCTCATCGAACTTCGCGTTAAATTCTGTGCGAATTTCGATAACATGGTCTTTGATCGCCTGTACTTTTTCCTTTTTCAGCAAATGCTCCAGCTCGTCGGCGAGGGCTTCTTTGCTCATAGAATGGTAATCCTTCTTCGGAATATCGTGGCGTTCGTTAGCCGATTCATCTTCACTGTCTTCAGCAACGGCATCATCAACATCTTCCTGGTGGCCTCTGGATTTGGCGTTTTCCTTCACCATGGCATCAGAACTGTCATTTTCTTCGTCTTCATCCTCTTCGGAATCGTTTTGTGACGAAGTTCTTTTTACCGATGAAGATTCCTGAACCATAGCTTCTTCCAGCTCATCATCTTTGCCTTTTTCTTCTGAAGTTGCAGCTGAAGGCTTTTCCTCTTTATCCGCCGCTTTTTCTTCGGCATAAGCTTTGCCGCTTTTGGCCTCTTCCTGGATCTTTTTTTCTTCTGAAGTTTCCTCTGAAGGTTTCTCTTCATCTTCGGAATGATCAGAGATCAGGTCCTGTGATTCTTTAGAAGCCGAAGCTCTTTGGACCGATGAAGTTTCCTTCAGCATCGCGTCTTCCAGCTCATCTTCTTTTTCAGCCTTCACAGGTTTTTCTTCAGCAGTCTCTTTTTCTGCAGGTTTATCTGGGTTTTGAGTGTCCTCAACAGGTTTAGAAAATGATTGTTTATCAGTTTCGGGCGCATCGGGTTTACTTTCTTCCTTTCCAGTATCCTGACTCTGCTGCGGATTGGTCATTTCTTCCTTCGAAAGCTCTTTCTTCTTGTTTTCATTTTCTTGTTGAGACATATCTTTCAATGTTAGGGTTCTTTAAAACTTAATAAGGCTGAAAGATAACAACTACACCAAAATTGGGCAAGGCTTTGCCCTTATTTGTAATGAGAATGGGCTGGTAAAAAGAGAATTTAGCTATTCCAGATTGCCCAGGCTTTTTCGGCCTGCAGCTCCAGCATACGCAGCCCGTTTACGGTGGTAGCGCCTTTTTCTGAAGCTTTTTTCATCAATGCCGTAATCGTAGGATTGTAAATAAGATCGTACACTAAATGCTGTTCAGCAATCCATTGGAATGGCAGCGCCGGATGCTGCGCTGTCTTCGGAAAAGTTCCCAGAGGTGTACAATTGATAATAAGAAGGTATTGCTGAAGAAGTTTTTCGTTTAACTGCTCATAACTTAGCTTTTCACCATCTGCAGTACGGGAAACGAATTTGTATTCAATCCCCAGCTGTTGCAGGGCAAAGGCCACAGCTTTCGATGCGCCTCCGGTTCCAAGAATAAGGGCGTGCGTGTGCTCTTGTTTCAGGAAAGGTTTCAGCGATTCTTTAAAGCCGTAATAATCGGTATTGTAGCCGGTAAGACTAAAGTCGTCTTCGATTTTTATCGTATTTACGGCCCCTATAAGCCGCGCATCTTCGTCAAGACGGTCCAGGTAAGGAATAATACTTTGTTTATACGGAATGGTCACATTATAACCTCCGGGATTTTCTTCAGTTTTAAAGACCTTCGGAAAATCATCAATTTCAGCAAGGTCGAAATTGCGGTATTCCGCAGAAATTTTTTCCCTTTCGAATTTCTCTGAAAAATACGTTCGGGAGAAGGAATAGTCGATATTTTTGCCTATGAGTCCGTAGGTTTTCATTGCTTCGAATATTTTTTTTCATACCATGCCAGGCCAAGCACGATAAAGGCGCCAACAGCAATAAAGAAAATAGCCAGCCAGGTTTGGGCCTCGCCAAAATGTGGCCAATATCTGTGATAATCGTCTATAACAGGGTGGCCCGTCCGGTCCATAAGAATATTTCCCGCGGGACTTTTCTTGAAGATCTTTTCTTTCCACGGCCATACCACGCCCAAAGAGCCGATGATAAAGCCTATTATTGCTGAAAATGTGTCTTTCTTGTAATGCTTCAGTACATAACCTAGCAGGTGCGATAAAAACACCAATCCTGCCAGAGAACCGGCTGAAAATACGATCAATACCTGCAGCAGACGTATCCGTTCGTCATCCTGAAAAAAACTCCAGTCCAGGGTGACAATATCGGCAAGTGTATCGTACAAGGCGTTCACCGAATCGACCAGGAGCAGCACGTAGTTTCCTAACAAGATTAGCACAAATGAACCTGAAAGACCGGGTAAGGTCATTCCGGAGACGCCAATAATTCCGCAGAAGAAGACAAACCAGAGATTGTCATTTTCCCTGGCAGGTTCGAGGAAACTGATGGCCGCACCGGCAATAATGCCCAAGATCACAAAAAGGATGCTGCGCCGGCTCCATTCCTCAAAATCCTTGCTGATATAATAGATCGAGCCGATGATCATTCCGAAGAAACCGGCCCAAACATATAGCTCAAAATTTTCGATGAGATAATCGAGCAATTTTGAAACGCTGAAATAGCTGATCACCATCCCCAGGATGAGCAGCCCCAGGAATTTGCCGTTCAAATATTGGTAAAGACTTCGAAACCTCCCGTTGATGAGCAGCTTTAAAGCCTTAAGATTGATTTTCTGAAGAGAATAGATAAATTCCTCATAGAAACCCGCAACGAACGCGACAACGCCTCCCGATACTCCGGGAACTTTGTTGGCCGCACCCATGGCCAGTCCTTTTAAGACCAGGAGCACCTTATCGGTAAGGGTTCTAGTCTGCTGCATGGGCTTTTTCAGGTTGTGGGGTAGCCAGTTGTTCCAGGATAATGATCAGGAAAAATCCTGCGAGCATCAGAGCTACGGCAAAGGCCAGCTGGGGAGAGCCGTCAAAATTCCACGGCAACACCGAACTTTCCCTTATCACCATTTCCTTATCGCCAAAAGTAGCTGTTTCCAGCACCTCTTTCCAGGGCCAGATCTTATTGAGGGATCCGGCAATAAAACCAGTGAGGGCGGCCAGGGTAATGCTTGTGTAATGTACGAACAGCCATTTCAGGATCTTCGAGAAACTTAGCAGCCCGAAAACGGCGCCCAGAGCAAGAAAACCCAGTTTGGCGAAATCGAAATTATGAGCGGCTTCGGTCACGGTTTTGTATGCTCCCAAAAGCACCAAAATAAAAGCACCTGAAATCCCTGGGAGGATCATGGCGCAAATAGCCAGCGCCCCGGCAAAAAACATAAATAAAGGTCCCGAATTTGTCGCTCCCATTGGCGGAAGTGATACAATATACCAGGCCAGCACGGCGCCTAGCAGAAGCGAAAGGATCGTCTTAAAATTCCACCTCGGAATTTGCTTCGCGACAAACCAGATACTTGCCAGCACCAGGCCAAAGAAAAAGGACCAGATGAGCACAGGGTGATTTTCGAGCAGATAGTTCATTAGCCTCATCAAGGTAAGGATGCTAATGAGAATTCCGCTTAATAAAGCTATCAGGAAATTTCCGTTGAATTGTTTCCACATGGCGCCGAAGCCTTCTTCCTTCCAGGTTTTGAACAAAGAAAGATCTACACCGCTAATGGAGGAGATCAATTCTTCGTAAATTCCGGAGATAAAAGCGATGGTTCCTCCCGAGACACCCGGGACCACATCGGCCGCTCCCATGGCCATTCCTTTGAGGGTGATGGTAAGGTAATCGAGAAAGCTGCGCTGCATGCTGCTAAAAAATTAAAATTCCGTCAAAGTTAGCAAAATAACTAAGAGAGCTTTGAAAAGGAATTTATAATTTCCTGCACGCTTTTTCTTTTGAAAATTTTCGGGAAAAGTTCTTCGATAATGATTGAATATTCGGCGTCTATCCGCAGTCCGTTCTTGAGGTGATAGTAAGCTTTGTCTCCATCATTGAGTGAGAAATACAGGCCTGCCAGTCGAAATTCGACTTCGGCTGTCTCAGGATAAAATTCTACTGCCTGCAGCAAATTTTGAACCGCCGTGTCATACTCTCCAAGGGCGATCAAGATGTCGCAACGTTTCACCCATGTTTCCAGCTCGTAATTTCCAAGGTCGAGGCTCTTTTTATAGCCATATTCGGCTTCTTCGTAGAATTTGAGCCTGGTGTTGATCTTCGCATAACGTTTCCAGTACAGCACGTTCTCCTCGTCTATATTAAGAGCTTTGTTGATGTAATACAGAGCCTTCTGGAAGTTGCGCTTTCTAATGTAGAAATCGGTGATAGCGATCCAGCCTTTGTCAAGCAACGGATCTTCCTTCACGGTTTTTCTGTAATGTTTCAACGCCTGTTCATCGAGTCCGATCTTTTCGAAACATTTCCCGATACGCAGATAGGCGAAAGAAGTTGGATCGTCCAGTTCAAGAGTGATCTGGTAATTCTCGATGGCTTCGTTGAAGCGCTTCATCTTTTCAAGCACCTTGCCTTTTTCCATGTAGGCACCAATAAAGTATTCATCGCTGATGATAGCAAAATCGAAAGCAGCAAGTGCCCTTTCGTAATCCTTCAGATCAAAATACTGTTTTCCCACCTGGTGCCAGGCGACCTCGCAATAAGGGTTCTTGTCGAGGTACATATTCAGATATTCAATGGCTTCTTCCTTTTGCTCAAGAAAATCGAAGCAGTACATGATGTTGTACAAAGCAGAATAATCTTCTTCATCTGCTTCAAGACATTTCATGAAGCTGTATTTGGCATTCTGGAAATCTTCGAGGAACAGGTATTCCATTCCGATCAGGGAAAAGATCTCGGCCTGTTCATCAGTTACGTCAAGTGCCATTTCCAGAACCTTGATAGCTCTTTGATGCTCATCGCGCTTAGAAAATATTTGGGCTTTCTGAATATATATTTCTTCGTTGGAAGATTCGAGGTTTTGTAGTTCATTCAACAATCCGTCAGCAAGATCAAGCTTGTCTTCAAACACAAGTATTTCGACCTGGAACAGCTTGAGGTTTATCGAGGAAGGGTGCTGAGTAAGACCCATCTTTATTGCTTTCTTGGCCAATGCTATTTTTCCGTTCTCCAGGTAATGGTGAATGATGTTCTCAAACTCGTTTGAGTCGAAAAAAAGAACATCGTTGGTTTTTAGCATAGATTCGAAGCGGGTAAGCGAGAAATTGTTTTCGTCGTTGGGGCTAAAGTGCATACTCATGAGTATTACAGGATTTCTACAGTCTTAAAATTAATAAAGCATATCGGCGATTGGCCTTTTTCTTTATTATCTTGTTAACAAATTAATTAACAGCTACTGCAGATTATTAATTTCATTCAATACGTCAATAATAATGCCACAACCTTCTCTGATCTCTTCTTCGGATATAGTAAGCGGAGGAGTGATCCTAACAGCTTTTTTCTCGAAGAGCAGCCAGAAAAGAATGAGGCCTTTGTCTTTGCTTTTCAATATTACCTGATTTGCGATCTCTTCGGAATCGACCATAGCGGCGAGCATGAGACCCATCCCGCGAATTTCTTTGATGAGCGGGTGGACCAGTAATTCGCGGAATAGCTTTTCCTTCTGAAGGCATCCTTCCATCAGGCTGGTTTCTGTAATCTCCCGAAGAGTAGCCAGCGCAGCTGCGGCGATTACCGGATTTCCTCCAAAGGTGGTGATGTGACCAAGTTTCGGGTTGTCCATGAGAGTATCCATTAATTCAGCCGAAGCGGAAAAGGCGCCAATAGGCATGCCGCCGCCCATTCCTTTGCCCATCGCCACAATGTCAGGAGTTACCTCAAAATTCTCGAACCCGAAGAGTTTTCCGGTGCGGCCAAAGCCCGGCTGAATTTCGTCCAATATCAGCAAGGCGCCTACTTTTTCACAGCGGGCTTTTAGTTTCTTCAGATAATCTTTTTCCGGAACAATAAAGCCGGCACCTCCCTGGATGGTTTCCAGGATAACGGCGGCAGTTTTGGCGGTAATCCTCGACAGGTCTTCTTCCGCATTAAAAGTAATATGCGAAATGTCTCCAATGAGAGGTCGAAAAGGGCGTTGCCTTTCTTCGAGACTCATCAAGCTCAAGGAACCCATAGTGTTCCCGTGATATGCATTGCGGGCTGCGATGATCTGGCTTCTTCCGGTAGCCCGGCGCGCCAGTTTCATAGATCCTTCAATTGCTTCGGTTCCCGAATTGGTGAGATAGGTCTTCTCAAGAGGATTTGGAAAATATTTTGCAAGTAATTTTGTGAGTTCCACGGCAGGTTGCTGAGCGTATTCGCCATAGACCATCACATGCAGATACTTTTCAGCCTGTTCCTGAATGGCTCTCACCACCCGGGGATGGCAATGCCCGAGGCTGCAGGCCGAGACACCTGCCACAAAGTCAAGGTGTTTCCTGCCGTCGGTGGTATATATATAACTTCCTGCGGCGTGAGAAACCTCCAGCGCCAGCGGGTGAGGCGTTGTTTGCGCCTGGTATTTCAAAAAATCTTCTTTCAACTTGTTCCTCCTTCTTATTCTATTTGCACCGAATCCTTTTGCTGCGGCTCGGTCAGCAAGCTGTCCTGTGCTTTCTTCATTTCTTTCCTAACCTTGGTGCTGTCAGGATGCCTGTTCTGAAGATCTTCCGGTTTGAGGCGCGAGTTTTCGTTCAGCAGCATTTCTTCCCCATCCTTCCGCTCATCAAAAAATTCTTCCTGCTCCTCGGGCAACGGGATTCCTTTTATTTTGGTAAGTTCCGGCGGCGCCTGTCCCTTGAACAGATCTTCTTTACTTCGCAGCCGTTCGTCGCCACGCCAGTTAAAACCTTTCAGTTTTCGGGCATTTTCAGGATAGTCTGGGTCGGGGGTGAGAGTGCCATCTACATTATTGTAGTAAAAGATATCGTTGATCTCCTGGTTCTGCATCAGCATCCTGATCGAGCTGGAAAGGGTTTTGTTGATCCCTATAAGTTTACCGTCGTCATTGCGGCTGTAGTAAAGGGTTTCGGTATTTTTGTTGATATCGGCCTGGTACAGCTCATTTTCTCTGAAAAGCCCAACCAGCGTCATGCCTTTCACCTGATTAAAACCTTCAATGCTGTCTTTCTGAATGAGAAAGGCATTGTTGAAAACCTTCAGGGAGTCGAGCTGTTCGGTTTCTGAATTGCTCTGCAGATAAATAGTATCGCCGGTCATCTGGCTTTCGCCGGACCAAAGCACGGGGCTTCGGCGTTTATCGACCGAAGT
>JBAWAB010000044.1:0-1975 GCA_049589035.1 Salegentibacter sp.
CCAAAGGTACTGCCGTAGCGCACGGTAAAAGGCCCTTTGATAACTTCGATTCGCTCCACTTCTTCGGGATTCAGCAAAGTGGAAACAGGATCCATCCGGCTTGGACAGGCGTGCATGGCTTTGCTTCCGCCGTCAAATTGAACATTAAGCTGTTCATACTGGCTCGCCCTGAAAGAGGGATCTACCGAATAACTTCCTCTCTTGATGATGCCGAAACCATTGATGTCGCTGAAAAGCTCTCCAACATTTTTGGGCTGCACCACCTTCTCAGAATAATCTGATTTCACATAGGATTGGGTGGGATCAAAAAGCGGATTTCCCCTCACGATCACCTCGTCCATAAGAAATTCTTTTTGTTCCAGATAGATCACTTCCTGGTTTTCCAGACCTGTGATTCTTACAGGTTTGTAATTCAAATGGGAGATTTCAATTTCAGCAGCAGGAGAAGTTTTCAGGCTGAAATAGCCGTCAATATCAGTACTTGTCCATTTGTTTGCCCCTATTACTTTTACTGCTGCATTTACCACCGGCTCTCCGGTAGATTTGTCCAGTACCTGTATTTTCGATTGGGCAATAATAGTCAGTGTACACAATAGCAGAGCCATTGTGAAAATATTTTTCATTTTCAATTTTTTAAATAATTTAGAGATTCCTTGTAATTTTAGCTAAGTAAAGACAAGGCTTGTGGAGGGGGATATTCGCGGTGAGAAGTGTGATAAGCGTAGGTATTGGAGTAGAAGAAACCTTCTATTTTGGCTGCCGGGCGCAACAAAGCTTTAAAGCTGAACAGCGGGCTCAGGAAAAAGGTGATCTCGTTCCGAAGAGCGGGAGCAGATTTCTTTTTCTTATTAAGATCTTTGGCCGCCATGTCCATATGACACTGCCCGTTACAATGCAGTTCGGGCTTGTCCTTATTTACGCAGTAAAGCTCAGTAAAACTATCGTTGAAAAGATCATGATAGATCACGAGATAGCTAAACCTGATGTTATAGAACAAGGTCGAGAACAAAAAGCTAAAAACCAGGCAATATTTAGCGGCTATCTTCAAGAATAGAGTTTGCGCAAAGGTACTTATTTTGGAAAAAGAACAGATGATGCTCATCAGTTTTTCAAGATTCGTAAGGGCGAAGAATCGGCTTCCCCTGAAACTTCTATATCTTTGAAACCTAAACTGTAAATATTAAATTAATCCCATGCAACGCTCCTGGGTGCTCACCTGCCTTACCAATTTTCTGATAGCCGCCCTTCTCGGGCTTTTTCTGCGATACATGTTCGTAAATCCCCTGGACGGTTTCAATTTTCGGTTCCTTACCCATGCCCATTCGCACACGGCGATGCTCGGCTGGGTCTACCTGATGCTCTATAGTTTAATTGTCTGGCGGTTCATTCCGAAACCACGAAAAATATACAAACGCCTGTTCTGGGTGACAGAATTCGCGGTCATCGGCATGGTTTTAAGTTTTCCTTTTGAAGGCTATGCGGCGGTTTCCATTACTTTTTCAACATTGCACATTTTCTGCAGTTATTATTTCGCCCGGCTGGTATGGAAAGATGAAGCAGAAAATGAGTTACCCGAGAAAAAACTGCTGAAAGCCTCCCTCCTTTTCATGTTGCTTTCAACATTAGGGGTTTGGTGCCTTGGCCCGGCGGTGGCAATGACAGGAGCAGGTTCGCCATTTTACAATATTGCTATTCAGTTCTTTCTACATTTCCAGTTCAACGGCTGGTTTTTACTGGCCGTGCTGGCAATTTTCTTTAAAACCCTTAACAAGAGCGGACTTAAAATCGACCAAAAGGAATTTAAAAAATTCTATTTTCTCATCATTGCCGCCACCATTTTGAGCCTCGCCCTGCCGGTGGGCTGGTATGCGCCACATCCCATGCTGCTGATTTTGAATGGCGCTGGGGTCGTCCTTCAACTTGTCGCGCTTTATTTTTTTCTGAAAATAATCAGGCCGCAATGGTCGGTTTTTAG
>JBAWAB010000045.1:0-8756 GCA_049589035.1 Salegentibacter sp.
ACTTTTCTGGATGGTAGTGAGATCGCTAAAAAGGAAAAGGATAATGTTCAGGATCCATATTCTTTTCGCTGTGTGCCGCAGGTACATGGTGCTACCAAAGATACTCTGGCCTTTGTGCGAAAAACCATAAAAACCGAGATCAATTCAGTAACCGATAATCCGAATATCTTCATTGATGAAGACAAGATCATTTCGGGCGGAAATTTCCACGGACAACCGCTGGCTCTTGCATTAGATTATCTTTCGATCGCGATGGCAGAACTGGCCAATATTTCTGAACGTCGCATTTATCAGCTGGTTTCCGGCCTTAGGGGGCTACCAAATTTCCTTGTGGAAAATCCGGGTCTGAACAGCGGGTTTATGATTCCGCAGTATACTGCCGCCAGCATCGTGAGCCAGAATAAGCAACTGGCAGTACCTGCCTCTGTAGATTCTATTGTTTCTTCAAACGGTCAGGAAGACCACGTGAGCATGGGCGCTAATAGCGCTACCAAACTTCAACGGGTGATCGAGAATGTGAACAGCGTCCTGGCAATTGAACTTTTTAATGCTTCACAGGCCATGCATTTTCGGGAGCCGGCAAAGACCTCCCCAATCCTTCAAGAGGTTCTGGAGAACTTTAGAAAAGAGGTGCCGGTGCTGAAGGAAGATGCGACGATGGCTCCTTTTATAAAAAAAGCCAAGGATTTCCTGAAATCTTTCCAAAGTGAAGATTTTCTGCATGATTAGAGCTGCTGTTTTATCCATATTACAGCTTCTTCAAGGTTTTTGAATACATCAAAAGCATTTCCCTTTCTGTAAAAAGGGCGTTCCACCCGTCTGGCATTGGCTCTGGCAATCTCGCTGTTGCTTACTACTGCTATGGCTTTGAGATTTTGGACCTTCGCCGAATCACGGTAAACCATGGGGTCTACGGCATAAGAGTTTACCCGGTTAGAGATATAGCCGTAGGTGCTTTCCCCGAAATACTTCCGGCCCAGATCGAGAAGCTCCTTATTGCTGCTGGAATCCAAAAGAAAACCTTCTTTTATTTCAGCGATAAGGATCCTGTCCAGAATAGTCACTTCGGCGAACTTAAGCCTGAGTTTCTTGGCTAACATTTAAAGCGGGATTAATTGCTTAAAATTAGTCTATTCCGCGATCAGTAAAAAGAAAAAAAAGAGCCGCAGGGAAAATTTTCCTGCGGCTCCTAAATACATTTATTAATACCGAAATCTTAAGATTTCGTCTCTTTTACCTTTTTATCGATAGAAATAGTGAGCTCGTCCTTCTTCTCGTCCAGATCCATAAAAATGGTATCTCCTTCCGAAAGTTTTGAGGTGATGATCTCTTCAGCAAGGGCATCTTCTATGTATTTTTGAATAGCCCTGTTGAGAGGTCTTGCACCGTACTGTTTGTCGAAACCTTTTTCGGCAATGAAACCTTTGGCTTTGTCACTCAGCTCAAGTTTATAACCAAGTCCTCCAATACGATCAAACAATTTTGCCAGTTCGATATCGATAATCTTGAATATATCTTCTTTTTCGAGAGAATTGAAGATCACCACGTCGTCAATTCTGTTAAGGAATTCGGGAGCAAAAGCTTTCTTTAGTGCATTCTCGATAACGCTTCTTGCATTATCGTCCACCTGAGAACGTTTTGCTGCAGTTCCGAAACCAACACCTTGTCCAAAATCTTTCAGCTTTCTGGCTCCAATATTCGACGTCATAATAATGATCGTATTTCTAAAGTCGATCTTGCGGCCAAGGCTATCGGTAAGATAACCATCGTCCAATACCTGCAATAGCATATTGAAGACATCGGGGTGTGCTTTTTCTACCTCGTCTAAAAGGATCACTGCGTAAGGTTTTCTGCGGACTTTTTCCGTCAACTGGCCACCTTCTTCGTAACCCACATATCCCGGAGGCGCCCCGATCAATCTGGAAACGGCAAACTTCTCCATGTATTCGCTCATATCGATCCTGATAAGAGCATCGTCGTTGTCAAATAATTCACGAGCCAGCACCTTGGCTAACTGGGTTTTACCAACCCCGGTTTGCCCAAGAAAAATAAAAGAACCAATTGGTTTATTTGGATCCTTTAGTCCCGCACGGTTACGCTGAATAGCTTTCACAACCTTCGCAACAGCCTCATCCTGCCCAATAACTTTTCCTTTGATCTTTTTAGGCAGTTCTACCAGTTTATTGCTTTCGGTTTGAGCAATTCGGTTCACAGGTACTCCCGTCATCATTGACACCACGTCGGCTACATTATCTTCGCTTACAGTTTCTCTATGCTTTTTAGATTCTTCTTCCCATTTTTCCTGGGCGAGATTCAGCTCTTTTTCGAGGTTTTTTTCGTCATCGCGCAGTTTGGCTGCTTCCTCATATTTCTGCTTTTTAACCACAGAATTTTTCTTTTCACGAACTTCCTCCAGTTTCCTTTCAAGTTCAAGGATCTGTTTTGGTACATCTATATTGGTAATGTGCACGCGGGAACCCGCTTCATCCAGGGCATCAATCGCTTTGTCCGGAAGAAACCTGTCGGTCATATACCTATTGGTCAATTTCACACAGGCTTCAATGGCTTCGTCGGTATAAGTCACATTGTGGTGATCTTCATATTTATCCTTGATGTTATTGAGGATCTCTATGGTTTCATCTACAGTAGTAGGTTCAACAATCACTTTCTGGAACCGTCTTTCGAGCGCCCCGTCCTTTTCGATATACTGTCGGTACTCGTCCAGAGTAGTGGCGCCGATACATTGAATCTCTCCTCTTGCCAAAGCGGGTTTGAACATATTGCTGGCATCCAGGCTTCCTGTCGCGCCACCGGCGCCGACAATCGTATGGATCTCATCAATGAAAAGAATAATATCATCATTCTTTTCCAGCTCGTTCATCACGGCTTTCATCCTTTCTTCAAACTGTCCGCGGTATTTTGTTCCCGCGACAAGACTGGCAAGGTCAAGTGTCACGACGCGTTTGTCAAAAAGTATCCTTGATACCTTTCTTTGTACGATTCGTAAAGCCAGACCTTCAGCAATCGCCGATTTACCAACCCCGGGTTCTCCAATAAGGAGCGGGTTGTTTTTCTTACGACGGCTCAGTATCTGGGAAACCCTTTCGATCTCTTTCTCGCGACCCACTACAGGATCCAGTTTATCTACTTCAGCAAGAGCCGTTAGATCCCTTCCGAAGTTATCCAAAACCGGAGTTTTTGATTTCTTTGCAGTTTTTCCTGCACTGCTACCACTGCCACCACCACTAAAAGGATTATCTCTTGTGGCATCATCGCCGGTCTCATCTGAAAATGATTCCGCAGCAGGGCTGTCAGAGAAATCGTCATCGTCATTGGCGATCATGTATTTGAACTGATCTTTAACCCCGTCATAATCTATTTTCAGCTTATTTAAAAGCTTGGTAGTAGGGTCGTTTTCATTTCTCAAAATACACAACAGCAAATGGGCGGTATTGATGGAGCTACTTTGGAAAAGCTTAGCCTCCAGAAAAGTGGTTTTCAGGGCTCGTTCTGCCTGCCGGGTGAGGTGCAGATTCTTCTTTTCGTTTGATACCATTGCGGTGTCGGGATTTGCGGGGCTAAGTATCTCAACCTTTCTTCGCAAATGACCCAGGTCTATATCTAAAGCAGTAAGTATATCTATGGCTTTGCCGTCTCCATCACGCAACAACCCAAGCATAAGATGCTCGGTGCCGATGAAGTCATGGCCCAACCTAAGAGCTTCCTCTTTGCTGTAAGCAATTACATCTTTTACTCTTGGTGAAAAATTATCATCCATTTTAATTCCTTTCTCTCTTGATTATTTACCTCAGAAATTTCAAAAACTATACCTAAACTCTGAGGTCAAAGCTAATTGACAAAATAACTTTTAATATTCAAAGAGGAATGTAATGAACTTATCAACGAAACAGCACTAAATATTTGTTAATAAAATTTGTTAAAAGTGAGGGCTGAAGTGCCGTGAAACAACGGGAAAATATGTAAATTGGCACGTTAGATTTTAGAACTAAATTAAACTTTTTAATATGGCTGAAGGAGAAAAGCTAATTCCTATCAACATTGAAGATGAAATGAAATCGGCCTACATTGATTATTCAATGTCGGTCATTGTGTCACGTGCCCTTCCTGATGTGCGTGATGGGTTGAAACCGGTGCACCGAAGGGTGCTGTACGGGATGTATGAACTTGGCGTACTCTCTAACCGGGCCTATAAAAAATCAGCCAGGATTGTAGGGGAAGTTCTGGGTAAATATCACCCTCACGGTGATTCTTCGGTCTATGATACTATGGTGAGGATGGCGCAGGAATGGAGTATGCGTTATATGCTCGTTGACGGCCAGGGTAACTTTGGTTCTGTAGATGGAGACAGTCCTGCGGCAATGCGTTATACCGAAGCCAGGATGCGCAAGATTAGTGAAGATATGCTTGCCGATATCGACAAGGAAACAGTGGATACTCAGCTTAACTTTGATGACTCATTAAATGAGCCTGTAGTTATGCCAACCAGGATCCCTAACCTGTTGGTGAACGGAGCAAGTGGTATTGCGGTAGGAATGGCTACCAACATGGCACCGCACAACCTCACAGAGGTTATTGACGGGACCATCGCATATATCGATAACCATGACATCGAAATTGATGAACTTATTGAGCATATCAAGGCACCCGATTTCCCTACGGGTGGAATCATTTATGGATATGACGGCGTGCGGGAAGCATTCAAGACCGGGAGAGGCCGGATTGTAATACGTGCCAAGAGCAGCCTGGAAGAAATAAATGGACGGGAGAGTATCGTAGTTACTGAAATTCCCTACCAGGTGAACAAGGCCGATATGATCAAGAAGACTGCTGACCTTATTAATGATAAGAAAATAGAGGGAATCAGCCTGATCAGGGATGAATCGGACAGGAATGGGATGCGCATCGTATATCAACTAAAAAGAGATGCCATTCCAAATATTGTACTGAATACCTTATTTAAACATACTGCGCTTCAAACCTCTTTCAGTGTAAACAACATCGCACTGGTAAATGGAAGGCCAGAAATGTTGAATCTCAAGGATATTATTTATCACTTTGTGGAACACCGTCATGAGGTGGTCGTTCGAAGAACAACATTTGAATTGAAAAAGGCTGAAGACCGGGCTCATATCCTGCAGGGTCTTATTATTGCTTCTGATAATATTGACGAGGTAATTGCGCTGATTCGTAGTTCAAATAATGCTGAAGAAGCACGCGAAAAACTGATAGAGCGTTTTGAACTAACTGAAGTTCAGGCGCGCGCTATCGTTGAGATGCGATTGAGACAGCTCACCGGTCTTGAACAGGATAAACTTCGTGCGGAGTACGATGAAATTTTGAAAACCATTGAAGATCTAAAAGACATCCTGGCTCGTAAGGAGCGCCGAATGCAGGTTATCAAGGACGAATTGATAGAGGTAAAAGAGAAATATGGCGATGAGCGCCGTTCTACTATAGAGTACTCGGGAGGAGATCTTAGCATAGAAGATATGATTCCAGATGAGAGAGTGGTGATCACCATTTCTCACGCCGGGTATATAAAAAGGACTTCCCTGAACGAATATAAGACCCAGAACAGGGGAGGAGTTGGCCAAAAAGGTTCCACTACCAGGAATGAAGATTTCCTTGAATATCTTTTCTCCGGAACGAACCATCAGTACATGTTGTTTTTCACTCAAAAAGGAAAATGCTTCTGGATGAGGGTGTATGAAATCCCTGAAGGAAGTAAGGCTTCTAAAGGAAGGGCTATTCAGAACCTTGTCAATATTGAGCCAGACGACAAAGTGAAGGCATTCATCTGTACACAGGATCTCAAGGATGAGGAATATGTCAACAATCACTATGTGATCATGGCCACTAAAAAAGGTCAGGTGAAAAAAACTTCGCTCGAGCAGTATTCAAGACCAAGAACAAACGGGATCAACGCGATCACTATTAAGGAAGATGACGAATTGCTGGAAGCAAAACTCACCAATGGTAACAGTGAAGTGATGTTGGCTGTAAAGAGTGGAAAGGCCATTCGTTTTGAAGAGAGCAAGACCCGTCCAATGGGACGAAACGCTTCCGGGGTACGCGGGATCACACTTGCCGGCGACCACGATGAAGTAGTGGGAATGATTTCAGTAAATGAACAGGATTCTGATATCCTGGTAGTTTCTGAAAATGGCTACGGAAAACGATCCAAACTTGACGATTATCGTATCACCAACAGGGGTGGAAAAGGAGTGAAAACCATCTCTATTACTGATAAAACCGGACATCTTGTCGCCATCAAAAATGTTTCCGATCAGGACGATCTTATGATCATTAACAGGTCGGGTATCGCTATAAGATTAGAGGTTTCCAACCTACGCGTTATGGGTCGTGCGACTCAGGGGGTTAGGTTGATAAATCTAAAAGGTAACGACGCTATCGCAGCGGTTGCAAAAGTGCTTCATGATGAGGATGATGTAGAGAATATGGAAGATGCCGAAACACCTGATGAGGCTGGGGAAGGCACAGATGGCACAACTATTGCAGACAACAGTGAGGAATAAAACAAAATCAATTAAACCAAAACAAATGAAGACTAATATTCTTACCGTTTCCCTGTCTTTACTTTCTCTGGCAGCGGTTGCGCAAAAAAGTGAAATTAAAGATGCCGGCGACGCCATTGAAAATGGAAACTACGCTGAAGCTAAAACCGATTTGACCAAAGCAGAATCCATGCTTTCTGAAGCCAATGATAAATGGCAGGAAAGGTTCTACTTTTATAAAGGTCAGGCCTATCTTGGAGGTGGAGATAATATCACTGCTGAAGATGCGCAGGTTGCTGCCGATGCTTTTCAAAAGGCTGCCGATATGGGGAATGAAGAAGCTAAACAAGGCTTAAACAATCTTACAACCAAGCTTCTTAATTCTGCTGTAGCCGATCAGGGTAAAAAAGCATTCGGACAGGCTACCGATAAACTTCATACTGCTTATAAGCTTAACACCCAGGATACTATCTATCTTTATTATGCTGCTAACAGCGCCCTCCAGGGAGAAGATTATGATACTGCGCTGGAATATTTAAACGATCTTAAAAAGATGGACTACGATGGTTCTGGTATGAACTACCTGGCTACCAATGTAGAAACCGGAGAGCAGGAAAAAATGCCTTCTAAACAACAGAGAGAATTATTCATTAAGAGTGGACAGTATAAAGATCCTGTTGATGAAAAGATTCCATCTAAAAAAGGAGAGATTGCAGGTTTGATCGCTAGGATCTATATCGCGCAGGAAGACTACGACAAGGCAATAGCTGCCATGGATGCAGCCAAAGCTGAAAATCCCGATGATATTTCTTTGCTACAGGCTGAAGCCGATATGTACTACCGTATGGGTAAGAAAGACAAGTACAAGGAACTGATGGAAAAAATCGTTGAAAAAGAACCAGACAATGCTTCACTTTACTACAATCTTGGAGTAAGCAGCGCGGAACTTGGAAACAACGACGAAGCGGTTAAATACTACAAAAAAGCTCTTGAACTTGATCCTGAAATGAACGATGCGAGAATGAACATCGTGGTTGCTATTCTTGCCAAAGAAAGAGCCCTTATTGACGAAATGAACGGCCTTGGAATGAGCAAGGAAGACAATAAGAGATATGATGAATTAATGGAGCAACGTAAGGATATTTATAGAGAAGCGATTCCTTATCTTGAAAAAGTTGTAGAGAACGATCCTACCAATACCGATGCGGTTAGAACTGCAATGAATATGTATGGTCAGCTTGATAAGCCTGAAAAGGTTAAGGAAATGAAAGCTTTATTGGAGAAACAACAACAATAACCTTAGAATCTCATTTCATAAGAAAGGCCGCTGATTTCAGCGGCCTTTTTGTTTTTCGAGATTTTTCTGAATCTTCTTCTGCTAAATGATCTTTTTGATCACCCGTAACTGGTGCGTGTGTCTCCTCAGCCCGGCATTGAATATCCCGGAATGGTCGATACGGTCTATCCTCACTTTTCCATCCACATGAATAATATAATTGTCCTGCATCACAATTCCTACATGGTTGATAACTCCTTCGCGATCATCAAAGAAGGCAAGGTCACCTGGTTCACTTTCCTCGATAAAACTTAAGGGTTCGCCCTGTTTGGCCTGTTCGGCAGAATTCCTTTTCAGGCTGTAGCCGTTCATTTTATAGACCATTTGCGTCAGTCCGCTGCAGTCTATTCCGAAAGGAGATTTGCCGCCCCACATGTAAGGTGTATTCAGATAAAGCAAGGCGGTATTTATCAAATTTCCTTTCTGCTTGATTCCTGTAACTGAAACTCCCTCATAAATATGCCCAAAGACCGTGCTGGGATTTACCACTGCACCCATTGGAACAGGCATTAATTGCCCATTCTGGTCGGTTATGTATTCCAGAAGATCTGCTGAAAGCCTAAGTGGTTCCTGATTCATCCGGAGATAGGTCTCTTCATCGGTCTTCAGGAACTGCTTATTGCTCACCCAGGATTCATAACCATCGAATGCAGTGCGGATATGACTCCAGTTAGCCCGTTCTTCCAGAATCTTAAAATGTTCTCCATAGAGAAGTTGTGATACCATTTCGCTTTGATCGGAAGCTGAAGCGCGAAGAGGTACTATGCTTAAATGGCAAATTCCGTACTGCATTCAGGGATTTTTGTCTTTTAACGGGAAGATTAAAGTTCTCTTTGTATCACCATTGCCGATGCACCGCCACCACCATTACAAATAGCCGCAGC
>JBAWAB010000046.1:0-2794 GCA_049589035.1 Salegentibacter sp.
CCTATTTGCGAATCTGCTGTGGTAGGTGCTGCCATGGGCCTTTCCATAAATGGAATGAAGGCAATGATGGAAATGCAATTCGCCGATTTTGCCACTTCAGGGTTCAATCCTATTGTTAATTACCTTGCCAAGGTGCATTACCGCTGGAATCAGCCGGCCGATGTGGTTATCAGGATGCCCTGCGGGGGAGGAGTAGGTGCAGGGCCTTTTCACAGTCAGACGAATGAAGCCTGGTTCCTCAAAACTCCAGGTCTCAAGGTCGTGTATCCTGCCTTTCCCTGTGATGCCAAGGGTTTACTCAATACCGCCTTTAATGATCCAAATCCCGTAATGTTTTTTGAACATAAAGGGCTATACCGCAGTATAAGACAGGAAGTACCGGAAGATTATTACACCCTTCCGTTCGGAAAAGCCGCCACTCTTAGAGAAGGCAAAAACCTGAGCATCATTACCTATGGTGCCGGAATACACTGGGCTTTGGAGGCCCTGGAAGAAATGGAAATTTCTAATGCCGATCTGCTGGACTTGCGCACTCTCCAGCCCTTAGACTGGGAAGCGGTTTTTTCTTCAGTAAAGAAGACGGGAAAAGTCCTTATTCTTACAGAAGACTCCCTCTTCGGAAGCCTGGCTTCAGAGATTGCGGCCAGAATTACCGAAGAATGTTTCCAATTTCTCGATGCCCCGGTGATAAGAGTGGGGAGCCTGGAAACGCCTGTTCCATTCGCAGCTGCTCTCGAAGCAGGATATCTTCCGAAGCAACGATTAAGGGAAAACATCCGGAAATTAATAGAATATTAGTATTTTAACTTCTTTCGTTGCAAATCCTTAAGAAAACTTAACGAGTTCACTGTTAAAGTATTAATAATCTTTTGTGCAGCGGAAAACCGTAACGTAATTTAGAATTAACTAATCACTAAATCTAATATTATGATACGATTAATCGTTATTTTCCTGATCATTGCTTTGGTAGCCGCCATCTTCGGATTTGGAGGGATAGCAGAGGGTTTCGCAGATATTGCTAAGATCATTTTTTACATCTTTATTGTACTACTGGTAATAGCACTCATCAGCCGACTGTTCAGAAGCTAATACAAAACTCATCAACATAAATCCAATGTAGAGGAATGGTGCGAACCAGGAAATACATTGGGTTTTGTTTTTAAAAATGAACTTAACAATGAAAAAGTTTTTATTTATCACCGTAGTAGCCGTACTCATTACCTCATGCGGGGGAACCAGTAAAGTAGCTAAACAAGCCCGTAAAACCTTTGATGGTACCTGGGCCCTTAACAGCGTTACTTATCCTCAGAATACTGGGGAGTTTGACGTCACTCTCTTTAACGAGGCTTCGGCTTCCTGTTTCGAGAACAGCACCTGGACCTTTGTTTCCAATAACAATCAGGGCAACTACGAAATCCAGGGTCCCGGCTGCAATGGCGGTACGAACTATTTCAACTGGTCTGTAGATGAAGAAAACACACCCCAGGGTATGTATGATTTTCTTTTGAAACCCACGAATGAAAAACACAAATCTACTACGGGTGATCAGGGATTCAGGCTAAACCTGAAAACCCTAACCCAGGATACCATGGTTTGGGAACAAACCGTGAGTCTCGAAGGAAAGCCCTTCGTAATAAGAATGAATTTTACCAGAATTTAATCTCAAAAAGGATAGACTATGAAGACGACCATAAACAGAATGTTTACAATGCTAATAGCAGCAAGTCTGTTATTTAGTTGTGATGCAGTAAAAAATGCCAACAATAAACAAAAAGGAGCCGTAATTGGTTCAGCCAGTGGTGCCGCAATAGGTGGCGTGGTTGGAAACAATACCGGCGGGAATACTGCCCTGGGCGCCATCATTGGTGGTGTAGTGGGTGGTGCTGCCGGAGCCTATATTGGGGATCGTATGGACAAACAAGCCAAGCAGATCGAACAGGAGGTTCCCGGAGCTGAAGTAGAAAGAGTTGGAGAAGGGATCAACGTGACCTTTGATGAATCCAGCGGGGTTTATTTTGCTACCGATAAAGCTAATATTAACGCGAAATCGGAAGAAACGCTCAACCGTTTATCCGGTATTTTAAAGGAATACCCAAATTCCAATATCCTTGTGGAAGGACATACCGACAATACGGGAAGCGAAAGCTATAACCTCACCCTTTCCAAGAACAGGGCTCAGGCGGTGACCAATTACCTCCTTGGCCAGGGTCTCGACCGCGGCAGGTTTGATACTAAATGGTACGGAGAAGCTCAGCCTAAGTATGACAACAGTACTGCCGAAGGCCGCGCTAAGAACCGACGTGTAGAAATTGCTATTGTAGCAAATGATCAACTAAAAGAAGAAGCCAAGCAAGCTACCAACGAGCAATAATTTGGTGATTTAACAGTAAGAAAATCCCGGCATAATGCCGGGATTTTTTTGTTTTTCGCTATCTTACTAAGATGAAAAAGAAAGATGTTGCCATAGTAGGTGGTGGGCTCGCGGGCTTAACTGCAGCAATCCATCTTGCTACACACGACCTTGATGTCTGTCTTTTTGAAAAGGACAGTTTTCCGCACCATAAGGTATGCGGGGAATATCTTTCACGCGAAATTCTTGATTACATGAATTTTATCGGTGTCTCCCTGAGCAGCCTTCGACCTGCTGAGATCGACTATCTGGAGTACAGCACCGTCTCGGGCAAATTGGTTCGTTCCTTGCTGCCATTGGGCGGGCTGGGCGTTAGCCGTTACAACCTTGACGATCTTTTTTACAGGAGAGCCCTGGAACTGGGAGTAGACATTATCCATCAAA
>JBAWAB010000047.1:0-10798 GCA_049589035.1 Salegentibacter sp.
ATTATTTGGTAAATGGACAGAAAACCTTCATCACAAATGGTTTTATGTGTGATTTTTCTTTAGTAGCTGTCAAAACCAGGAAAGGAACAGAGAAAGAAGGCGTGTCTTTATTAATTATAGAAGGTGATTCTGAAGGCTTTGAAAAGGGAAATCCCCTCAAAAAAATAGGGATGAAAGCCCAGGATACCTGCGAATTATTTTTCGATAATGTTAAGGTTCCGAAAGAAAATTTATTAGGAGAAGAAGGATTAGGTTTTAAAATTATGATGACCGAATTGGCAAGAGAGCGTTTAATAGTTGCGCTAAATGCTATTGGGGGTGCAGAAGGTGCTCTAGAAAATACCGTTGAATACACCTCTACAAGAACCGCTTTTAAAAAACCCATTGCAGCATTTCAAAACACACAATTTAAGCTTGCCGAATGCGCTACGCAATTACAGGTTCACCAGGCCTTTTTGGATCGATGTACAATGTTATTATCAACACATCAACTAACCGCAGAAAGTGCTTCAATGGCGAAATATTCAGCAACTGATATGCACAGTAAAGTGGTCGATGAATGCCTGCAGTTATTTGGAGGTTATGGCTATATGTGGGATTATCCAATTGCACGTATGTATGCTGATAATAGAGTTGCCAGAATTTATGCCGGCACCAATGAAATTATGAAACTATTGATCGCTCGCGGTTTGTTTAAGGAATTGTTCGAACAAATGAAGGCTGATAGAAAAAAATAAAGCAGGATTTATATCGGCGGTCATGCCTAAGAATGCTGATAAGCCTTATTTTCTAATCAATTAAACGAACTATAATTTATATTATGTAAAATAGGTTATTTCAGAAAGCCCCCTTTGTTCCGAAACAATCTACTTTTTAATAATTCGTGAGCTATCAGTGAGGCCCTTCAATTCTATATCGGGATGACCATACACATAGACCTGGCTTTTCCCCTCAGCGGTTACTTCCAGTTTCTTACTGGCGTGCACGTAAATATCCGATCTGTTACGGCTAAAAATTTCAGCTATGCGAGTTTTCATTTTCCTTGCCTTTAATGCCGAGGAACTTTCCAGGCGATATTCTGCGTGATCAGCTTTTCCCTCTAACTGCAGTTCTGCGGAATTTTCCATGGAAACTTTCAGCTCGTTGCTTTCTGAATCGGCTTTAAGATCGGTTCGGTCATGCATTTCTATTTCGGCGTGTTTGGATTTTACTTTGAGTTTCCCGCCGCTGTTCTTATACATCACCAATCTAAGATTCCCGGAAGCTTCTATCTCCAGATCGAATTTAGCCGAATTATTAGCGTCTATGCCCATATCATCTACCTTGAGGGTCTCGTTGGTTTGCAGCCTGGCATCATCCTTTAACTGCACATGTTTCAGTTTTTTTACCTCGAGCTGAATTTTTAACTCTTTGCTCCCGGTGATCTTCTTGTTTGTCCTAATTTTCAACGTGTTAGCTTCAACTGTGATTTCCACGGCATCTACCAGGTTTTCGTCTGTGCTAAGTGTATAGGAATTCCTTGATCCCTGGGAAAGCTCAACCACCAGATTATCTGAGATCTCAAGTTGGTCAAAATTCTTCCTGATCTCTTCTGAAACCGTCACCACTTCCCCGTTTCCTTTAAGCTTTGCCTGAGCCTTGCAATATTGTACAAAACTAAATACAAGGAACGCCAACATTACAATTTTCTTCATCTTTTATAAATTAAAAGTAGGCAAGCTCTGGGGGCAATTTCCTTGCAGGTGATATACCTTTTGCTATTGCTCTTTTTCGGGAATAGCGCTCACGTGGCCCTGGTAAGAAATGGTAGCGCGTTGAGAACTGGTGACCGAGGTGTTGGTGTTGCCATTTGAGAAAAGGGTGACGTAAAAATCGAGGTTTTCGCTGCCCTGTTCCCCGCCAAACTTCAGTACGATCTTCTTCTGATCCGGATTTTTTTCTACCTTCAGGTCTTCAGCAATTCCTTCATATTTTATTCCGCCTTCGTCCCCATAGCCACCGCCGCTATGCCGCACCCCGAAGTATGGTAAAAACAGGTTCACGCTATCTCCTTTAAAGCGGATGAAATTGGTGTTTCCAATAAGGTCTATTCTGCTCCCGCCCAGCGGCATCGTACATTGGTTCTCCACTTCAAAATGCCGATTCTCAACAAGTTGATCTAACTCATCGTAATTTTTAGGCTGATTATAGGTAGTGCCCTGGCCTCCCCCACAACTCTGCAGGAAAAAGAGGAACAGCGCAGAAGAAAGAAGGATGAAAAATATTTTTCTCAGAACAGATGGTGCTTCGCTTTTCATGAATTTCTATATTTTCGGTTCTCTTTGAGTTGAATGTCCACAGCAAAGCTATATGCTGTGTTCGAGCTATTTAATTTACGAATTTTAGAGGAATTCGATTGTCAGGCAGATTTTTATTTCCACGAAAATGTGAAATTTTAGCCAATCCCTAGCCTCTATTTCCCCGGCTTCGCACTAATTTTCTTATTTTCGGAAGAAACACAGATTTCTATGGCCGCAGGCGGATCAAATATTGCGATTTACAGCGCTATTGGCGCAAATATCCTGATCGCGATCAGCAAATTTATCGCTGCTTTCTTTACCGGAAGTTCGGCCATGCTGGCTGAAGGGATTCATTCACTGGTAGATACCGGCAACGGATTACTGCTGTTACTCGGCATTAACCGCTCAAAACAGGCACCCGATAAAATGCACCCTTTTGGCTACGGAAAAGAAGTCTATTTCTGGAGCTTTGTGGTGAGCATTCTCGTGTTTTCCCTTGGTGGCGGTTTTGCACTTTATGAAGGGATTCATGCCTTGCAGGATCCGCATCTTATTGAAGATCCCACCTGGAATTATGTCGTGCTTTTTGCCGCTTTGGTTTTTGAAGGCACCGCTTTGTATCTATCTTTAAAGACCTTCAATAAATCGCGCGCAGGAAGCAGGAACCTTATCAGCAGTATCATCCGCAGCAAAGATGCGGCCACCTTTGCGGTTATTATTGAAGATTCTGCTGCAGTGGCCGGTTTGGCTATTGCCCTGCTGGGTGTTTTTCTTTCGCAACAGCTTCAAAATCCTTATCTGGACGGTACTGCTTCAGTACTTATTGGTATCCTGCTTCTCGTTGTGGCCACTTTTCTTGCCCGGGAAAGCAAGGGATTGCTCCTGGGAGAAAGTGCCCGTCCTGAAGTATTGAATTCCGTAGAAAAAATCCTCGCCCGCAATATCAATGTCAAAGATTGGGCGATGCCTCAAAGCATGCATTTTGGGCCCGATAGTATACTGCTGATCATTGAAGTAGACCTTCGGGACGATCTTTATCTTGAGCAGGCAGAAAAGACGATGGAAAGTCTTCGGCTTGAAATTAAGAAAATACACCCGCAGATTACCCAGGTATATATCCAGACTACCAATACCCTTTCTGAAAAAATCCAGGAGTAAAAAAGTCAGGATTGTAAAACTCCTTTAACGTCTGGCATTAAAGAAATATTAAAGTTTACTGCTTCTGCTCCTAATTATGTAACTTTTTGGAAACAGGCCTTAAAACGGCCAATTTCAACTAATATAAACCAAAAATTTACTTTATTTATGGCAGGCAAATCGAATATTGCAATCTACGGAGCCATTGCAGCCAATGTTTTAATAGCTATCAGTAAATTCGTAGCCGCTTTCTTCACTGGTAGTTCTGCCATGCTTTCAGAGGGAATACATTCTACCGTCGATACCGGCGACGGATTGTTGCTGTTACTGGGATCAAGCCGCTCAGAGCAAGAAGCCGATCCGCAGCATCCTTTTGGCCACGGAAAAGAAGTTTATTTCTGGAGTTTTGTGGTGAGCATCATGATCTTTGCGCTGGGTGGTGGCTTTGCCATCTACGAAGGAGTGATGTCTCTGAAGCACCCCGAATTGATTCAGGATCCGCTTTGGAATTACATTGTCATTGGGGCTTCCGCAGTGTTTGAAGGTTCTGCCCTCACCATTTCCCTGAAACATTTTTATAAAGACAAGAACAATTCGGGGAATCTTATCCGCAATATTATGCAAAGTAAGGATGCCTCTACCATGGCAGTGATCATCGAAGATACGGCTGCTCTAACAGGATTGGTTTTTGCTGCCCTGGGAGTATTTCTTAGCCACCAATTTGAAAACCCACTTTATGATGCTATCGCGTCTTTGCTTATTGGAACCCTGCTCCTGTCGGTAGCCATGTTTCTTGCCCACGAGACTAAAGGACTGCTGGTGGGTGAAAGTGTACAGGACGATGAGCTCGAAAAGATTACCGATGTGCTTCGGTCCTTTGACAGTGTAAAAGATTGGAGCAGACCTAAAACCATGCATTTTGGTCCGCATGCCGTATTGCTTATTGTGGAAGTGCAGCTTGCTGATCACATCGACATCAATGAGGCCACTGGTATTCTGAAGGATATCAAGAAGAAGATACGCGAGAAGGAGCCCAAAATGCACCAGATCTACCTAGAGATCGCCGATGAGATCAAAAAGTAAAGTACTGCGGAATTTTATATTTTCGAACCCGGCTCTGTAACATTGTACACAAAGGCACGATATTTTAATAATGCCACGAACACGGCGCCACCAATAGCATTTCCGAGTAAAGCAAAACCTTCAAAAGACAGATAATCGAAGATATCAATCGAGGCTGAAGTGATAAGCCCGCCAAAGACTTCTACATTCCCTATAATGCTGTGGTGAAGGCCGGTAAACGACATAACGGCCGTGATCATGTAAATGATCAGCAAACGGCTCACCGTATCTTTCGCCGAAGTGAGAAGCCATGACAATAAGCCCATGAGCCAACCGGCAAGGATACCGCTCACAAAGATTACCAGGGGAGAATAACCGGTAACGTGGTCGGCTATGGTTACCACCGCCGATCTATCAAAGACTCCAAGCGCAGGACCAATCCAGATGAGGAGCAAAGCCATCAGCCAGCCGCCAAAAAGATTTCCCATGATTACGAGACCCCACATTTTTAGTAGGCTCCATAGGGAGCGCTCATTATTTAATACAGGTAGACTGAGAAGGGAGGTTTGCTCTGTAAAAAGAATAGATTTTCCGAGAATCACCATGATAAATCCTACCGGATAAACAAAGGTAAGCAGCTTGAAAACCGTCTCTTCCTGCAGTTTGCCCGTAAAGAAAGTGAAGACACTGCATAGCAGCAGATAACTAAAGCCAATTTCGAGCCCGGCTGTTACGGAACTTAGCAGAATACTTATGATGCTGCGTTCATAGATCTCCTGCCCTTCTTCCAATTGTTGCTTCAGGATTTGATCGTGCTTTTTAGCAGTATTTTCTTCAGAAGTAGAAGATTTTTCCAGTTGCCTGTCAATATCCTTGCGCTTCTTCTCTTTGTTTTCGGGCTCCTTGTGATTATTCATAGGCTTACGTCGCTTCCAAAATTACTGCTGTACAGCTGTGACTCTTCTTTTTCTGAAAAGAGGTTCGCTAAAGCTAAAGTCTTTCCATTCTTTGAAAAAAAATTATCTAAGTTTTAACTGTATCCTTAACATCCCGGGTATTCACTCACCTGCCTTGTACCCTCAATTCTTTTGCCTCTCTCCCACTCTAAAGCAATCATAAATCTATCACAAGAAAGCCTTAATTAGCTTGGTAGGCCCTCGGAATTTTTATTTATTGAATTAACCTAAATATTTAAAGAATATGGAAGCGAGATTTCAATTTGTTCACCTTGAAAAAAGTGAAGCTCTACAAGATTTTACTCAGGAAAAACTCAATAAACTGGATGAAAAATTTGACGGAATAATTAGTGCCGAAGTACATTTTCGCCAGGATGAGGCACAAGATCCCGCAGGTCATTTCTGCAACATCAGTGTTTCTATTCCCGGCCCCATGCTTTTTGCTGAATCTAACAAAAATAGCTTTGAAGCGGCGGTTGCTGCAACTGTAAAAGATCTTGAAAGTCAGCTGAAGAAACGTAAGGCTAAGATGAGAACGCATTAGGAATTGGCCATCTTATAAATCGAAAAAGCCACTTCAGAATTACTGAAGTGGCTTTTTCTATGAAAGCAAAATCTGAATTGGTTATTTTATCTGCTGCCGCTCGTTATCGGTAACCGTATTCTTTTCGACGGCGTGAACTTTTTGATTATTGAGACGGTCCTTATATTCATTGATAATTCCGCCCTTCAGCAAGATTTGTATTTGCCGGTCGCTCATGGAATGTTTTGTTGCAAACTCAACAGGCTCGGCTGAATCATCTGGTTTAGTAACCCGCACCCTGATATTGTTCCTATTCTTCACATCTTCCCTGACATTTTTTAGCGAAACCATATCTCCCTGCTCGATCTTATCATAATCTTCAATATTGATGAATTCCAGAGGAAGAATCCCAAAATTCACGAGATTCTGCCATGCGATCCGCGCATAGGAATTGGCGATCACTGCGACCTGGCCAAGGTATTTAGGAGCAAGGGCTGCATGTTCCCTGCTGGAGCCCTGGGCATAATTATCTTTTGCCACGACCACATGGCCGCCGAAATCTTCCTTGCTCTTTTGCGCCCGATCATAGAAAGTATCGTCTATAACCGAATAGGAGAACTTGCTAATCTCCGGCAGGTTACTTCGGAAAGGCAGAACTTCTGCCCCGGCCCTCAGGATCTCGTCGGTTGAAATATTATCGCCCATTTTCAGCAGTACCGGCACATCACATTCTTCCCTAAGCGGCTCAATATAAGGCAGCGATTTGATATTCGGACCTTTCTGAAGCGCTACTTCTTCGTTATTCTCAGGTGGTGCCACCAGTTCCTCGGTATTAATAATCTCCTCTTCAGGCTGCTCATAGTGAGGATATTTCATGTTGTAGATCTTCTCCAGATCCCGTGGATCGGTAATTTTGCCGGTTAAGGCTGAAGCCGCAGCGGTTTCCGGGCTGCAAAGGTGTACCCGGTCATCTTCGGTTCCTGAACGACTTGGAAAATTCCTTGGCATCGTTCTCAAACTGATGGTATCGGAAGCCGGAGCCTGCCCCATTCCTATACAGCCCATACAGCCCGACTGGTGGAAACGGGCTCCTGCAGCAATAAGATTTCCGAAGCCTTTATTGGCGATAAGGTTCTGTATTACCTGCCGTGAAGTCGGGTTAATATCAAAGGACACCCGTTCATCTGTTGTTTTGCCTTCCACAATGGCTCCTGCGATCCAGAAATCACGAATGCCGGGATTGGCGGAAGATCCAATTACCACCTGCCCTATTTCCTGGCCTTCTACCTCACGCACAGGAACAACGTTCCCGGGGCTGGTTGGCAAAGCGATAAGTGGAATAAGATCATCGAGGATGATCTCGTCTTCCAGGTCATAACTGCAACCTTCATCGGCTACCAATTCCTGCCAGTCATCTTCTCGGTGCTGAGATTTCAAAAATCTTCTGGTTTCTTCATCGCTAGGAAAAACCGTAGTGGTTGCCCCGAGTTCGGCGCCCATATTGGCAATCACATGCCGGTCCATCGCGCTCAGGTGCTTCAGGCCTTCTCCATAATATTCGATAACCTTTCCTACCCCGCCTTTTACATCATAACGGCGAAGCATTTCGAGAATAACGTCTTTGGCGCTTACCCAATCGGGCAATTTCCCGGTTAATTTCACTCCCATTACCTGCGGCATTTTAACGAAATAGGGCTGGCCCGCAATAGCTGCCGCCACATCAAGGCCGCCAGTTCCTATAGCAAGCATTCCCAGAGAGCCTGCAGAGGGTGTATGGCTGTCTGATCCCACCATGGTCTTTCCGGGTTTCCCGAAGTGTTCCATATGTACGGGGTGGCTTACGCCATTTCCCGGGCGGCTGTACCAAAGGCCAAACTTCTGCGCAGCCGAGAGTAAAAAAGCATGGTCATCGGCATTCTTAAAATCTGTTTGGAGCAAATTATGATCTACATATTGTACGGCTACTTCCGTTTTAGCACGTTTCAGCCCCATTGCCTCGAGTTCAAGCTGAACTAACGTACCAGTGGCATCCTGTAAAAGAGCCTGATCGATCTTGATGCCGATCTCTTTCCCCGGTTCCATTTCGCCCTTGAGTAAATGGGATTTTATTAATTTTTGGGTGACATTAAGTTTGGACATAGTTAGCTGTTTTAACTTTTAATTTATCACATTTTTGAGGACTAAAAGGGCTATTTAACAATATCTTATATCCCATTTTGAACTCAAAAAAGTAATTTAAAGATTTATCTATGCCAGAAGAAAAAAATTTTAAATACTCAATTCTACTATGAATACAATTATAAAACGCGCTATTGTAGGTGGAGTCGTGTCTACAATAGTCATGGGAATGGGAACCTATATTCTTGGAGAGGTTTCGGGATATAAAGCCAAGGAACTATTGGGAAGTTCACTTTCGGGAATCAATATGCTTTGCAATACGGTGATCCTGGGCTCCTCTACTATCCTTGCTCTCATGCTCACTTTACTTAGTCTTAGCCGCGCTTCGAATTCCAACCTCCGCAAACAGCATTACCGCAATGTGCTGAAAATAGCCAAATTTGACACCATTCTTATCATCAGCGCGATCATCACTTTTTTGATGCTGAACCTTCCTTTCACCGAATCTTCGAATGTACCGGAAACCTGGTATGCCATTATCTATTATGTAAGTCTGGGGATGGCTGCTATTTTAGGCGGGGGAATGGTGGCGGTAATTACCATGTTGTATGGGACCATTGCCAATATTATCCTTATCGTGGGCTTGGGAGTAACAGATCATCCGCTTGTTTATAATGAAGAAGAGGAAAACAAAGAAGAGGCCGAAAAAGAGGAAAATGAAGAAAAAAGACGAAAAGAAGAAGAAAAACTTCAGGAGTAGTCATAGAAAAAGGGTTATTTGAAAGAAGTTTATCAAATCTTGTCTGGAATTCGTGTGAATCGAGGACAAAACCAAAAGTTCCTTTGAAATAACCCTGATTATAAAAAAAGCAACAGCCTGTTAACTTCTGCTAAGCTTGATCAAAATATCGCGTTGTGCTCCCTCTTCTAAATTGAAGCCTGGTTTTCCCTTGCGGGGGAACAAATAGGCAAATTCTTCGTCAAAGGCGCTCCAACTTTCTGCAAGTCCAAAATCATCATTTTGTTTCTTCATTTCAGGGCGGCTGAAGGTGTTGAGATCGGAATCGTAGGGCGAGCCTATTGCATCATCGCCGGGAAAAAGCATTCCGTCGTTAATATCGGAGTAGACAAGCACAGATTCCCCGCCGTTGCCGGGAAGATCGTAGATGCTAAGACCAAAACTTTTCAATACCGGATCTTTCCCTGTAATATCTTTTGTTTTCGTGCGGTCTTTAAAATTGTTCCTTGGGTGTGCATAAATAGCCGCACCGCCTGCATCCTGCGAGATTGTTTTCAGATCGGCGTAGGCATCTTTCATGATACCATCACAGGTGATGAGAATCCCTTTGATGTTATACCCGTCATTAACCAGTCTTTTCACTGCATCTTTGGTCGATTCTTCCACCACATCTATAAGAATAATATCCCTTCGGTTTATATGACGAATTGCGTATCCCTGGTTAAAAACACCGTCTTTTTCCTTTCCTTTTATAATAAAAGTATCCGGAATAAGTTTTAAAAACTTCCCGGTTTCTCCCTGCTCAACGTATTCGGCTGTCTGGCTGTGTAGCACTTCCATCTTATCAACGGTCTTCATAAATTCTGAATTTTAAATTAGTTCATTTCAAGATACAAATTCAGCTAATTCTCAACAAGCCCCTTTAATACTGTTTAACCTGCTTTTAGCAGTTCGTTAACGAGAGGACGTAAGCCGAAAAATTACCGTGATGGGAAAGTGAAAAAGCGCAATTGAGATTGCGGTTTTGGTACATTAAATGCGGAACAGAATCTTTGTCTTTTTCTAAGGAGATTTTTTCCTGCGGAATCTTCTTCCAGGCCGAAACAGCCGCAAAAAGTTTCTCTTTTGTCTCTTCTGAAGTCACAGAAGTTTCATGCTGAAATTTTTCAGCGGGAAAAGCCACGGCTACGCTTTGAAGATGTTTGGCAGTCCTTGAAGTGTGCAGGGAATAGGTGTGTTCTCCAATTTTCACCAACTCTTCCCCTACCGAACTTGTACATTCAAATTTCGTCGGCTCAAAAGATCTTGCAAGCCGAAACCTTCGTTGATGAGCCTTATAAGCAGCTTCTTTCATTGCCCAGAATTTCCAGAAAAGAAGATTTCGATCTTCGGCCTTTTTTAGGGCCTGCTGTTCTTCAGGCGTAAAAAGTTTGTGGTAAAGACGCGATTGCCTGAGGCCGCTCACCTCTTTGGCAAGACCAAGATCGATAATATCATTCCCTATCACTTTTCAGCAATTTTTCGCCTTATGATGTTCTTCGCATCACCTACAGTGAGCATCCCATTCATGGAATCATTGTCTATGGTAATGTCAAACTCGTCCTCCACGTCAAGGATCACATCTACCAGGTTAGCTGAGTTGATCTCCAGATCCTTGAGAAAGTCGGTGCTTTCATCAAAATTCTTCAGGCCCTCCTTATTTTGTACATAGGGTTTCACAAGGGGTTTGAGTTTTTGAACTATTTCTTGATCAGACATATATGAGGAGTTAGAAATCATTAAAAATTTTCATCGAAGACTTTCCTGCAATAATAAAGACTTAAGCAATATCGGAATCTTAAGAGAATCTAAAAATTAAACGAATAATTAATAAGATGTTAAACATGTACAGATTATAGGGACTTTCAGAGAAAATTCCTGTTCTTTACAAAAGTAAAGTCTAAATTAATTGATGAGTTCCCTTCAGCTTATCGAACAGTAATAA
>JBAWAB010000048.1:0-2838 GCA_049589035.1 Salegentibacter sp.
TTTAAGTACTTGTAATTTACCGAAGGGAATTTCTTTATTATTTTTTCTATCATATCAGATGAAAGTTTATTGCGTCCCTCTAAAACATGATAAATAGAAGCTGGGGACTTATATTCAAGTAAGTTGGCCATTTTATTGGCAGAAATATAAAGTGAATCCAAGACGGTTTGCAATCTTTTTCCGTCATTTTGGCCTGGCTGTGAAGTAGTCATTTTTATTATATGAATTTATATTAGAATCCTTTATTCTCAATAGCAAAGATTTCACTATTTATATTCAAATATATATAAAACATACTAAACTACAAAAATAATATCGAATACAAATAATTTTGCAATCCAATATAAAAGATCCCTGACTTTTATCTTCCATAGAATTAAAAGATTTCTTGCTGCTTTCTTAAAGAAAAGCCAAAGTAGATCTTTCCCTGTTTCAGCTTTTATTTTATTTCTAAATTGAAGAAAAACCGCCGGGTTCCTACAGCCTCATTTGCTGCTGTTACGAGGATTTACGGCATTTAAAAACCACAAAATCTTTAGAAGTACACAATAATGCTTGAGATCTCGGAATTATCTGAAAAATCGGTTAAGCAAATTTTAACAAGCCTTGATAACAACGGCGAGGTTAGCGCAGATCTTCCCGGCGGCGGAATACTACATATTGAAAAGGACCTGCCGTACCTGGTCATTTACCGGCATAAGAAGAATGATGCGGGCATGGCAAGAATGGTTATCAGCGAGGCTTCGTACCTGGTCATAGGCACCTCAAATTTTGAATTTTATCAAGAGCTGATATTTGCTATTTCAGACAAACTTTCCGGAAAGTTTAAATCATATATGCTCTTCGAGATGTATTCGGCACAAGAAGGCAGCAATTGCTTTCGTATCAAAGGACCCGCAAAGAAATTACCCACCAGCCTGGAAGTGCTCGAAAAGGAACTTAACAACATCAATTCCCTCTATTCAGGCTTATACCTTCAGGCTGAAATAAAAGATACCAAACACCGGCAGGCAGAAGGTGACGAGGATCTGCTGAGCGTGGAAACGGCGAAGAATTGCGGTGCCGTTATTGTTGGTTTGGAAATCCCGCCAGTCTTCCGCAGTAAAGAAGGAAAGCTTTACCCGGTTTTCTTCAGAAATTACCGCGATTACATTATAAAATCTATTCATAAGGCCATTTACGATTACATACGGGTGCAGACTTCATCGGGAGTAGGCAGCTATAACGCCCTGGGTCGAAAATATTTGAAAGACAAGGTCTTTGAGATCGATAAAAAACTCTGTCGCATTGAGAATTCCTATTCCTTTTTATGGCTGGTTTCTCCAGCGAACATTCACGAGATGAAGGAGACCTTCTTCAAGAGCAATCACGAAAAACTTCTCGACTATCATTATCGCCTACTTCCCATAGATCCCGACGTTCTTAAGCGGGAACTTTATAACCTTAAGATCGAAGAAATTGACGATCCTGCCATGTCTTATATTTTTCGTGAAAAACGGGAAGAACTCGATCAACAGATCACCATGCTGAGCGAACGAGGCTCCCGGAATTTCTTCTATACCAGTATGCGCTTGCATAAAGGGGTGGAACCTGGACTTTTTGAAGCGGCCAAAGATATCCTAAATGAAGTTGACGAAGTGGATGACCGGAATCCCGATGATCTTATCGATGCGAAAGCCTTCAGCAGTATGGCCAGGCGTGAATTTGACTATTTCAGGGAACAGGATGAAAATTTCACGGGTAAAGTACATATTCGCCGCGATGTAAACATCATAATGGTGAGCAAGGGGGAGCTTTACCTTCCCGAGGATTACAAAATGAGAAGAACCGAGGCTATGGCCCTTATTCAGCACGAGGTGGGCACACATATGCTCACTTTCTACAACGGCCTTCAGCAACCCCTGGAGCAACTCAGCGTAGGCCTTGCCGATTACGATCCGCTACAGGAAGGCCTCGCAGTGATGTCTGAATATCTGGTGAACGGCCTTACCGCGAACAGGCTGAGAACTTTGGCGGGCCGTGTAGTTGCGGGCCATGCGGTGATGGAAGGCTGTGATTTTACTGAGATTTTCAGGATTCTTCACAAGGACTACGGATTTTTTGAGGAACGTGCCTTCAATATCACTTCCAGGATCATGCAGGGTGGTGGTTTTCTCAAGGATATCATTTATCTGAAAGGCCTGGTTCAGTTGCGGGAATACCTCCAGAAAGGCGGGGAATATGCACCCCTGCTGGCCGGAAAATTTGCTCTGAAACATAGGGGCATCATTAAAGAATTAACCGAAAGAAAAGTATTAAAACCTGGAGTCTTGTGCCCCAGTTATCTAAAAGACGAAAATTTTAACGAGAGAATCAATTTAATCCGGGAGGGTTTGCCCCTGCCACAAATGATACGCGAATGAAGATATGCTTTGTATTGAATGATGTTGCATCCGAAAAAAGCGGAACATCAGTTGCCCTAATGACCGCGGCCCATCAGCGAGGCCACGAAGTTTATGCTATGGGAGTAGGTGATTTTAATTTTCACCACGACAAACCTATAACTATAAATACCACCCAGGTTCCAAAAAATACCAAAACCAAGTCTCCAGCCAAATTCCTGGAGGCGCTTCAGGATAAAAAGGCCAGGAAAAAGCAGATTGACTGTACTGTTCTGGACGTTTTATTCATCAGAAATAACCCTACGGAAGAAGAAGGACGCGATTGGGCCGAGCAGTCCGGCGTTGCCTTTGGAAGGATGATCCAGCAGCTGGATGTGTTAGTATTAAATGATGCTTATGCCCTTTCTCACGCTTTTATAGATAAGCTGTATTTCGAAGAACTTCCACAGGAAATAAA
>JBAWAB010000049.1:0-4153 GCA_049589035.1 Salegentibacter sp.
AATTCCTGCTGGGCAGCCTCTATGGTATAAGGCAGCTTTTTCACCTTATCTGTCATACAGGATTTGCTTTCTCCTATTGAGGAAAGAAGTCCGGCACCGTAAATTTTCGGATGTTCGAGACTGCCGATCAATCCGTATTCCACGGTCCACCAATGGAGGTTTCTGATTTGTGCCATTTCGCTCAGTTCACCGGCACTATTCTGCAGTTCATCGACTCTCTTTTCGGCTTCTTCGATTTCCCCGGCCGGAGTATCTTCTGCTTCCTTTATAATAGAGAGGTGCCTGATGGCTTCATAGATATCGTAATCTTTTGCGCTGGAAATGGCCTTGCAGCCAATTTCCCCGAAGCGTCTTAGGTATTCGGCATATTCAGGATTGGCTATAATAGGAGCATGGCCCGCACCTTCGTGAATAATGTCTGGTGCCGGAGTGTATTCAATATGTTCAATCTGCCTGATGTCGCTGGCGATCACCAGTACATTGTAGGCCTGGAATTCCATAAAAGCAGCCGGAGGGATAAAGCCGTCAACGGCTACTGCTGCCCAACCTATTTCTTTTAAAATACGGTTCATCCCGTACATGTTCGGAATATGATCGATAGAAATTCCCGTTTGCCTGAGGCCTTCCAAATAGGATTCGTGGGCAACTTTGCTCAGGTAATCCACATTCTTCCGCATCACATAACGCCATACCGCCTGGTTAATCGGCGTGTATTCATCGTAATTCTGCGGCTTTATATATTGTTGAAGGTGTGCCGGCAGGCGATCTAATACTTCGTTGGAATCAATTTCGTTCAGCATACATTTGCACTAAATAATATTGAATTTAAAGATACGGAAATAAGCTGAAATTCCGAAAATGGCAACAGAAAGCAGTATAAAATAAAAATGCCCCGATTTTCGGGGCATTTCATTCAATTTTACTTTTCTATGGAAGGAGGATATCTTTCCATTATTTTTCCCACGATCTCGTTGATGCGGTCCTGTTTCTTGCTCACTTCTTCGGCAAGGGCTGCGGTGCCCATTCCCTGCCAGACCAGTTCTTTCTGACCGGCATCAATCAGATCTATGTAAAGAGTACCTTCACTGGTGCGATCTACGGTATTGTAACCGGAGCCCCAGTACCATGGGTGCCAGCCCCATCCATATCCCCAGCCGTAATTATTCTGGTAAATATTAATGTTTTCATTGGTCTTGGTAAAAATACTTACAAGCAAATCAGGATTATCAGACTTTGTTAGTCCTTTAGCCTGCATTTCATTTTCTATCGCCCGAAGGATCCTTTTCTTGTCAAGATCGGATATTTCTGCTTTGTCGATGCCCGGTTTAAAGAAGGCATAGGTGTTGTAAGAACTAAAATTGGCTTCCCGGTCGTAATCGGAAGCGACCCTTACACTGCTGCAGGACGAAAAGAGACCCACAAACAGGAGCAGAACAGGTGTAAATTTCAAGAATTTCATAGGTGAAAGTTTTAGTGGTTATTGTGGTTACTATTTCAAAAGAGCTTCGTCGACCATATTAGGGAGAGTGAGCTTCAGTCGTGGTTCCATCTGCATAGCCCTTTTAGCTGTGAAAACAGCTTCCTGGTTTCTGGCCCAGGAACGTCGTGCGATCCCGTTGTTCACATCCCAAAAAAGCATCGCCTTCAGGCGCTCTTCGGATTCACTATTTCCTTCAAGAATCATACCAAACCCCCCGTTTATTACCTCGCCCCAGCCTACACCACCGCCGTTATGGATGCTTACCCAGGTGGCTCCGCGAAAGCTGTCACCAATCACATTTTGGATGGCCATATCGGCCGTATAGCTCGATCCGTCATAGATATTCGAGGTCTCGCGGTAAGGGGAGTCGGTGCCCGAGACATCGTGGTGATCTCTTCCCAGGATCACCGTTCCTATCTTTCCTTCGGCAATGGCATCGTTGAAGGCTTTGGCGATCTCGATGCGGCCTACGGCATCGGCATAGAGGATCCTCGCCTTTGAACCTACCACCAGCTTGTTTTCACGGGCGCCTTTGATCCATTGGATATTGTCGTTCATTTGCTGCTGAATTTCTTCGGGAGCTTCCTGCTTCAGTTTTTCCAGTACCTCTGTGGCGATCTTATCGGTTTTATCGAGGTCTTCTTCTTTTCCTGAGGCGCAAACCCAGCGAAAGGGACCGAAGCCGTAATCGAAGCACATAGGTCCCATAATGTCCTGAACATAGCTAGGGTAGCGGAAGTGTCTCCCATCTTCAGCCATAATATCGGCGCCAGCACGGGAAGCCTCCAGAAGGAAGGCATTTCCGTAGTCAAAGAAATAGGTGCCTTTGTCGGTATGCTTGTTAATGGCCGCCGTTTGCCGTCTCAGGCTCTCCTGAACTTTGACTTTAAAGGCCTCAGGATCTTCAGACATCAATTTATTGGCTTTCTCGAAGCTTAGGCCCACCGGGTAATAGCCGCCGGCCCAGGGATTGTGGAGCGAGGTTTGATCACTTCCAATATCGATTTTTATTTCCTGCTTGTCGAAATACTCCCAGACCTCGACCACGTTGCCGTGGTAGGCGATAGAAACTACTTCTTTGTTGGCTTTGGCCTTTCTCACGTGATGGGCCAGTTCTTCCAGGTTATCGGTAACTTCATCTACCCAGCCCTGGCGATGGCGGGTTTTGATGGCTTTGCGATTCACTTCGGCGCATACCGTGATACATCCTGCAATATTACCGGCTTTCGGTTGGGCGCCGCTCATGCCGCCAAGACCCGAGGTTACGAAGAGTTTTCCGGCAAGCCCTTCCGAAGAAATTTTACGGCCGGCATTGAGTACCGTTATTGTGGTGCCGTGAACAATCCCCTGAGGGCCTATATACATATAACTGCCCGCCGTCATCTGTCCGTATTGGGTGACGCCCAGTGCATTGTATTTCTCCCAGTCGTCTGGTTTGGAATAATTAGGGATCATCATTCCATTGGTAACTACCACTCGCGGGGCATTTTTGTGCGATGGGAAAAGGCCCATCGGATGCCCGGAATACATGGCCAGCGTCTGGTCTTCTTCCATTTCGGCAAGGTATTTCATGGTAAGGCGATATTGCGCCCAATTTTGAAACACCGCACCGTTGCCACCATAGGTAATGAGCTCGTCCGGATGTTGAGCTACGTCAGGATTCAGGTTGTTCTGGATCATGAGCATGATGCCTTTCGCCTGGGTGCACTTACCGGGATATTCGTCGATGGCACGCGCATACATATCGTAATCGGGCTTCAGTCGGTACATGTAAATACGGCCATACTTCTCGAGTTCTTCCCTAAATTCGGGGAGTAAAGTCTCATGCTGGCTGGTATCAAAATACCTCAGGGCATTTTTCAATGCCAGTTTCTTCTCCTCATCGTTGAGAATATCCTTTCTTTTTGGCGCGTGATTTGCTGACTCGTCATACGCCTTTTTTGGCGGAAGCTGCATGGGAATTCCTTCCAGTATTTGCGTTTTAAAATCCATTTTATTTTCGTTCCTGTTGGTTAGTTTTTTTGTTGTAGCCGTAAGGACAGTGGCGGCAGCCGCTTTCGCAACAGTAACCACGCTTCAGATGATATTGTTCCGTGAAACACCTGTATCCTTCGGGCGTCAAATAATAATCGCCTTCTTCTAAAGGGATCCTTTTCTTTGGAAAACTCATATCACAAAAATACAATTTCTTATCTTCAAAGCATGATCCTTATCGTTAACAAACATCTGCTGGGGCACCGTTTTAACGGAATGAGTCTTTGGCCTTTTCTTATCATGAGGAGCGAAGATCTTATGAAAGATCGCATTTTCATAGATCACGAACGCATCCATTTGCGGCAGCAGGCCGAATTGCTGGTGTTGCCTTTCTATATCTGGTATTTCGCAGAATATCTCATCCGGCTTCTGCAATATCGCGACCAGATGAAGGCCTATCGGAATATTTCTTTTGAAAAGGAAGCTTACCACCACGAGCGGCACAAAGATTATCTTTCCCACCGCCGATTTTGGGCATTTTTAGCCTATCTCTAGCTTTGGCGGAAGCCTTTTACTTTCTAACTTTGCGGCATGTCGCAGCACCTCGATTTTTCTTCTAAAATGCAGTCTGAAACGCAGTTTCTTGGGCGTTTCCGCGGAAATATTTCTCTTTACCTCAAGCGTGAAGATCTGCTGCAT
>JBAWAB010000050.1:0-5414 GCA_049589035.1 Salegentibacter sp.
GCCGAACTGGCAATACTTTTCATATTGTGATGTTCGGCGAGCCAGAAGCGGTGATAGCCCATTTCTTCTGCTTTTTGGGCGAGATCAAGACTATTTTGAAAAACTTCAGCAGGAGTAGAACCCACTCCAACTGATGCTAATTCCAGGATAGAAAATGCGGGTCGGTTCAGTTCAGACATAATAAAAAAGGACTTTAGAATTTGCTTCAAAAGTACAAAAAAGCCCTGCAGGAAATCCGCAAGGCTTAATTACCTGAATTAACAGGATCCGTCCTAAGAGAATCTTTATTTCTTTTGCCAATATTGCGGAGCGGTGCTCTCGCTTTCCTGGTTCCAGTATTCCGGGGCGACCTTGTGTCCGTCAAAGGTTTTAAGTTTCCGTTCGTAAACCGCGACTACAGGATTAAAGGTCATGTCGGTTACCCCAAGGGTGTAAAGTTGAGGATCTTCTTCAGTTTTCCTTTTCTCTTCTTGTACAATTACTTCAAAACCATTGTGTTCCAAAAGGTTTTTAAGGAAAGCCATGCGGTTCTCTTCGATCTTTTTTTCCACGAAGGAAACTCTTGTCTCGCCAATACTTCCGAAGGTATGTTTTCCGTCTAATGCCATAGCTTTTTAATTAAATACACTGCTTAGTTCATAGATATAATCGTATAGCGGACTGTATAATCCAAGGATCATGATGCCCACAACGGTGATGATTAATCCCATTCTCATATAGATCTTATTCCTGAAAAATGGAATGGGATCTTCATTTTTTCTAAGGAATATCGCCCTGATCACCAACAGGTAATAGTAAAGTGAGATAGTTACGTTCACTACAGCAAGGAAAACCAATAAATAATAGCCTTTGCTGGCCGCTGCGGCAAAGAGAAAGAATTTTCCAAAGAAACCTGCCACAGGCGGAATACCAGCCAGTGAGAACAAAGCAAGCATCATCACCAGGCTCAGTTTTGGGTTTGTTCTGTATAGTCCTTCATAATCCTTCATATTCTCTTTTCCTGTCTTGGAGGAAATGGCCTGCACCACTCCAAAAGCAGCAAGATTGGAGAAGATATAGATCATCACAAAATAGACTACCGTAGCGGTTCCAAGCTGGGTTCCGGTTATAAGTCCAAGCAGGATAAAACCAGCCTGCGCAATTGAGGAAAAGGCAAGGAAGCGTTTCATATTTTGTTGCCGCAGGGCAAAGAGGTTACCGGTGAACATGGTTGCCAAAGCGATAATATAGATCATGTTTTCCCAAACCTCCATCAGCGGTTTCAGTACGGTGAACAGTAAGATCATCAGGATGAAAACGGCTGCTCCTTTGGATATCACTGATAGGTAGGAAGCCACACTAATTGGTGCGCCTTCATAAACATCGGCAGTCCAGAAATGGAAGGGAACCAGGGAGATTTTGAAAGCCAGTCCACAAAAGAACAGTACGAAACCTAACAAGGTAAGGTTTGTGTTGCCAATAGCCAGGATCACATCATCAAAATAAATAGAACCTGTAGTGGCATAGAGCATAGAGATCCCAAACAGGGAAACACCCGATGCCAGTGCTGCTGATAGGATCAGTTTTATTCCTGCTTCGCTTGATCTTCTCTTCATGACCTCAAAGGCTGCCAGGGCTGCCACTGGAAGCGTTGAAAGTTCAAGACCAATGTAGAACATCAGGAAGTCCCCGGCAGAGATCATAAAATACATTCCGAGCAGGGAAGAAAAGAGGAGGATAAAGAATTCGGTGCCGCGATCATGTTCTACCACTTTTTCCTGGAGCCAATCGGCCGACTGAAGCAGCAAAATGAAAACTCCAATATTCAATACATTCTTAAAGAAGTGGATAAGCTCATTGCTGCGGAACATTCCGCCAAAAAGGCTGCTTTCGGCCAGCGGGAAAAATCCTGCCACGACATTTATTCCGAAGAGAAACAACGCGAGGTGCACGATGCTGTGTTTCCTTGATTTTGGGATAAGGATTTCGGCCAGGACCAAAATCAATATAGTCGTCAAAAGCATAATTTCGTGCCGCATCAGTAAAAAACTACTAAAATTCATCTTGATGAAAGTTTAAATTCTATAATACTCCTTGAATAAAAGGTTGCAGACTTTCCATGATCATATTGCTAATCCACATTGGAGCAACACCAATCCCGATGATGGGGATGAGCAAGAGGAGAATTCCGGCTTTTTCATACCAGGTGACATCCTGCAATTTCAAATATGAATCATTCTTAATAGGGCCCATAAGCATGATTCCAACCACTCTCAGCACATAAACTGCAGTAACCACAATTGCTGAAACCGAAACGATGGTGGCAATCCTATAGAACATACTGTCGTGAAGGAAAGCTCCCATGAAGATGTTCATTTCAGCAACAAAGCCGCTAAATCCTGGCAGGCCAAGTAGAGCCAGTCCTGCGATCACGTAGATCGCCGAAATAAATGGAATCACCTTGAGAAGTCCTCCCAATTTGGTAATATCTCGGGTATGCGTCCTTCCGTAGATCATCCCGATAAGGGCAAAGAAAAGTGCGGTCATAAAGCCGTGGGAAAGCGATTGCAGAATTGCACCGTTCCAGGCTGTCTTGTTCAGCATCAGGAGTGCGAAGCTCACCATGCCTAAGTGGCTCACCGATGCATAGGCGTTAATGTATTTGAGATCGGTTTGTCGCAGGGCTGCAAAAGCTCCGTAGATCACTCCTGTTGCTGAAAGTATGATAAAGAACCAGGACCAGGTAAGTGCTCCCTGGGGTAACAAATACATGGCCACCCTAAAAATTCCGTAGCCTCCCAGTTTCATTAGTACCCCGGCGTGCAACATGGAAACCGCTGTCGGTGCCGAAGCATGCCCATCGGGTGACCAGGTGTGGAAGGGGAATAAGGCACCCAAAACAGCGAATCCTATAAAAGTAAGCGGGAAAAATAGTTTTTGGGCTGCGTAGGGAATATGAACCTTGGCTATTTCAAGGATGTTGAAAGTAAGGGGGCCACCATCAGCATTGGAGTTGAAATAAATGCCCAGAATGCCAACCAGCAATACCGCCGAAGCCCCCATAAGCATCAGTGTTAATTTCATAGCCGAATATTCCTTCGGACCGGTACCCCAAATGCCAATGAGCAGGTACATGGGGATCACCGCGATTTCGTAGAACACGAACATCGTGAAAAGATCTACTGAGATAAAGAAACCGTAAACTCCTGTGGAAAGTACGATAAGTGAAACAAAGAATTCCTTGGGCAGATCATCGATCTTCCAGGAAATGAACACACCTGCCAATAGCACGATAGAAGTAAGGGTGATCAGGGCTACCGAAATCCCGTCCACGCCAATGCTGTAGTGGATATTGAGTTGTCTAAACCAGGTAAGATCGCGGGTAAAAAGCATGATCGCATCATTTACCTGCCTTTCCCTTACGTAGGAAAAAATGAGGTTGACAGCCATTCCCAGCTGGATGATCCCGCCGCCCATAGCGATCAACCTGGCCTGTTTCAGTCCTTTGGAAAAAACCAGGGCCAGAATGACCAATACGGGAACAATAACAAAAAGTGATAAAATATCCATAGCGCTCAATTAGTTAGTCCATATATAAATGAATACGAAGGCGATAATGACCATGCCTGCGATAAAACCGAAGGCATAATCCTGCACTTTTCCGGATTGCATACCTTTAATCTTTTGAGAAATGACCACGGTTTTATTTCCGATGCCTTCCATCGTGGCGTCAACAATCTTCTTATCGAAGCGGGCAATAGGAGCCGCCACATTTTGAAAGAATACTTTACGTGCAACAAAGAGATAGATCTCGTCGAAATAGAATTTATGACTCGTCCAGCGATAAAAGGAGCCAAAGGCATTGGCAAACCTCGCCGCCAAATCATTCTCTTTTTTATAGAAAGCCCAGGCCAGCAGAATTCCGATAGCACCCACACTAACAGCGAAGGCGGCCAATGGAAGGTTAAGATGGGACTGGAATCCCATTTTATCTGGGGAGACAAATTCGCTGAAAGGAATAAATCCGCCTACAATACTAAGGAAAGCAAGGATCATTAGAGGCAGTGTCATAGACAATGGGGATTCGTGAGGGGTGTGCTCATATTTGGTGTCCTTGCCCCAGAAAATTCCGAAGTAGATCCTGAACATATAGAAGGCGGTTAGACCAGCAACGAAAACCTCGATAAAATAAATGAACATGCTGTTCTCATAAGCTGCGGCAAGAATTTCATCTTTACTCCAGAAACCTGCCAGTGGCGGTACTCCAGAGATCGCCAGGGCAGCAATTAAGAAGGTGATATTGGTAATTGGCATATATTTTCTAAGACCTCCCATATCTTTTAGAAGATTACTGTGTACAGCGTGGATTACTGAACCGGCGCCGAGGAACAACAGGCCTTTGAACATGGCATGAGTGAACAGGTGGAACATGGAAGCCATAAAACCAACTCCCTCGTGCCCATCCAACCCTGAAACGCCCAGCGCCATCATCATATAACCCAGCTGCGACATGGTAGAAAAGGCCAGCACGCGCTTAATGTCGGTTTGGGTGATAGCGATGATCGCTGCAAAAAGAGAGGAAAAGGCTCCTACATAGGTGACAATCTTGAGGGCAAAACCATCCTCGATGAGGTAATACATCGGGAAGAGTCTTGCTACCAGGTAGACCCCTGCCACAACCATTGTAGCGGCATGTATCAATGCTGAAACAGGCGTTGGTCCTTCCATCGCATCGGGTAACCAGATGTGAAGCGGGAACATGGCCGATTTCCCGGCGCCTCCCATAAAGATGAGGATCAAAGCCCAGGTAAGGACCGAAAGCCCCATAAAGGAGGTCGAAGCCCAGTTCAGGATAATGCTGCCTTCAGGATCGGTAAGCGTTTGAAAATCGAAGGTGCCTGTATAATACCCAATGATGAAGATTCCTATGAGGAATCCAAAATCGGCAAAGCGGGTCACAATAAAAGCTTTCTTAGCCGCTGCAATGGCCGAATTTTTAGTGTAATAATAACCTATCAGCAGGAAAGAGGAAACTCCTACCAGTTCCCAGAAAATATACATCTGGAAGAGGTTGGTGGCCAGGACAAGTCCGATCATCGAGAAGGTGAACAGAGACAGATAAGCAAAAAAGCGAGTATAGCCATCATCACCCTTCATATACCCGCGGCTGTAAATATTAACCATAAAGGAAACGGTAGAAACTACCACCAGCATCATTACAGAGATAGGATCTATAAGGATTCCCATGTCTATATGCAGACTTGGGGTGAAGTGCATCCACACCATCTTTTCGACAAAAGTTTGATAAACGCCGTCAACTTTTCCGTGGACGATGAAATACTGGAAGGCGGTATAATAAGAGAGCATGGCCGAAATTGCCAGGCCGGCAACTCCCACATATCCTGAAACGGCAGGTTTTATCTTGCGGTTAAAGA
>JBAWAB010000051.1:0-29268 GCA_049589035.1 Salegentibacter sp.
GCGTAGGCAAGTATCTGAAAGCTTTTACTGTACTTGTCGTAATCGGTGGTGATCAAATCCCAATCTACAATTTCGACCTGGCTCTGTAAAACCTTTCCCGTTTTATAGTCAATAATTCTGGTATTACCGTTAGTTTTTTCAACGCGGTCTACTTTTCCGCGGATATATACCGGAAAGTCCAGCTGCGGAATTTGAATTTCTGCTTTCAGGTTCTTTTCGATCTGAAGGATCTCAACTTGCTCCCCTTTTTTGATCCTCTTTAATTCAAGTTTCAGGAAATTATCGAGGTAACGTTTGGCAACTTCGAAAATCAGCAGGTTTTTCCCCTTGTTCATTGGAGATTTGGTGTAATTCCTGAAGAACTGTTTCTTTATCTCTTCCTCAAGCCTTTCCTGAAAATCCCCAATTTCAGCCTCCCCTATTATTTTTCCTTCATAAGGCTCATAGAACTCCTGCAGGGAGTCGTGAATCACGGTTCCCAGGGTGTTGTAGGCCACGGTTTCCTCTACTTCCTCCTGTTCTTTCACGCCCAGGACATACTGATAATAGAAATCGAGCGGGTTCCTCATGTAGGTAGTGAGAGCTGAAGGGGAAAAGCCCGAACCGGCAAGCGCCTTCAGTTTTTCCATAATCTCCGGAGTCTTCTGCACTTCTTTTAATTCTGCGGAAACAGAAGGCACCTTGGGACTTATGAGTTTTTTGATAAGCTGATGGGCCGGCTGCTTTTCGATCTCCAGCTGCGTGAGAAACCGGCTTTTTTCTCCCGAATTCATGCCGTCGGTTTCAGTATTGTAAATAATATACACGTTTTTCGCCCTTTGCAGAAGCCGGTAAAAGTGATAGGTGTACACGGCATCTTTTTCTTTGTAAGTCGGCAGATTATAAGCTTTCTTTAGATCGTAGGGAATAAAGGAACTGTTGCTTTTTCCTGCCGGAAGAACTCCCTCATTCACCGAGGTGATGATCACATTTTCAAAATCAAGCGCCCGTGATTCCAGCATTCCCATTAACTGAAGTCCCTTAAAGGGTCTTCCCTGGAAATCGAGACTTTGCGTGCTCATTATTTCTTTGTAAAAGCCGTGCAGGGATTTTATTGTTTTAATATGCGGATACGTGGCATTGAGATTTGCCAGTTTATTGAAGAGCAGGTGGAAGTGGTAAAGAAATTCCAGCCCCAGTTTGTTATCCTGTTTCCTTAGGCTCTCTTTAATTTTCTGAACTATAAGATCCAGATTTTTCAATGCCTTTTCAGGGTTGTTCTCCCACTTTCCAAAGCAGGCCGCCAGCATTTCCCTGTGCCTTTCCGGGAAATTTGCCTGTATTTCTTCCGCGGAAAGATATACGAGATTGTTCCGGTTTATTTTATCGAGCAACTTTGAAGTATCAGGCTGCAGAAGATCGTGGAGAGCGGGATGGTTTACTACCGAAATTACATCACGATAATAAAACCCGGCGCCGGGATTCAAATGTATGTGAAATAACTTGTCGAAAAGGGAGGCTATGGGAGCGTTTTTCAGCGGAAATCCCATGGTAATGTTCAATGCTGAAATGTTGGAAGGTAAACTGTTCAAAACAGGTAAAAGAAGGTCTTCCTGCCCAAGGACTACAGCTGTTTCTTCAAGCTTAACCTCATCGAAACCGGCGAGCAACTCCCCCAGATATTTTGCCTGCCCGATATTTTTTGGCACGCCGATAATCTCGATTGATTTCTCTTTGCCATATTCGTTGATGCTCCGCGGAAACGGGTTCTTCTCGTAGAATGGCCAATCTTTCCGGTATTGATTTAAAAACAGGGAAGCCTCGTGTTCCTGATCGTTCAGAAAAATTTCGTCAATATCCCAATGCACTTCAGCTTTTTTATGCTCCAGCATATACTGCAGAATCTCCTGTTCCGCAGAATTCAGCGCATTAAAACCAATAAAGACGTGCTTTTTGTCGCTTTCAGAAGTGTACTTGTTAATGTTGGCCGCAGCCTGCCGGTACACAAGCCCTTGGTAGCCGACTTTTTTCTTCAGAAGTTGATCTTTGAGACCGGTGTAATAGTCCGGTAATTTGTGCCAGAACAAGAGGTAATTCTTAATTAGCTCGGTCTTCTCTTTTTGCAGGTACCAATGGTTGATATCCTGAATATCGGAGAGGTAATTGAAAAAGCTGTTATAATTTATGAGGTAGCGGTCAATTTCATTGAAATCGTGCACCAGGCTTTGCGCCCAGGTGGTGAAGGTTTCAAAATCTTCCTGCTGCTCTTTGGGAGTGAGGTTTTTATAAACCTCGTAGAATTCGAAGAGGGAAATAGTGTTGTCAATAGCACGAAGGCCCGAGATCTTTTCGGTGAATTCTTCAATGCTGAATACCTCCGGCGCGAAAAGGCTGGAATTGGTCAATGTTGACAGTTCATTCAGCAAAAAGGATCCCGCGCGTTTGCTGGGAAGGACAAAGATGGTTTCTGAAATATTTTCTCCGGAATCGAGTAATTTCTGAAGGACCTGGTTAATGAAAGATTGCATTCGATAAAAATAAAAAACGCCCCGACGAATCGAGGCGTTTTTCTAAAGAAATTTGTATTTCAGGACTATTGTCCCTGATCATTCATGTTGTCATCTTTTTGCTTCATTTCTTTGTCTTTGTCCAAAGAAATTTCAACACGTCTGTTTTCCTGTCTTCCGGCAGCAGTGCTGTTGGTAGCGATAGGTTGTTCTTCGCCATATCCTTCAGAAGTCAGTCTGTTTGCAGGGATACCATGGTTAGTAAGATAATCCTTCACAGAGGCTGCTCTTTCCTTAGAAAGTTTAAGGTTGTATTGAGCGCTTCCTGTACTGTCGGTGTGACCACCGATGTGGAATACTGTATTTGGATATTCTTTCATGATATCAGCAATGTTGTCCAATGCTTCTTCAGATTCAGAACGAATAGTCGCTTTGTTCAGGTCGAACAAGATAGTGTTAGAGTATTCGTTAAGTTCTGATACAACTTCAGCAGTTGGTTCAGGACAACCGTTGTTAGCAGCAGTACCTGCTACATCTGGACAGTCGTCATCTTTGTCTAATACTCCGTCGTTATCTGAATCTTCCCAAGGACAACCATCGTTTTCAGCTGGACCAGCTTCATCAGGACAGTTATCTTCACTGTCTTTCACACCATCACCGTCAGCATCTGGACAACCGTTCATTTCGGCCAGTCCGGCTACCTGTGGACATTCGTCATCAGGATCGGCTACACCGTCTCCATCAGAGTCAGGACATCCGTTAAATTCAGCCAATCCGGCTTCATTTGGACATTTATCCTGGCGATCTTCGATGCCATCTCCATCAGAGTCAGGACAACCATTGAATTCAGGCAATCCCGCAGTTTCAGGACATTCGTCGTTTTTGTCATAGATTCCGTCACCGTCAGTATCGGTACCTCCAAACATGATCTTAATTCCGGCAGAATGCTGGAAGTGAGAAGTCATATTTTCTTTAAAGGCATGTTTGTATTTAGATTCAACGAAAAGGGCGATGTGATCTGAAAACCAGAAATTCAGGCCTACTTTTCCGTTAAGGGTAGGAGCGTCATAACCTGAGAGCACAGTGTTACCCTGATCACCAAACCACGTATAACCACCACCTACACCAACAACAGGATCTATCCATCCGTCGTTAAGCATGGCGCGCAGGCTATAGTCGAAAGATCCATCCACAGCATAGTATGAGATGTCAGATGTTCTAGCATCTCCATATTTGCTTATCTGGTTCATGGAACCGGCAAGTTCAAACACGAAACCGCTTCCAACATAGCGACCCACGCTAAGCTTGGAGATAGACGGCATAATATTCCAGTGATCTCCAGTGTTGAAATATTCATCAAAGAAACCACCAAGAGGAGCGTTTTCACCTGTAGGGTAGAAATCCACAGCATTGGTACTAATACCTATGGACCAGGGGTTGTTGGCATCCTGAGCCTTCACCGAAGTGACGCCCATCACCAGCAACAAAGCCAAGAATAATTTGTTAAGATGTTTCATATTCAATTGTTTGGTTTAAGTGTTAATTAGAAACAAATGTATACCCAAATTGAGTATCAGCAAAGATAAATATAATAAAGTTTTCTTAATAAGCCCTCTGTTGATGCCGTTTTTCAGGGGTTTTCCGCTTCTTTTTATCTGCTTTTTTACTAATTTTTTAACAGGTGTAGAATTCCTGTTTGGATAGAAAAATCTAAATAATTTCCAATTCCTTCCCGACCTTTGTGAAAGCTTCAACGGCTTTGTCAAGATGTTCTTTTTCGTGTGCGGCAGAAAGTTGGACCCTAATTCTGGCCTGTCCCTGGGGTACTACCGGATAGAAGAAACCAATAACGTATATTCCTTCTTCCAACAGCTTTTCAGCCATTTTTTGAGCCAGTTTGGCGTCATACAACATTACGGGAACTATAGCTGCATCTCCATCAATGATTTCAAACCCGGCATCTTTGATACCTTTTTTGAAGTATTTGGTATTCTCCTTCAGTTTGTTTCTCAAAGTGGAATCGTTCTTCAGCATATCAAAGACCTTGATGGATGCGCCCACTATGGCAGGAGCCAGCGAGTTGGAGAAAAGGTAAGGACGTGAGCGTTGGCGCAACAGTTCAATGATCTCTTTTTTGGCAGTGGTGTAACCGCCCATAGCGCCACCCAAAGCTTTTCCGAGAGTTCCGGTAATAATGTCAACACGGCCCATCACTCTTTTTTCTTCCAGCGTGCCTATGCCGTTCTCTCCAATAAAGCCGGTAGCATGGCATTCATCTATCATTACCAGGGCGTCATATTTATCAGCCAGGTCGCAGATCTTGTCCAGCGGCGCCACGAGTCCGTCCATAGAGAAAACACCGTCGGTCACAATGATCTTAAACCGGGCGCCATTTTCATTGGCCGATTTTAGTTGTTTTTCGAGGTCTTCCATATCGCCGTTCTGGTAGCGGTAACGGGCTGCTTTGCACAATCTCACCCCGTCAATAATGGAAGCGTGGTTCAAAGAATCAGAAATGATGGCGTCTTCCTTAGTGAAAAGGGGTTCGAAAATTCCTCCGTTGGCATCAAAGGCCGCGGCATAAAGAATAGTATCTTCAGTTTGGTAAAAATCGGCGATCTTTTGCTCCAGCTCCTTGTGGATATCCTGGGTTCCGCAGATAAAACGCACGCTGCTCATCCCGTAGCCGCGCCTGTCCATGGTATCTTTTGCGGCCTGTATCACCTCGGGATGCGAAGAAAGGCCAAGGTAGTTGTTTGCGCAAAAGTTGATCACTTCCTGGCCTGTAGAGATCTTGATCACCGCGTCCTGCGGGCTTGTGATGATCCGCTCTTTTTTATAAAGTCCCTGGTCTTTTATCTCTTCAAGTTCTTTCTGTAAATGTTCTTTTATTGATCCGTACATAATTCGTGTGGTTTTTTACAAAATTAAATTCTTTTTAAACATAGCTAAGCGAAACGCCGCTGTTAATGTAAACCAGTATCTTTTTTTCAATGCTGAAGCCCATGGATTCGAGCACTTCGCCATATTCGTTGATCTGCCGGCTGTGAGCTTCATTGTGCGTCCCGGTTTTATAATCGATGATACTGACCTTTTTATTGCTGAAGTTAAGCCTGTCGGGGCGCAGTTTGCGGCCTTCCTCCAATAGTATGTCCCTTTCGTTGAAGTTGGAAACTCCCGGCTCAAAGAATTCTTTGAGATCGGGATGAGCGATGATGTCTTCGATGAGGCTCTTCATATTTTCGCGCACCTCAGCGGAAATAATCCCTTCATGAACGGCGCTTTCTATGGCTGCATCAAGATCCTCGCGGCTATTAATCTTGGCCAAAATGTCGTGTGCGATCAGCCCTTTTTCTATGGCTTCCTCCTGCCGCGTATCCCACAGCGAACCCGAGCGTGTCACGATATTTACAGCCTGGTTTTGGGTGGATGATGAATAGAACACCTGCTGATGTTCTGCTTCGGAACTTGTTCCCGGAAGAGGCTCTTCTATGTGTCCAAATTCATACTGAAGATCACCGTTCCAGAGTCCTTTTTCCTTTAGAAAACCTATGAGGAGGCCCGAGGTCTTTCCGCTTTTCTCATTGCCTGTTTTTTTATCGAATTCAGCTTTTGATAAAATATACAGTTGGCGTGAGGCGCGGGTGCAGGCCACGTAAAACACGTTTAGACTGTCGAGTTCTTTTTGCTGAAGCAATTCTTCGTAAACCCTGAAATGCGCTTCACCCCAATTGGCCATTTTTTGACTGGCGCTGAGGTAGCTCACGGGAATGCTGTTGGAAAATTCGTCAAGTTCGAGCCAAACTGAATCTTTTTTGGTGTCCCGAAAATCTGAATTTGCATAGGGATAGATCACGATCGGGAATTCCAGTCCCTTCGATTTGTGAATGGTCATGATCTGCACGGCATTCTCTTCTTTGGGCACCACGATACTTAAATTTGACTTATCTTCTTTCCATAATTCGATGAATTCCTGGATTCCTGTGGTATTTCTTTGGGTGGTTTCAAAAATATAGTCCAGGAAGAACTGTATGTAGGCATCGGAGTCCTTCACGAGTTCAAAACTTCTGATGATATATTCCGCAGCCTCATAAAGAGAGACCGTTTTGAGGATTTCCAGGTTAAAATCGATCTCAAAGCTGCTGAGCCAGTTAAAAAAGTCTGTTCCATGAAATTGCAGATTTCTGGAGATAACTTCGTGGGGATTTTCCAGATCCAGCTTTTCCTGAAGGTAATTGAAAATGGCCAATTTCAGCTCATTGTTTTCAGGGCTCAGGGAAAATTCCAGCAGGCTGACGATGAAATTCACTTCGGAAGAATTTTCGATAAGCAGCGTTTCCGAAGAAACCACAGAAATGCCATTTTCACTGAGATGCCTGGCAATGCAGATGCCTTCGCTCTTTTTTCTCGTGAGGATGCAGACATCACTCTTCGAAAATCCGCGTTTTTCGAGGTCGCTGATGATCTCCAGCACCTTTGCCGGATACAGTTCATCTTCTTCCTCTTTATTTTCGGCTTCAAGGAAGGAAATATTTACATAGCCGAAATCTCCTTTTCTCGGCGTCTGGCCACATTCCTTAAAAAGCCGACTGTATTCCGGATGATTAAGCGAGCGGGAAGCGAACTGAAAAAGCTCATTATTGAAATTGACGACCTGTGCGCCACTGCGAAAGTTGTCAGGAAGATTTTCGACTTTTTTGTCAATGCTAAAGGGATTGTTCTCTCCGCAAAGGTCGATGAACTGCTCGGCCTTGCCCCCGCGCCAGCGATAAATAGATTGCTTGGCATCGCCTACCAGCATGAGCTTTGCTAATTCTTCCTCGCTGCCGCCGCCCGAAAGGCTGTGGTCTATAAGCGGCATCAGGTTTTCCCACTGCATTTGCGAGGTATCCTGAAATTCATCGATAAAATAATTCCGGTAACGCTCGCCGAGCCTTTCGTAAATAAAAGGTGCAGGTTGGTCCTTCACCTCGGCGCTTATGCGCGGGTTGAATTCGGAAATGAGCAAAAGAGAGCGCTCCTTCTTTATTTCTTCGACTTCGCGGTTAATGGCATTGAGCAAAGAAAGCTGTACAATTCGTTTTTTGATCTCCTCCAAAAATTCAATACGGAAATAAACGGCCCTTGAGGCTTCGAACAGCTTTGCGAAAGTGGGCTGCAATCCGTCGATAATGGCCTTTTTCCCTTCGTCCTTGAAAGATTTGTTGTACAAAGGATCAGAATCGAGCTTCGTGGTCCATTGCGCGTCAAAATTGACCTTTTTTTCCTCCCTTAGCTTCTGAAAATGTGTGGGAAGGGCTTTTCGGGTGAAATTGGAATCTTCCAGCCCGTTTTCTTCCAGAAGAATAAAGAACTGGTCGGCAAGCTCTTTAAGGTCTTCTTTTCCTTTTTTGATTTCCCGCTTTAGCTGCTGAGTGAAATTCTCGAAATCTTCGAGACTTTTATTCTTTAGAAGAGCAAGCGGTTGTTGATTGGTTTCATTGGTGAGCAGTTCAGAGATATGGTATAGATCCCGACTTATATCCCAGCTTTTGTCTTCATCGGTTTTGGAGAGGGCAAAATCTACCAGGACCTTCGTGAGTTTTTTGTCCATCCCTGCTTTTGAGATCAGGCTGTCCACAGCCTCCATCAGGATCTTGCGGGTATTGAGCTCCACCTCAAAATTCACCGGCAGGCCCAGGTCTTTGGCGAAAGTTCTTAGTACGCGGTGGGTAAAGCCATCGATGGTGGAAACTTCAAAAGCGGCATAATTGTGAATAATGCTTTTCAGGATCTTTCGGGATTTAGCTTTCACTTCTGCTTCGGCCATTCCTGTTTCTTCGCACACGGCCTTCAGCAGTGCAGCAGCGGCGGCAGGGGTTTCAGCTTCAGAAAAAGCATAAAGGCTTTCAATAATGCGGCCCTTCATCTCGTTCACCGCTTTGTTAGTGAAGGTGATGGCGAGAATATTCCGGTAACCGTCTTTTTTTCCTGAACGCAGCAGCAGCACCAGGTATTCTCTTACCAGCGTGAAAGTCTTGCCGGAACCGGCTGAAGCATTATAGATCGTGAAAGAATTATTCAAGATTCGATGTAATTTTAGGAGGTGTCTTCAGGCTTGTCTTCAGAAGATATAATTTATAAAAGTAAAATAAATTTAGTTCCCGAACCTCAAGGCCTTTTAAGTATTTTATAACATTAAAATATTTTGATTAAGGCCCTTTATCCCTAAATTTGGGTGAATTTATTACTAATCAATAAAACAGTAAACGACTATGTCTTTTGAGTTACCAAAACTTAAGTACGCTTTTGACGCGTTGGAACCTCATATAGATGCCAGAACGATGGAAATCCATCATAACAAGCATCACGCAGGCTACACGAAAAAATTAAACGATGCCATTAAAGGAACCGACCTTGAAGGCAAAAATATAGAGAACATCCTAAAGAACCTGGATATGTCCAAGACTGCCGTTAGAAATAACGGGGGAGGATATTTAAATCACAGCATGTTCTGGGAAATTATGTCTCCTGATGGAGGTGGAAAGCCAGAAGGTGAATTGGCAACTGCTATAGATAAAGCATTCGGTTCTTTCGAAGCTTTTAAAGATGAGTTTGCCAAGGCTGCTGCCGGACGTTTTGGTTCAGGATGGGCGTGGCTTTGTGTGAAGGATGGCGGTAAACTGGAAATATGCTCAACAGCAAATCAGGATAACCCAATCATGCCTGAAATTGGATGCGGAGGTACTCCTATCCTTGGACTCGATGTTTGGGAACACGCTTATTACCTGCATTACCAAAACCGAAGACCAGAATATATTGAAGCATTCTTCAATGTGATCGACTGGAAAGAGGTTGCTAGCAGATATGCTAAGGAAAAATAGTAAGTATTATTAATTGTTAGAGTGGAAAAAAGGTTGCCGGGAGGCAACCTTTTTTTGTGCTGTTCCCGGAGATGAAATTTGTCATTTTTTACAGGCAAAAAAGGGAAGGGCCTGAATAAAAAAATAAAATCAAAAACTAAATCGTTTTCGCTATAAAATGCGGAGAATAATAGGATTAAGAACTGACAACGGTCATATTTTTAGGGGAATTCCGGGGGTATTTTTATAGGGAATTCAAGTTTTCGTCCTGAGAAAATCTGTAATCAACTCTTCAAAATAGTTTTTGTCATGAAAAACATTCTAATCCCTTTCGATTTTTCCGAAGTCTCGCTAAATGCTTTGGAATATGCCGTGCAATTTGCAGGTAAAGATCCTTCCATGCAGCTTTTTCTGCTTCATGTAGATAATAATCAATTTTCCGAAGAAAACGTACAGAGTAAGTTCAAAAAGGCTGTGGCTAAATACAAAAAGCCGCTTAACCCACAGTTCCATACTCTTACAAAACAGGGCGAACTCATTCCAAATATTATCGAGATCCAGAAAGAGCTTGCTGTTGATCTTATCATCATGGGTACAAGTGGCGCAGATGGGAATGGCGAAGAAATCGCTACCAGAACATCCAAATTCGTACAGGAAGCCGATCTGCCTGTGCTGGTGATCCCGGAAAGCACTAAATATTTCCGGCTTAAAACCATTAGCGTCACCGTGGGACAGGAAAAAATTCTCGACACTACGCCCCTGAGTGTTTTATTGGATGTTGCGAGAAAATTCCAGGCAGAGGTGCACGTGCTTACTGTGCACAAAGATGAAGTTTACATGGGATATTCTCCCGAGGATGAAACTAACGAGAATATTCTGCAATATTATCTGGAGGATTTCTATAGCCATCACTCTTTTTCTGAAAATGAAGATATTGAGAAGGGGATCATGGAATATATAGAAAAGCATGAAATAGACATGCTGGCTATCATGCCAAGAACCCATCTTAAAACCGAGGCTGCCTCTGAAGGTAAACTTACCAGGATGCTCACCCTTCATACAAATATTCCTCTTCTTGTTCTGGACTAAAATAATTTGACCAGATGCATATTTTATTAGCCATATTGGCAATTGCGGCAGTACCTTTTAGGTGGAGCGTTCTAATCCTTTTGTTCTTCACTGCCGCGGTTGCTTCTGGCTCCCCATTTACCATCACCAATCCAAAAATTCAATAATTATGAAAAATGTTATTAGCGAACCCGAAACTGAAACCCTGGAAAAATACGGCTTAACGAACAACCAGGTGCGGTGGAACCTCTCCGGAGAAGAACTGCAGAAGATCACTGTAGAAAAAGGAATGGGCGTAGAAACGCACAATGGTACCCTTGCTGTAAATACAGGAAAATTTACCGGAAGATCGCCTCAGGATCGCTTTCTGGTGAAAGATAATTATACCCGCGATAAGGTGTGGTGGGGAAAAATCAATAAGCCCATAAGTACCGAGAATTTTGACCTGCTCTACGACAGGGTGGCCGATTATCTTTCCGGGAAAGAAATCTTTGTTCACGATGGCTATGTCTGTTCCCATCCAGAGTACAGAATGAACGTTCGAACTATTACCCAATATCCATGGTCCAACTTCTTTGTCAAAAATATGTTCCTTCGGCTGAAGGAAGAAGAACTTAATGATTTCGAGGAAGAGTGGCTGGTCATTTGCGCACCCGGGTATGTGGAAGAAGAACCTGAAAAATACGGTCTGCGCCAGGGGAATTTCAGTATTTTGAATTTCACACGAAAAATTGCGCTTATAGGAGGCTCTGCCTATACCGGAGAGATGAAAAAAGGCATTTTTTCTGCCCTTAACCTCAGCCTTCTTGTGGAGAAAAATGTGCTGCCTATGCACTGTTCTGCTAATGTTGGAGAAGAAGGCGATACTGCGATCTTTTTCGGTCTTTCAGGAACAGGTAAGACAACGCTTTCTGCCGATCCTGCAAGAAAGCTCATAGGAGATGATGAACACGGATGGACTGCCGATAATGTTGTCTTTAATTTTGAAGGCGGTTGCTATGCAAAGGTTATTGGCCTTACAGAAGAAAATGAACCCGACATCTACCGGGCTATTAAACCAGGGGCACTGCTCGAAAACGTGGTTTTTAAACCTGGTACTAAAGAGGTGGACTATTTTGATGCCAGCATAACCCAAAATACCCGCGTTAGTTATCCCATAGATCATATCAGCAATATTCAGGAAGGTTCTTATGCCAAAAACCCGAAGAATATTTTCTTCTTAACCTGTGATGCTTTTGGGGTGCTGCCACCGGTATCGAAACTTACTCCAGGCCAGGCGGCTTATCACTTTATTTCAGGTTATACCGCAAAGGTAGCGGGCACCGAGGCCGGAATCACCGAACCGGTTCCTTCTTTTTCAGCTTGTTTCGGAGAACCTTTTATGCCGCTGCACCCTGCAGTTTATGCGGAAATGCTGAGCAAAAAAATGAAGGACTCCAATGTTAATGTTTGGCTTATCAACACCGGATGGAGCGGAGGACCTTTCGGGGTAGGATCGCGGATCAAACTGAAATATACCCGGGAAATGATCTCTGAGATCCTGAGTGGAGAACTTGAAAAAGTAGATTATGAGCAACACCCAATATTCGGACTTTTTATGCCGAAATATTGCCACGGAGTGCCTTCTGAAATTTTGAACCCGATCAATACATGGCTTCAGAAGGGAGCTTATATTCAAAAGTCCATTCAGTTGGCTCATTCTTTCCACCTGAATTTTGAAAAATTTGCGAGCGAGGCATCAGTGTCAATTATGGAAGGAGGACCACTTATTGATGAACACCACAAAATGCGGGAAATATAGTGTTTGAAGTGGCAGTCTTTTTCTGAAATGGCTGCGAAAAAGAACCGCCTAAGTTGGTTGACTTAGGCGGCTTTTATTTCCGGTACCCAAAAACTTTAAAAAGGCGCCAGAAATTAAATTTATAGATTGGTGTTAATAGGCTATTTTTGATCGTTGCTTTTTATTCATCAATAAGAATTTCCAGTAACTGAATTGCCGTATCGCTGATCCTGGTTCCGGGGCCAAAAACAGCTACAGCACCCGCGTCAAATAGATACTGATAATCTTGCGACGGGATCACTCCTCCCACGATCACCATAATATCTTCACGATCATATTTCTTCAGCTCTTCCACCACCTGTGGCACCAGGGTCTTGTGTCCCGCAGCCTGGGATGAAATTCCGAGAATATGCACATCATTTTCCACAGCCTGTTTGGCGACTTCCGCAGGAGTCTGGAACAAAGATCCTATGTCTACATCAAAACCTATATCGGCATAACCTGTAGATACTACTTTTGCACCGCGGTCATGCCCGTCCTGCCCCATTTTGGCTACCATGATGCGAGGACGACGGCCTTCTTTTTCAGCAAAATAATTTGCCATTTCCCGGGCTTTTTTGAAGGAAGGATCTTCTTTTATTTCTTTCGAATACACGCCGTTAAAAGATTGAATTTTTGCTTTATACCTGCCGTAAACTTTTTCCAGGGCATCGCTTATTTCCCCAAGGGTAGCTTTTTCCCTTGCTGCTTTTACCGCCAGGTCCAGAAGGTTTCCTTCTTCTGAAGCAGCGGCTTTGGTTAGTTGCTCAAGTGCGGCGGTAACTTTTTCTGAATTTCGTTCGCTGCGCAGTTTTTCCAGGCGCTCTACCTGTTGTCTTCTCACGGTTTGATTGTCCACTTCAAGTGTAACCATCGAATCCTCTTTTTCCCTGCGGAATTTATTCACCCCCACAATAATATCCTGTCCACTGTCAATCCGAGCCTGCTTTTTGGCTGCAGCTTCCTCGATCCTCAATTTTGGAATTCCTGCTTCTATGGCTTTGGTCATTCCGCCGAGCTCTTCTACTTCCTGAATAAGCTCCCAGGCCTTTCTAGCGATCTCGGCAGTTAAAGATTCTACATAATAGCTTCCAGCCCAGGGGTCAACGGTTTTGGTGATCTGGGTTTCCAGCTGAAGATGAAGCTGGGTATTCCGTGCGATTCTGGCTGAAAAATCGGTAGGAAGAGCGATGGCTTCATCCAGAGCATTGGTGTGCAAGCTTTGAGTTCCTCCAAAAGCGGCAGCCGCTGCTTCTATGCAGGTGCGGGCGACATTGTTGAAAGGATCCTGTTCGGTAAGGCTCCATCCGCTGGTTTGGGAATGGGTTCTCAACGCTAAAGATTTCGGATTCTTCGGATTGAACTGCTTCACAAGCTTTGCCCATAGCATACGTGCAGCACGCATTTTCGCGATCTCGGTGAAATGATCCATGCCTATTGCCCAGAAGAACGACAACCGCGGAGCAAAACTGTCGATATCCATTCCCGCAGCCAGGCCTTTGCGTATATATTCCAATCCATCTGCCAGGGTGTAGGCGAGTTCTATCTCACTGGTAGCACCTGCTTCCTGCATGTGATAGCCAGAAATACTGATGCTGTTGAATCTCGGCATTTTTTGGGAGGTATACTCAAAAATATCCGAAATGATCTTCATGGAAGGTGTGGGCGGATAAATGTAGGTATTGCGCACCATGAATTCCTTGAGAATGTCATTCTGAATAGTTCCCGAAAGTAGTTCGGGTTTTACGCCCTGTTCCTCAGCCGCAACAATATAGAATGCCAATACCGGCAGTACTGCTCCGTTCATGGTCATGGAAACCGACATCTGGTCCAGCGGAATCTGGTCAAAGAGTATTTTCATGTCTTCAACCGAGTCAATGGCCACTCCGGCTTTTCCTACATCGCCCACCACTCTTTCGTGGTCACTGTCATAACCACGGTGGGTGGGAAGATCAAAGGCGACAGAAAGTCCCTTCTGGCCTGCCGCCAGATTTCTACGGTAAAAGGCGTTGCTTTCTTCGGCGGTTGAGAAGCCTGCGTATTGCCGTATGGTCCACGGCCTCATCACATACATAGTGCTGTAAGGGCCACGCAGGTAAGGCGGGATTCCCGCGGCGAAATTTAAATGCTCCAGCCCTTCAAGGTCTGCTTCTGAATAGCTTTTCTTGTTGACTTTTTCTGTTGGACTCTTCGAGGGCCTTGCTTCTTTAAGGCTTATGTTTTGAAGATTTTTTCTTTCCATTACCTTTTTCTTTAGGTGAGAATTGTTCTTTCTTTCTGGATTCTTTCCTTTTCGGCCTTTTCACTGAGCCTTTTTTCCCTGATGGGATCAATAACCCGATTATTCTGGAGGACTTGGGCAAAGGGTTCTTTTTCTAGCTGATGCTCCATCTGATCTTCCGGATTTGGGAATTTGTTTGTTCCCAAAAGCGTTAAGGTCCCGTCGTCGAACAGCTGCTGTTCTCGTGCGGCGCTTTCCCCGATTTGTTGCTGAATAATTCCTTTTTCCAGTTGTTTTAAAAATCCTCCCCCGGCTTCAATCTCTTTAAAAATTTCCAGAGCAGCTTCTGCAAATTGCCTGGTCAGGTTTTCTATATAATAAGATCCGTCTGCCGGGTTTGATACCTTATCAAAATAGGCTTCATTTTTCAGGATAAGAAGCTGGTTTCTTGCGATCCTCTCTCCAAAATTGTTGGGTTTGTGAAAGATGGTATCATAGGGCATATTGCATACCGCATCGGCGCCTCCTAAAATTGCGCTCATACTTTCGGTCGTAGTGCGCAGCAGGTTCACATTGTAATCATAGAGTGTTTTATCGCGACGGGTAGGTTCTGCCAAAATATGGCAGGTTTCCGGCAGCCCGTATTCTCTGGCCAGATTTGCGTAAAGCCACCTAAGCGCTCTCACTTTGGCAATCTCGAAGAAATAATTTCCTCCGGAAGCCAGGATGAACTGAGGTTGAAAATCGCCCAATTTGGCCGTCTTTCCTTCCATGTAATTGAGGTACTCGTTGAGGTGAGCCAGGGAAAAGGCCAGCTGATGCGGAATGTTGGCGCCTGCGTTTTGATAAAGAGAGGCGTCAATGCTCACTACAGCCCGGAAGCCGGAAGACCTTTCGATCATACTCTCCAAAACGTAGAAATCCTGTTGATGGTCAAAATACCAGTTTCCTGTTCTGGCCAGATTTCCGATAATGTCGGTCTGAAGATAAACGCGGCTTTCCCTGTTTTTCAGGTAATGCTGTAAAAGGATGTAATATTTCTCTGATAAAAACCTGAGCTGGATAAATATGGGGAGTTCTGTGAGGTCTATTCCGTCGAAAAGAACTGCGGGGTCAACCTCTTCAGAAAGGAGGAACCAGAGACTTTCAGCTCCTTTTTCAAGAACATATTTTGCTTTGGCGTTCCCTTCTTTGGCAGTGGCTACCTGGATTTTTTCGCAGATAAACCATTTTTCGGGTGGAGGTGGAAGAACATTTTCTTTTAATTCTTCGGAATGATAAAATGGCTGAACCTTTATTCCGTCGGGGGAATAGTAGATTAGTTTCTCGTTATAGTCGGCACCTTTAAGGTCCCGCTGTATTTGCTGTTTCCATTGCTCCGCTGAAACTTCAGGAAACTCTCTGAATAAATTTTCCTCCATCTTTATAATATTGATTAGGGTTAGTTGAAGTAAGGGCAGAAGTTACTGGCCTCTGCCAATGGCTGTTTTTACTGAGACGTGAAAGATGTTGCGGCTGAAAATCTTTGTCCTGTTGTCGTTCTGGATTCAGCAATAAAAATTTCGGCTGCAGAAGATGTTCTACAATAAAAAGATCCGGCTTTAGGTTGAAGTTTGATGCCGGAACCAGGCACTTTTGAATGTGTGACCTGAAGTTCAAAACCTGTTGGTTAAAGGTTGATCCAAATGCAGATTTTGAAGGCTGGAAACTGTCCTTAAAAAGCCAAAAAAATCTTCCTCTAAATTTACTCAATAGATTCCGAAACGACTTTATATTTTGAGCTTATTTACGATATTTTTTAAGAAAACGTTATAGTTGATAATCTCGTCTGGAAAAGTGATGAATGTCATATTTTAAATTGGGTTAAATCCTTACGTAGCTTGGGATTACAGGTTTTTTTAACCGAAAAAATATCAGAAATTAGAAGTAGCGAATTAACATTTTATTTACCTTTATAGGGCGAATTCCGTGGATTGTCATGAACGAAAAATTAAGAATCTGGCAAGGCTGTTTTAGTCGATTTTATGAACCGAAGTCGGAGGTATTTTATTCAGCAATTCTCCCTTCGGAAAATCTTGTTTTGACCGTTCCGGTTTCGGGATTTTCTTCTCTGCAACAAAGACTATTTATAGATGTGAACACCAGCCGCAATTATGCGGTTTTTTTATTGCCAAAAACTGAAACTAATTAATTGAAATATGAAAAATATGAAACCAACCCACATTGAACATATCGGGATTGCAGTAGAAAACCTGGAGAAGGCGATTGCTTTCTATGAAGACACCTTCGGATTTAAATGCTATTCGGTGGAAGAGGTGAAGGATCAAAAGGTGAAAACAGCCTTTTTTAAGGTAGGACAAACAAAAATAGAACTTCTCGAATCTACAGATCCGGAAGGTCCTATAGGAAAGTTTATTGAGAAGAAGGGGCAGGGGGTACATCACATTGCCTTTGCCGTAGATGATCTTTCAGCAGATCTGGAAGGGTTGAAGGATTCAGGAGTCAGGCTGATAGACACACAAGCCCGTAAGGGAGCGGAAGGCCTCAATATAGCCTTTCTTCATCCCAAATCTACTTTTGGCGTATTAACAGAATTGTGCGAAGAACCCAATAAAAATAAATAAGATGCCAGGTCAGGACAAAATCAACGAATTGATCCGAAAACGGGAAGAAGCCCGTTTGGGAGGAGGTCAAAAACGTATAGATGCCCAACATGGGAAAGGAAAATTTACGGCTCGTGAAAGGATAGATATCTTAATGGATGATGGCAGTTTTGAAGAATTCGATATGTTCGTCACCCACCGCTCCACCAATTTCGGAATGGAAAAGAATAAATTTCTGGGAGACGGAGTAGTAACCGGCCACGGCACGATAGATGGCCGTGTGGTCTATGTTTTTTCACAGGATTTCACCGTTTTTGGCGGATCCCTTTCTGAAACCTTTGCTCAGAAAATATGCAAGATCATGGATATGGCTATGAAAGCCGGTGCTCCGCTTATCGGAATTAATGATAGTGGAGGTGCGCGTATACAGGAAGGGGTGACTTCTTTGGCCGGTTATGCTGAAATTTTTGAACGTAATATCCTCGCTTCGGGCGTAATCCCTCAGATCTCTGCCATCTTTGGTCCTTGTGCTGGCGGGGCCGTTTATTCTCCTGCTCTTACCGATTTTGTAATGATGACCGAAGAGAGCAGTTATATGTTCGTAACCGGGCCCAAAGTTGTAAAGACGGTGACAGGCGAAGATATTAGTGTGGCTAACCTCGGAGGAGCCAACATACATGCCTCTAAATCGGGAGTCTCACATTTTAAAGTTTCTTCAGAAGAAAACGGCTTGTTACTTATCAGGAAATTGCTGTCGTATCTGCCTCAGAACAACCTGGAAGAAGCGCCGCTTATGTCAACCGGTGATTCTATTGACCGGGTAGATGATTTGCTTAATACCATCATTCCCGACAACCCCAATCAGCCTTACGATGTACAGGAAGTGATCTTCAGTATTGTAGATGATAACGAATTCCTTGAGGTACATAGAAATTACGCCAAGAACATTGTGGTGGGCTTTGCGAGGATGAATGGTGAATCTATCGGTATTGTGGCTAATCAGCCTAATTTCCTTGCAGGAGTCCTGGATAGTGACGCCTCGCGTAAAGCTGCAAGGTTTGTGCGTTTCTGCGATGCCTTTAATATTCCCATTCTTACCCTGGTAGACGTTCCCGGTTTTCTTCCGGGAAGCGGTCAGGAATATGCCGGTATCATTATTCACGGGGCAAAGCTGATGTTTGCCTATGGCGAGGCTACGGTGCCCAAAATCACCATCACACTGCGCAAATCTTACGGCGGAGCACATGATGTGATGAGCTGTAAACAATTGCGCGGAGATCTTAATTATGCATGGCCTTCTGCGGAAATCGCGGTAATGGGAGCTTCCGGAGCTATTGAAGTGCTGGAAGGAAGGGCAATGAGTAGCATTGAAAATTCCGAAGAAAGGGAGAAATACAAGCTGCAAAAAGAAACCGAATACAAGGAGAAATTTGCCAATCCTTATGAAGCCGCTTCTTATGGCTATATAGATGATGTGATCGAGCCCCGAAACACAAGGTTCAGGATTATAAGAGGCTTGCAATCGCTGCAGACTAAGAAGCTTACCAATCCGCCCAAGAAACATTCCAATATTCCCCTATAAAAGTAATAGATATGAATGATTTAGGAACTTCTGCAGTGGACTGGTCACAAATATGGATCATCACGGTTGTGGGCTATTCAGTGGTTTTTGTGGCCCTGGTCGTGATGGTGTTTGTATTTATAAGACTCCCAAAAATTCTGAAGTTGAATTTCAGAAGGAAAAAGCCCGAATTAGAAACCGAAGAAGCAGTGCCGGGTTCGGGAAAGGAGAAATATCTTTCGGGCGAAGTGAGCGCGGCTATTGGCATGGCGCTTACTCTATACTTCAAGGAACAGCATGACGAGGAAAGCGGCATTCTAACTATCAAGCGGGTTTCCCGCACTTATTCTCCCTGGAGTTCAAAAATCTATGGAGTTAACAACAATCCCAGGTAAAGCAACTAAGCATGAAAAAATTCGATTTTAACATAAACGGAAATAACTATTCGGTGCGCCTCAAGGATTTTGATGATGAGGTGGCGACCATTCAGGTGAATGGAACTGAATACAGGGTAGAAGTACTGGTTGAAAAAAGAAAACCGGTAAAAACGCCCAGGCTCGTACGTGAAAAAGTAGTTCGGCAACCCGGGGAAGGACAGATCAAAAAACAGGAATCTACAGGTGGTTTTCAGGTGCTGGCACCGCTGCCGGGAAATATTTTCAAGCTAATGGTCAAAGAAGGGGATGCGGTTTCAAAAGGCGATGAGCTGTTGATCTTGGAAGCTATGAAGATGGAAAACCATATTCTGGCAGATCAGGGCGGAGTGATTAGAACTATCCGAATAAAAGAAGGAGATAATGTGCTTCAAAATGATCTTCTTCTGGTGATAGAATAACTCTTGCAAACACTGTTTCAATAGCTGAACATGCTTACCAATCTTTAATCTTACCATTGTGAAAAAATTTATCACTGTTGTCGTCATATTGGGCATATTAGCCCTTATTCCATTGATCGCGGGAGAAGACTTAATGGCCCGGGATCTCATTCCGCAGGTTTCTGAAAATAGTAGTGGTCTTGTGCGGGGGCTGCAACAATTCTGGGATTATACCGGATTTGCCAACGCCAGCCTTGGCAATATCATGATGATCCTGGTAGGGCTGTTTTTTATTTTTCTGGCCATAAAATATGATTATGAACCTTTGTTACTCATCCCTATAGGTACGGGTATCCTTTTAGGTAATATTCCGTTTCACTCAGGTGTGGGGGTAGGGATCTATGAAGAAGGATCTGTTCTTAGTTACCTTTATTTTGGAGTGACACATGGTATTTATCCACCCCTGATATTCTTGGGAATAGGGGCCATGACCGATTTCTCCTCCCTTATTTCCAATCCCCGGCTAATGCTCCTGGGAGCTGCCGCACAGGTAGGAATCTTCGGAACTTTTATTGGAGCCGTCGCACTTGGTTTTGAGGTCCACGAGGCCGGCGCGATCTCCATTATTGGTGGCGCCGATGGGCCTACAGCCATTTTTGCTTCAGCTAAACTGGCGCCGCAGTTAATTGGCAGCATTGCGATAGCGGCCTATTCTTATATGGCCCTGGTGCCGGTAATTCAGCCTCCCATCATGAAGCTTATCGTCACAAAAAAAGAGCGTACGATAAGAATGAAACCTCCGAGAGCCGTTTCCAAGCTTGAAAAAATATTGTTTCCCATCATTGCATTGCTGCTTACCACCTTTATTTCGCCTACAGCTATGCCCCTATTGGGAATGCTCTTCTTCGGAAACCTTCTGAAGGAAAGTGGGGTCACCAACAGGCTGGCTGAAACCGCCAGAACCAAAATGATCGATATTGTTACGATTCTTCTGGGAGTAACCGTAGGTGCTTCTACGCAGGCTGATGTTTTCCTGACTTCAAGCTCGATAAAGATCTTCCTTCTGGGGGCGGCATCCTTTGTGATTGCGACCGCCGGTGGCCTCATCTTTGCTAAGGTCATGAACCTCTTCCTGGGTAAGGATAACAAGATCAATCCGCTGATTGGGGCGGCCGGGGTATCGGCAGTTCCCGATAGTGCCCGGGTGGTGCAGCAGGAAGGCCTGAAAACCGATCCTTCGAACCACCTGCTGATGCATGCCATGGCACCCAATGTGAGCGGGGTAATTGGTTCAGCCGTAGCAGCCGGGATCATGATGAGTTTTCTAAGTTTTTAGAATTGGGTATAAAAAAAGGCGGACTTTTTAGATCCACCTTTTTTTGCCCCAAATCTACCATGAACTTAACCTACTTATGTTATGGTGATACTAAAGTAAGTCAGAGGTTTGCGCCTGCAAAATTTATTAGATGAACAGTTTCTTAAAATCGTTAACTTGTTGAAGCCGGGTATTTTACCGTGGGAAAATTGGTGAATTTAATAGGATAGACAATCTCCGGAATTCATAGAAAACCAGATGCTATGGGGGTTTGCAGAGAGACGCCGGATCAAAGGTGCCTAAACCGGATAAATGACTGTTTTTCAAAATCAGAGGTAGGAATTCACCGCGGTTTTTCAGGAGGAGCATAAAAAAAGGCGGATTTTTGGTCCACCTTTTTTTGCCCCAAATCTACCATGAACTTAACCTACTTATGTTATGGCAATGCTAAAGTACAAAACCCTGCCGGTGTTAAAAATACTTTTAGATGAACTGCCTAAAAATTAGTTTAAGTGCAGAAGTTTTCTAGTAAGCGCGGTCTTTGTTGCCTTCGTAAAAATTAATGAAGGCCCGGTTTACAACGCGATTTCCTCCGAAAGTAGGATAGTCTCCTGTAAAATACCAATCGCCAAGATTCTTTGGACAGGCTTTGTGTAAATTCTCAACCGATTGATAAATCACCTTTATTTTGGCCTTTACTGTCGGTTCGCTTAAGAGCTCTGAAATTTTATCGGAGATCTGCTCATCTGTAAACGGATCGTAGATCTCTTTTACAAAATTCTTTACTTCTTCATCTTCGAGATCTACCTGCTCCTTGCACTTGGCATAGACTTCTTCTACGATGTGATAGGAATTGTTTTCGCGAAGCAATTCGAGGGCAGCCTTGAAAGCCACCAGGTCTTCAATTCTTGCCATGTCAATTCCGTAACAATCGGGATAGCGAATTTGAGGAGCTGAAGATACTACTACTATCTGTTTTGGGTCCAGCCGGTCCATCATTTTGATGATACTCTTCTTCAGGGTGGTGCCGCGAACAATACTGTCGTCAATAATCACCAGGTTATCTTCAGGTTTTACTACGCCATAGGTGACATCATACACGTGTGCCACAAGATCGTCCCGGCTGCTGTCTTCGGTGATAAAGGTGCGTAGTTTTACATCCTTGATGGCGATTTTTTCTGTTCGAAGGCGGTGCGACAGGATCTCTTCAAGCCTTTTATCGGTAAGGTTTTCCTTTTCGGCCAGAATGGCGTCGTTCTTCTGCTTGTTAAGTTCATCCTGGGCAGCTTCCACCATTCCGTAGAAAGAAGTTTCCGCAGTATTAGGAATAAAGGAAAAAACGGTATTAATGGTGTCGTGCTGAATGGACTTCAATACTTCCGGCATCAGTAGCCGCCCCAGCATTTTTCGTTCCTTATAGATCTCGGCATCACTTCCGCGAGAAAAATAGATGCGTTCAAAGGAACAAGCCTTGCGCTCGAGTGGTTCCAGGATCTTTTTGATTTTAACATTCCCGTTCTTCTTGGTGATAATGGCATGTCCCGGTTCCAGTTCCTTTACATCGTCAAAATCGACGTCAAAGACAGTCTGAATCACAGGTCTTTCTGAAGCTACCACCACTACTTCATCATCCTTGTAGTAATAGGTTGGGCGAATCCCCGAGGGGTCACGAAGCACAAAAGAATCCCCGTGGCCAAGTAATCCCGCCATAGCATAACCTCCGTCCCAGTCTTTCGATGATTTTCTAAGGATCTTGGCCACATTTAGTTTTTCAGCAATCACGGGCGAAGCTTCTACCTTGGAATAGCCTTGTTTTTTGAGTTTTTTATAAAGCTTATTGACCTCGTCATCCAGGAAATGACCAATCTTTTCCATGACCGTCACCGTATCGGCGCGTTCTTTTGGATGCTGCCCCAATTCCACCAGGTTGTTGAACAACTGGTTCACATTGGTCATATTGAAGTTTCCGGCCACTATCAGATTACGGTGCATCCAGTTGTTTTGTCTCAGGAAGGGATGTACACTCTCAATATTGTTCTTGCCAAAGGTTCCGTAGCGCACGTGCCCAAGGAAAACCTCACCCACATACGGAAGATGTTTTTTCTGAAGAGCAACATCATCGGCATATTCGGGGTGTTCCTGGATCTCCTGGTTAATACGCTGATTAATCTGCTCAAAGATATCCTGAATTGGTTGCGCCTGATTGGAACGAACCCGGCTAATGTAGCGATCGCCCGGTTTGGTGTTTAGTTTAATGCTGGCGAAACCCGCACCGTCCTGACCACGGTTGTGCTGTTTCTCCATCATCAGGTACATTTTGTTAATTCCGTAGAAGGCACTTCCGTATTTCTCCTTATAATATTCCAAAGGCTTCAGTAAACGGATTTGTGCAATCCCGCATTCGTGTTTTATGGCGTCACTCATATTGGTAGTTTCCCTTTAGGATTAGGATGTTATTTCAAATTGGTCACAAAAAAAGCCCTGAAATTACAGGGCGTGAGTTTTAGGTCAGTTCTATTTCGAATTGTGTTAGCTTCTTGAACTCCTGCAGACGCTCCTGCACTTCGGCAGGCGATATTTCCTGCATTCGCTCGGTGCCAAATTTTTCGACACAGAAGGAGGCGAGGTTGGAGCCGTAAATAATCGCGTTCTTCATGTTTTCGAAGGAAATGTCTTCGCTCTTTGCTAAATATCCGGCAAAACCACCGGCAAAAGTATCTCCGGCTCCTGTGGGGTCAAATACTTCTTCCAGCGGAAGGGCGGGTGCAAAGAATATTTCTTCCTCATGGAATAACAATGCGCCGTGCTCTCCTTTCTTGATCACCACGTACTTAGGTCCCATTTCGCCAATCTTTCTCGCGGCTTTCACCAAAGAGTGTTCTCCTGAAAGTTGCCTTGCTTCCTCATCATTAATGGTAATCACGTCAACTTTTGCAATAACCTTCATCAGGTCATCCCAGGTATTGTCCATCCAGAAATTCATGGTATCCAGGATCACCAGCTTCGGATTTTCGATCTGTTCCAATACACTTAGCTGTACTAAAGGATGAAGGTTTCCCAACATCACGAATTCGGCGTCTTTATAAGACCCGGGTACCACGGGTTGAAAATCGGCCAGCACATTCAGCTGCGTGTCAAGAGTGTCACGGGTGTTCAGGTCGTTGTGATATTTCCCACTCCAGAAGAAGGTTTTGCCTCCTTTTACAACTTCAAGTCCGTCAATATTTATATTGTTTTTGGTAAGAAGATCAAGGTAGTTTTGAGGAAAATCATCTCCTACCACAGAAACCACTGCGCTGTCTACATTGAAATTAGCGGCCGAGAGGCCTATATAGGTGCCTGCACCTCCAAGGATTTTATCGGTTTTTCCAAAGGGAGTTTCAATAGCATCAAAGGCTACGGTGCCTACAATCAATAATTTACTCATAATCAGGTTTAAAAAATATGCTGCAAATATACAGTTTGTTTTTCAAGGGATAAACCAAAAGCTGGATTAAGAAAAATCACAGTTTAGTTTTCCTGAAATCCTTGGTCTATGAGTAATTTTTTGGCTTTGGAAGCCGCTACGGCTAGCTGGTCGCAACGTTCGTTCTGCGGATGATCGTTATGGCCTCTTATCCACTTGAAGCGTACCTTATGTCTTCGGTATTCCTTCAAAAAATCCTGCCAGAGATCAGCATTTTTACGGTCTTTGAAGCCTTTCCTCTCCCAGTTAAAAATCCATCCTTTTTCCACGGAATCAGCGACATATTTAGAATCGGTAAAAACCAGCACATTCAGGTCTTCTTTTTTCAGTTTCTTCAAAGCCATAATAACTGCCAGAAGTTCCATGCGGTTGTTAGTGGTGTGTTTGAATCCTTGCGAGAATTCTTTTTTGTAGGGTTTCCCAACCCATTCCATAATGATGCCGTAGCCTCCGGGACCGGGATTACCTCTGGCGGCACCGTCGGTATAAATGTGAACCTGGGGTGTTTGCACTAGTTGCCTGGTTTTTCGAGAAGTTCTTCGATGACTTTAGGAAAATGAGCGTATTCCAACTTGTGGATCTTTTCTGCAAGACTAGCTGGAGTTTCCTTTTCTCCTATAGAGGTGGTTGCCTGAAAAATAATCTTGCCCTCATCGTATTTATCACTTACATAATGGATGCTGATGCCGCTCTCGTCCTCTTTATTCTTAATGATGGCTTCGTGAATACTCATACCGTACATGCCTTTTCCGCCATAATTAGGTAAAAGCGCCGGATGAATATTGATAACCCTGTTTGGGAATTTTTCCAGGATATGTTCAGGGAAGATCCAGAGGAAGCCGGCGAGCACGATGAGTTCAGGATTGATGTCCTGCAGCACATGCAGCACTTCCCTGGTGTGATAAAGAGCGTCTCTGTCAAAATAAAGTGCCTTGACCTTAAGATCGTGAGCGCGCCGAAGGGCCAGGGCCGATTTTCGGTTAGAAAAAACAGCGGCTACTTCTGCATGGGGGGAATTTTGAAAATATTTTATAATATTTTCGGCATTGGTTCCCGATCCCGAAGCGAAGATGACTATTTTCTTTCTATACGTACGCTTAGCACTACTCAAAACAAGGCTTTTAATAATTATTAAGAGGTAAAATTAACCCCTTTCATCGAATTTTGTGTAAATTAGGATCACATTTTTAAAGGAAAAATCGGTTTTAAAATAAAGTTTTTTATTTTTGCCACCTAATCAAAATTAAAATAAAATATTATGTCAGACATTGCATCAAGAGTAAAAGCGATTATCGTTGACAAGTTAGGTGTTGACGAGAACGAAGTTGTAAACGAAGCCAGCTTCACCAACGACTTGGGTGCTGATTCATTGGACACAGTGGAATTGATCATGGAATTCGAAAAAGAATTCGATATTCAAATCCCAGATGACCAGGCTGAGAACATTGCCACTGTAGGTCAGGCAATTTCTTATATCGAGGACGCAAAAAAATAAAAAACACAAAGACCATATGGAGTTAAAGCGAGTTGTAGTAACGGGCCTTGGAGCCCTAACCCCAATTGGTAACAATATTGAAGAATATTGGGATGGATTGGTAAATGGAAAAAGTGGTAGTGCTCCTATCACCTATTTCGATACCGAAAAATTCAAGACTAAATTCGCTTGTGAACTTAAAAACTTTAATGCTCTTGACTTCTTTGACAGAAAGGAAGTGCGAAGGCTGGATAGATTCGCTCAGTATGCCATCGTAGCTTCAGATGAAGCTATTAAAGATTCGGGAATCAATCTCGACACAGTCGATAAATACCGGGTTGGCGTGATCTGGGGCGCTGGAATTGGTGGCCTGGAAACTTTTCAGGATGAAGTGATCAACTTCGCCAAAGGTGACGGCTCTCCAAGGTTTAATCCCTTTTTTATACCAAAAATGATCGCAGATATTGCCCCTGGTAATATCTCGATTCGTCACGGATTTATGGGGGCTAATTATACCACGGTTTCAGCTTGTGCTTCTTCTGCAAACGCGATGATCGACGCGCTGAATAACATTCGGTTGGGATACAGCGATGTGATTGTTTCCGGAGGTTCAGAAGCTGCGGTGACTATAGCTGGCATGGGTGGCTTTAATGCCATGCATGCTCTTTCTACTCAAAATGATAATCCGGAAACCGCTTCAAGACCGTTCGACGCTACCCGCGACGGATTTGTTTTGGGAGAAGGTTCCGGGGCACTTATTCTTGAAGAGTACGAACATGCCAAAGCACGGGGAGCAAAGATCTATGCCGAGATTATTGGCGGTGGTCTTTCTTCTGACGCTTATCATATGACCGCGCCACATCCCGAAGGAAATGGTGTTGTTGCTGTGATGGAGAATTGTTTGAGAAATGCCGGCCTGAAACCTGAAGATATTGATGCGATTAATACTCACGGTACGTCTACCCCTCTGGGTGATGTGGCTGAGTTGAAGGCGATTGGAAAAGTCTTTGGGGAGCATGCGAAGCATATCAATATCAATTCAACAAAATCAATGACCGGGCATTTGCTTGGAGCGGCTGGAGCGATAGAAGCCATTGCCTCTATCCTTTCTATGAAGAACGGGATCGTTCCGCCAACCATCAACCATGAGCATCCTGACGAGAACATCGATCCTGAATTGAATTTGACATTGAACAAGGCGCAAAAGCGCGATGTAAAAATCGCCATGAGCAACACCTTTGGATTCGGCGGGCACAATGCTTGCGTAGTTTTTAAAAAACTTGACGAGTAACCCATGAAGTTATGAGTGTTATTCGAAATATATTAAATTCCCGTTCTTCTAAAGGCGGGAATTTTTTTGCTTTTCTGCAAAATATTATGGGCTTTAGCCCAAAAGATATCAGCTATTACCAGAAAGCCTTTACACACCGGTCTCTTAACAAGAAAGATGAAGAGGGGAATGCCATCAACTTCGAACGTATGGAATTTCTGGGTGATGCCATGCTTAGTGCGGTGATCGCTGCTCATCTTTTTACGGCAGTACCGGGCGGCAACGAAGGCTATCTCACCAAGATGCGCTCTAAGGTCGTGAGCCGCAAACACCTCAATGAACTGGGGAAAGACCTGAACCTTATCGGGCATGTGCAAACAAATATTCCGAAGGAACAATTCGGAGTGAATATTCATGGAAACCTTTTTGAGTCGTTGATAGGTGCAATTTATCTGGATCGCGGCTACAAGTATTGCCGGCGTTTTATCAACGAGCGGGTTATAGATCCTTACGTAGATATTGAGCAACTGGAAGGAAAAGTGATCAGCTATAAAAGTTTGCTCATCGAGTGGTGCCAGAAAGAGAAAAAGGATTTTAACTATGAGGTCTACGAAGATACAGGCAATGATGAACTCAAGCATTTCGCTGTAAAACTCCGCATCGACGAGAAAGTGGTGGCCAAGGCCAGGGCAACATCTAAAAAGAAAGCTGAAGAAAAGACCTCGAAGAGAGCTTTCTATGCTTTGCAAAGCAAAATTGAATAATTGCGATAAATCGGCTAAAACTATATCGTTTTCGTAAATAATTGTGAAATTTATAGGCCCTTACGCCGCATTTTTGTCATTCTTATTATATCTTTAGCCTTAAAGTAGAGAGGCTATGCAATCGCATAAATTGATGTTGGAAGAGGTGGAAGAAGATCATTTTCAGCTAATTGCGATTTACTCTTCAATAGAGGATTACCGGATCGCTTATCTCCTCAACAAATATTTAAAGCTGAACCTGAAAAGGGAACGCCGTGATGTAGATTTTAATCAGAAAAACATCCGGGCATTATTTGCTCTCTATACTTTTAAAGACCCTACAAACTACCGTACCTATCATTTGGTCGCCAACAAATTCAAAGGTGAAGCTAAAAAGGTATTGAGTTCCGGGTCCTTATTTACGGAAGAAGAAGTGAGGCCCCTGGAGGTACAGCTCATTCCTGAACAAAAGAAAGTAGATTTTTTCTTGAAAATTGAAGAAGACATAAATCCTATGCAGCTTAACAGGCTGGTGAATCGTATAAGCCAGATTCCACACGTCCAGGCTGCTTACCGAATTGATCTGGACCAACTTAAATCCAAACAAAATTTAATTTTTGAATAATGCCAACAAATAAAAAGACTAAAATAGTTGCGACCCTCGGGCCTGCAACTAGTTCTAAAGATACCCTAAATGAAATGCTGAAAGCCGGAGTGAATGTTTTCCGGATAAACTTCTCTCATGCCAACTATGATGACGTGAAAGAACGCATGCAAATGATCAGGGAGCTCAATAAAGAGCATGGGTATAATGCTGCCATCCTTGGCGATCTTCAGGGACCTAAACTTCGTGTGGGTACCATGAAAGAAGAAGTGGTGGTTTCTAAGGGAGACGAGATCATCTTTGCCACCGGGGAAGAATTCAAGGGTACTGCCAGCAGGGTATACATGAATTATGATACTTTTCCACAGGATGTGAATCCCGGAGAGCGAATTTTGCTGGATGACGGAAAACTCATTTTTGAAGTGGTAAGCACCAACCGTGAAAATGAAGTAAGAACAAAGGTTATACAAGGTGGTCCGCTAAAATCCAAGAAAGGGGTGAACCTGCCCAATACCTCTATTTCTCTTCCGGCTCTTACCGAAAAGGATGTGAGAGATGCGATTTTCGCCTGCGAACAGGAAGTTGACTGGATGGCGCTTTCTTTCGTGAGACATGCAGAAGACCTTATAGAACTTCAGAATCTCATCAAGGAGCACAGCGAGCATAAAATTCCGATCATCGCGAAGATCGAAAAACCCGAAGGCGTGGCCAATATCGAAAAGATCGTGGCTTATTGTGACGGACTGATGGTAGCGCGCGGGGATCTGGGTGTTGAAATTCCTGCCCAGGAAGTACCTTTGATTCAGAAAAAACTTGTCCTTACCGCCAAGAAAGCCAGAATTCCGGTAATTATTGCCACTCAAATGATGGAAACTATGATCACCAGCCTTACCCCAACCAGGGCAGAGGTGAACGATGTAGCAAACTCGGTAATGGACGGTGCCGATGCCGTAATGTTGAGTGGAGAAACTTCAGTGGGGCA
>JBAWAB010000052.1:0-3438 GCA_049589035.1 Salegentibacter sp.
AAATGAGCCTCTCTCCTATCCAGCTGGTGAGAAAAAACGAGAAAATCTGGAAAGAGGAATACAGAGACAAAGATCTCAGCGATAAGGAACTCATACATGTGATGGTGAAACATCCAAAACTAATAGAAAGACCTATTGTTGAGAATGAAAGAGAAGCCGTGATTGGAAGACCGGCTTCAGATATTGAAAAGGTACTGTAATTCCTTCAGCAAGAAAAAAACGAACAACTAAACAACAACACATGAAACTACAACACAGAATTGCACTTATAGGGTTAGCCGGTGCTGTGGTTGCCGGTTTTGTATATACCCAACTTTATATACACAAAAAGAACAGGCAGGAACTTGAGGAAATTGCGCGGGAATTGGCCTATACCTGGCAGTATAAACTGGGCCTGAACGAGGAACAAACACTGCATCTGGAAAACGTGATCATCGCCTTTACCATCAAAAAGAATGAGATCTTGAATTCAATATTGAGCGAAGATGCCAAGATAGAACGCCTTCAGGCTATCCAGCGGGCCGAGCATAAATCCTTACAGAGATTCCTGGAAAAGGACCAGTTTGAAGAATATCTGCGACTAAACAAACAAATGACGCGTAAGCTTAGCGCTTAATTCCCAGAGAAGAAGCTTTTATTATAGCGAATTTCATGAATAAAACTGAAATTTTTAGGAAAACCGATTAAACCTTTTGAGTTAACTGGGGTCAAATAACAAAAATTTTCTATGACCACCAGAAATTATCTGTGCCTCAGCTTCGTGCTGTTATTTTTATTCAGCTTCCCCACTTCGGCGAGCTATGCTCAAAGTCCTAAACCGGTTTACACCATCAGCGGAAAGGTTATTGATAACCAACTGAAAGTTCCGCTGGAATATGCTACCATCTCGGTAGTCAATGTAAAAGATACTAAAGATCTTACCGGCGGCGTCACCGACTCAAAAGGAAATTTTTCCGTAGAAGTTGGTCCGGGCACCTACAATATCATTGTGGAATTCATTTCTTATGAGCCCAAAACCTTTAAGAACAGAAGTGTAAATTCTGATCTGGATCTGGGTACCATTCAACTGGGGGTGAGCAGCGATAATCTGGACGAGGTTGTGGTAAGGGCCGAGACCACACAGGTGGAGATAAAACTTGATAAGAAAATCTACAATATCGGCAAAGATCTGACTACCGCGGGTGGAACTGTAAGCGATGCTCTGAGCAACGTTCCCTCGGTAACAGTCGATATCGACGGAACCATCAGTTTACGCGGCAATGAGAACGTGAGGATCCTTATCAACGGAAAACCTTCGGCCATGGCCGGCTACGGCTCTACCGATGTACTTCAGCAATTGCCCGCCGATGCTATTGAAAAAGTGGAAGTGATCACTTCCCCTTCAGCACGCTACGGCGCTGAAGGTACCGCCGGAATCCTTAATATCATCCTGAGAAAGGACAAGACTCTCGGCTTTAACGGCTCCCTTTCACTTAACGGGGGAATTCCCGCCAATGCAGGTGCTTCAGCCAACGTGAACTATCGCACCAAAAAATTCAACCTTTTCAACACCACCGGTTACCGCTATTTTGAAGCGCCCGGAAATGGTTATTTCGACACTAAATATAAGAATGTCGCAGAAGGCGAATTTGATCGTATCATTGAAGATCGCGATATGCAGCGGCTCAACCGAAACTTCAACATGAACATCGGGATGGAATATTACCTGAACGATCAATCATCCCTCACTGGAAGTTTCTTCTATCGCTATGGCGAAGACCGCGACGTGACCACCAATGTTTCCGATTATTTCTTGAATGCTGAAAAAGCCTTCGGCTCAACCCGTAAGGAGCGGGAAAATCAGGATGAGGACAGCTATCAATTCGCGCTGAATTATATCAACAACCTGGATGATGACGGGCAGAAACTTACGGCCGATTTTCAATATGAAGACCAGCGCCAGGATGAACCTTCCAGTATCAATGAGGTGACAGATTACAACAATATGGAGAATTACACTCCTGATCTTGCGCACGAAAAAATCACCAATAACGAGGTGCAGAAGGAGTATCTGCTCCAGGCCGATTACGTACTGCCTTTTGGAGAAGATTCTCAATTTGAAGCCGGTTACCGCGGCAATTGGGAAAACACCGTTACCGACTATGCTCTGTGGCAGGAAAATCAGGATGGGGAGTTTGTTTTAAACAGGGAACTTACTAACGTCTTTGATTACACTGAAAATGTAAACGCACTTTACACGCAGTACGGAACGAAATTCGGCGATTTTTCCTTCCTTTTAGGACTGAGATTGGAGAATACTCAACTGAAAGGAAAGATAGATTCTGAAATTCCCGACGATCAGCTGGAACAGGTTTTCGGCTTCCCGATCGATACGGATTTCGACAATAACTATCTTGGTCTTTTCCCAACTGCCAATCTTATCTTTGAACTTGCTGAGAACGAGAATATCACTTTGGGTTATAACCGAAGGATCAACAGGCCAAGAGGCTGGTTTATCAATCCGTTTCCATCCCGAAGCAGTAACAACAACATTTTCCAGGGAAATCCGAACCTGAGACCGGCCTATTCCGATGCCTTTGATGTGGGTTACCTGAAAGAATGGGAAAAACTCACCCTTACTTCTTCCGTTTATTATCAGCATGAGAGCGATTCATTTGAGAGGATTCAGGAGAACGTGGAGGGAACTAATATCATTCGTACCATTCCCGTGAACCTTTCCAGCAACGACCGCTTTGGAGGGGAATTGGGACTGCTTTACAACCCGGAAAAATGGTTAAGGCTGAACGGTAGCTTCAACTTCTTCCAGTTTGAGACCCAGGGAGATTTTGCAGGCAAGAGCTATGATGCGAAAAACACCAGCTGGTTTGCCCGCTTCAGTTCAAAGGTCACTTTACCGGCTAAGATCGAATGGCAAACCAATGCCTTCTATCGGGGCCCTTCAGAAGAGATCCAGGGAACAAGGGAAGGTTATCTTTCACTGGACCTGGCTTTCAGCAAAGACATCTTTAACGACAATGCCACCCTTTCACTTAATGTTCGGGATCTGCTGAATTCCAGAAAGCACGAGAGCTATACCGATACTCCGCAGATCGACCGTTACAGTGAATTCCAGTGGAGACGTGGCCAATCTTTTAACCTGTCATTTATTTACAGGTTCAATCAGCAAAAAAGACAGCAAAGAAGAGAGAATGGAAATAATATGATGGACGAAGGAGATTTCCAGGGATAAACCGGAAAGACTACAACTAAAAAAAGGGACTCGTTAAAGTCCCTTTTTTTATGCTTTTTCTTCTCTGGCTTTTCTTTTAGCTTCCTTTTTCTCTGTGTAGAATTCTTTCAGAGAGCCTCCAATCCAGTAAGGAAGAATGGAAACCAGGAACATCATTAGCCAAAATCCCATTGTAGCAATGATCATAATAGCCATAAAACCAAGAAATT
>JBAWAB010000053.1:0-3161 GCA_049589035.1 Salegentibacter sp.
TTTTTTTCTTAAAAAATTGTGAAAAATATACCCGTGGAAAATTTGTTTTCTGAAAAATAATTGTAAAATTTACGTTTACCGAATTTTCTGAAAATCAACAGCTATGGAAGATAAAATTAACAGGAGAGACGCTCTCAAAACTTTTGCCCTTACCTCGGGCGTCCTCGGCCTGGGGAGTGTTTTTTCCTCTTTTGCCGCAATAGATCTGATTGACAGGAAAAAACTGAAGAACAATATCAACCATTCTGTTTGTCGCTGGCCTTACAATGATATTCCGTTGGAGACTTTTGCTGCGGAATGTCGTAACCTTGGTCTCACGGGAATGGATCTCTTAACTCCTTCGGAATGGGAGACCGCAGAAAGATACGGAATTCAATGTACCATGGCCACCGATTCTTTTGCGAGTATTACCGATGGCTTTAATGAACCCCGAAACCATCAGCCGCTTCAGGAAAAGTACAAAGGCCTGATCGATAAAGCTTCGGAAAAAGGTATAAAAAATGTAATCTGTTTTTCGGGAAACCGAAGGGGATTGGATAAAGAAACTGGTTTGGAAAATTGTGCCGTTGGGCTTACTCCGCTGTTGAAATACGCTGAAGAACGCAAGGTAAATCTCGTTATGGAACTACTCAACAGCAAGGTGAACCATCCAGATTATCAATGTGATCACACTACCTGGGGCGTAGCCCTGGTAGACAAGATAGGAATGCCCAATTTTAAGCTGCTATACGATATATATCATATGCAGATCATGGAGGGAGATGTGATTGCTACTATCACGAAATACAAGGATTATATTAATCACTACCACACTGGTGGGGTTCCCGGAAGGCACGAAATTAACGATTCTCAGGAACTCAATTATGCCGCCATCATGCGCGCTATTGTAGACAATGGCTTTGATGGCTATGTTGCCCAGGAATTTGTGCCAACCTATCCCGATAAGATCAAAGCTTTAAAAGAAGGAATTGAGATTTGTGATGTATAGCCAAAGTAAACCTCTGTTTCCAAAAGAAGAAGTCTTCCTTTTTCTTCAGAAAGTCATTTCGAAGACTCAAGAGCTTTGCAAGCATTTTTTTGTCCCAGCTAAAACTTATGATTATATGAAACCCATATTCAGTTTTTGTTCTTTTTTACTTTTGCTTTCCTTTTCATTTATTCAGGCCCAACAAGCTCCCCGGGAATGGGAAGATCTTGAGGTTGTTTCAAGAAATACGGTAGCACCACATGCAACTTTTCATATTTACGATTCAGAAAAGGAAGCAAAGCAGGGCGATTATGAGACTTCCGGGAATTTTAAGAGCCTCAATGGTACCTGGAAATTTCATTTTTCGAAAACACCAGATGAACGTCCCGAAGAGTTCTATAAAACCGGTTATAAAACTACCGACTGGGATAATATTGAAGTACCCGGAGACTGGCAGCTTGAGGGATATGATTTCCCTTTGTACACCAATAGCGCATATCCTTTTCCGAAGAATCCACCATACGTCGATAATTCATATAATCCTGTAGGCTCTTATAAAAGAGATTTCGAGATACCTTCCAACTGGAGTGATAAGGAAATTTTTCTGCACTTTGGCGGCGTGAATAGTGCTTTTTATGTTTGGGTAAATGGGCAGGAAGCTGGATATAAGGAAGGAGCTAAAACGCCGGCAGAATTTAATATTACTCCTTTTCTGAAGGAAGGGAAAAATGAGGTGTCGGTTGAGGTATACAGGTGGAGCGATGCCAGTTATCTACAGGACCAGGATTTTTGGCGCTTAAGCGGAATTGAACGCGATGTTTATCTTTTTGCCAAGCCAGAAGTGAGTATTGAGGATTTCTTCTTAAAAGCTTCTTTGGATGAAAACTTCAAAAATGGTCTTTTATCGGGAACAGTATTTATAGAAAATCCCGAAAAACAAAAAGGAGATTACAAAGTAGACATGAAGATCTGGGATGGCGAAGAAATCGTTTTCCAAAGTGAAAAAACAGTAAAAATCAAGGGAGAGGTCAAAGATTCTATTGACTTTTCAGGAAGTATTGCAGAGGTGAAAAAATGGAGTGCAGAAAATCCCCATTTATATACGGTAACAATCGATCTTTCTAAGAAGGATGAAAACCTGATGGCCACAGCTGCCAATGTTGGATTTAGAACCGTAGAGGTGAAGGGAGGAAATCTCCTGGTGAACGGAAAACCGGTTTTGATAAAAGGGGTGAACCGTCATGAACATGATGAGAATAAAGGGCATGTGATCTCTAAAGAGTTGATGCAGAAGGATATCGCTCTTATGAAGAATAACAACATTAACGCGGTGCGGACTTCTCATTATCCCGATGATCCCTACTGGTATGAGTTATGCGATAAATATGGATTGTACGTAGTAGATGAGGCCAATATTGAAAGTCATGGTTTCGGGTATGATGAAGACAAAACTCCGGCTAATAAGCCTGAATTTGCCAAAATGCATCATGACAGGATCAAACGGATGGTGGAGCGGGATAAAAATCACCCATCGGTAATCATCTGGTCAATGGGAAATGAAGCAGGTGACGGCCCTGCTTTTGTTGATAATTATCACTGGATCAAGCAAAAAGACACCACACGTCCTGTTCAGTATGAAAGGGCCGAGCGAGGGGAGCATTTCCAGGAGCGTCATACCGATATTATCGCCTGGATGTATGCCGACCTTGGATCTATTGAGAAATATTACGTAGGTCATTATCCGGAGCGCCCGTTCATTTGGGTAGAATATGCCCACGCTATGGGCAACAGCAGCGGAGATCTTATTGATCTTTGGAATTATGTGTACGCCCATAAGCAACTACAGGGAGGTTTCATTTGGGACTGGGTGGACCAGGGTCTTGTGAAGACTGATAGCAGCGGAACCAATTACTGGGCTTATGGAGGTGATTTTGCTCCAAAACGCTACCACAATGATGGTAATTTTGTGCTGAATGGCCTGGTGAATCCAGACCGTTCTCCACATCCGGGACTAGAGGAAGTGAAGTATGTCTATCAGAATGTTGATTTTGACATGCTGGATTCTACGGCACTTGAGTTTAGGGTGAAGAACAGGTTTTTCTTTACTAATCTCAACAAATATGATATCAGCTATGAAATTGTTGAGAATGGAAAACCTGTGAAGCAGGAGAAATTAAATTCCTTTAATGTAGCA
>JBAWAB010000054.1:0-9752 GCA_049589035.1 Salegentibacter sp.
ATTATTGATCGCAGTTTTGAAAAGGAAATTCCGGCGGGTATTGAAGTAATCAAGAAGAGGATTTTTGAACCTTATTCGCTGGCGAAGATCTTTTCTAAGGGGGAGACTGAAACCATCAGTTCGGGGATTATTGCCGATGAAGAAAAGCAGAGTTTCCTGCAGAAGCTGATGCTCTTTATCAGAGGCAATTTTTTTATTCCCGACGCACGGAAATTCTGGATTAGACCCTCGGTAAGATTTCTGAAAGGATACCTCAAAGAGAACAATATTGATACGATTATAACCACTGGTCCGCCACATAGCCTGCATCTTATTGGCCTTCAGCTGAAAGAGCAAATGGGAACTAGATGGCTCGCCGATTTTCGCGATCCATGGACCCAGATCGGTTATCATGAAAAACTGAAATTGACTTCGGCCTCCAGAAAAAAGCATGAAGCGCTGGAGAAGGAAGTACTTCAGAAAGCAGATGAGATCATCACGACCAGTTTTACTACCAGGGCTGAATTTGAGGGCAAAACAAAGCGACCAGTAACTGTGATCACCAATGGATTTGAGAAAGCAGCAGTGGAGGAGATTAAGCTCGATGAAAAATTCAGTATTTCACATATAGGTTCACTCCTGTCTGGCAGAGATCCAGGCAATCTTTGGCGAATTTTAGCTGAACTTGTTCATGACAATAAAGATTTTGCCACCGACCTGGAATTGAATCTTGCAGGTGCGGTAAGTGAAGAAGTGGTGCAAAGTATTAAAAAAGCAGGGCTCGGAAAAAATTTAATACTTAAGGGCTATGTAAGTCATGACGAGGCTCTGGAACTTCAGAAGAAAAGTCAGCTCCTGCTGCTTATAGAGATAGACAGCGAAGAAACCCGCGGGATCATTGCCGGAAAGCTCTACGAATATATGGCTGCAAAACGCCCAATCCTCGCGATTGGACCTGAAAGTTGGGATGTAGAAAGGATAATTTCCGAAACAGGTACCGGAAAGGTTTTTTCCTACAGGGCGGGGCAGGAGCTCAAGGAATACCTGATGCAGGCCTATAAAGACTACAAAGCAGGAAATTTAAAGTCAAAAGCAACAAATATTGAACAATACAGCCGGAGAAATCTCACCGGAAAACTGGCGAAACTGATCACAGCAAGTTGAAATGGGAATAGTCTTTAAGCAATCTTTCAAGAATTTGATCACCACTTATTTCGGTTTCGGAATTGGGGCGGTCAATACGCTGTTTCTTTTCACCTATTTTCTGAAACAGGAATATTACGGCTTGATCAGTTTTCTGCTTTCGGCAGCCAACCTGCTTTGGCCCTTCATGGCTTTTGGGGTGCACAGCACCCTGGTGAAATTCTTCACTTTCTATAAGACCCGCGAAGAAAAGGATAAGTTACTGAATCTTGTACTTTTTCTGCCGCTGGGAATCTCACTTTTCCTGGGGCTGATCGGCCTTGCCAGCTATGATCTTCTGCTGGGATATTTTGCCAAAAATAACGATCTGGTTCAGCCTTATGTTTGGCTCATCTTTGTGATCGCTGCGGCTACCGCCTATTTTGAGGTATTTTTTGCATGGTCCAAGATATACTACAAAAGCGTGCTTGGAAATTTCATGAAAGAAGTTTTCCATCGCTTTTGCATTACCATACTTTTGATTGCTTACTACTATTCGTGGTTGGATGTCGAAGTTTTAATTTATGGAGTAGCTTCAGTCTTTGTCTTCAGGGCACTGGTAATGGCTGTGTATGCTTTTTCACTTCACGCGCCGGTGATCAACTTCCGCTTTCCCAATAACCTTGTGACTGTTCTCAAATACACTTCGCTGATCTTGATTGCTGCTTCCGTAGCCATGGCGCTGTTGGATCTCGATAAGGTGATGATAGAATATTACCTGCCCATTGAGAATGTGGCGATCTACGGAATTGCCGTTTATATTGCCACGGTGATCTCGGTGCCGCAAAAGGCGATGAATCAGATCACGCATCCTATGACGGCCGATATGTTGAATTCTAAGGATAAAAAGGGTTTGGAATCTTTGTACAAGAAAAGCTCGGTGAATTTGCTCGCCGTAAGCGGCATCATCTTTATCCTGATCATCACAAATGTGAATCAGCTTTACGAAATGATCCCTGATCAATATAAGCTGAGTATGCTGGTGATCCTGCTGATCTCCCTGGTGAAGCTTTATGATAATATCCTCGGAAATAACAACAGTATTCTTTTTAATTCCGATTATTACCGGCTGGTCCTTGGGGTAGGTGTATTCCTGGTCGTGCTGGCCTTTGTTCTGAACCTCATTTTTATTCCGCTACTCGGAATCAACGGAGCGGCGGTTGCGACCTTTCTGGCTTTCTTTACCTATAATACTTCCAAGATTTACCTGGTCTATAAAAAATTCGGAATACATCCTTTTTCCATGAAGACCGCTCTCATCCTCGGGCTAATCATCTTGTTCTGCCTCGGATTCTATTTCTGGGAATTCAGCTTTCATCCTATCCTCGGAATTGCCCTAAAGTCCTTTATAATTTTGATCTTATTCCTCTTTCTTGCCTATAAGTTGAAATTTTCTGAAGATATCAATCAGCTTTTTAGCCGTTATCTAAGGTTGAAGTAAAGTTGATATAAAAAAGAAACCCCCGGGGATCTCTCGATCACCACAGGGGTTTCCAACTAACCAACCAAAAAATTAAATTATGAACTTTTATTGTCTTACTCTCATATTTCGTGCCGAACTTCTACGGCTGGAGGAAGATTTTGAATTATTTTCTCTCCCTGAAGATCTTTGAGTTCTCGCGGAAGATGACCTTCTGCTACTCTGGGTTCTCTGCACAGATCTGCTAGGTCTGTTTGTCGAATGGGACTTCGCAGTTTGCCTGCTTCTTGAAGGGGCCTTACGTGTAGTACTCCTTCTTGAAGAAGTATGTGCCTCGCTTCTGGTTCGGGAAGGAGTTTTATGCGTTGGGGCACTTCTTCCTGAAGTCCTGCTTTGTGTCCTTGCAGGGGCTTTATGAGCAGTGCTTCTTCCCGAAGTTCTGCTTTGGGTCCTTGCAGGGGCTTTGTGAGCAGGAATGCTTCTCCTGGAGGTTGTTCTCCTGGCGTCGGCCGATCTTTTTGACGGGCTTTTGCGCGCAGCACTTCCTCTTGAATCTGTGCTTCTATGGGCATTAGAACTAATGCTTCTGGAACGCTTTGAAGCTGAAGCAGTTTTTCTGTCCCGGCTAGAATTCATTGAACTTCTGTGCCCGGAGGCCACTGCAGATTTTCTTCCGTGATCCCCTCTTTCTATTTCTCTTCTTTGCGTGGTTCTTCTCCCATTGTGATAAGATTTCACTCGCTGATCGGGACGATAAAAATCGTGGTGACGCACCGTTTTATAATGATTATGGTAATAATTCACATAGTTTACATAGGTCACTCGTCTTGGCTCATAGTAGGTACGGTAGGGTCTGTTAAAGACAATACTGAAAGCAGCTCTTGGCCTGCTGTAGTACCGGTGCCAAGGCCTGTACACATAATGCCTGTTGGCATAGTTAATATAACCACTATAATTCACCAAGCGGTGAAATTGGTTATAGTGTAGATAAAGATTTCCGATGCGGCTTATGTTTCCGAAGCTGTTATAGTCGATAAAGACGTTCCCGGCCTGGATAATTCTTCCGTAGTAATCGTAATACACCGGAACACTCTCGATCTGGATCACTGCCCCGTAATCGTCGTATTGAACATAGGGATCATAATCATAACCGGAGTTATAACTAATGTTCACGTGGGGTGTGGAAATATTTACGCTGGTACCACGGCGAAAATCGGGATTGTAATAGAAATCGAATTCACCATTAGGATAAACTGCAAATTCCACTGCATCTTCAACAAAAATGAAGGAGTCGTTATAACCGCGCCGCGAAGGTACGGCATCACCTGCTGCCGACGCGGTCCAACCCGCGAAGATCAAGGCGAATAATAAGTATAGGTTTTTCATGATATTGTTTTATTTGATTAAAGGACTTCGAAGTTTCCTTGTAAAATACAAAGGCTGTGCCAAAACAGCAGCAGCCTTTCTACGGAAGTAATTTCAGTGCGTTCAACACAACGTCAAAACACTGGTATTTAATAGGTTGAGCTCTTTATAGTTTTTCTGAAAGATATTTGGCGGTGTAGGATTTTTTGTTTTTTGCTACCTCTTCAGGTGTTCCTTCAGCAACAATATTTCCGCCTTTTTCACCACCATCAGGACCAAGATCGATCATATAATCGGCACATTTCACCAGATCCATATTGTGCTCGATAACGATGACCGAATGGCCTTTGGCAATAAGGGCATTAAAGGATTTCAAGAGCTTTTTAATGTCGTGAAAATGCAGCCCCGTGGTAGGTTCATCAAAAATAAAAAGTGCTTTTTCTTTGGTATTACCCTTCACGAGGAAAGAAGCCAGTTTGATACGCTGCGCTTCTCCGCCGGAAAGGGTAGAGGAGCTTTGACCCAATTTCACATAGCCAAGGCCTACGTCGCGAAGAGGCTTCAGTTTTTTCGCAATCTTATCCTGATTCTGTTCCTTGAAGAAGTCGGTGGCATCGTCTATAGTCATCTCCAGGATATCATCGATGTTCTTATCGGCAAAGGTCACCTCCAGCACTTCCTTTTTGAAGCGCTTACCGTTACAGGCTTCACATTCCAGGTGAACATCGGCCATAAACTGCATCTCGATGGTCACTTCCCCTTCGCCTTTACAGACCTCGCAGCGGCCGCCTTCCACATTGAACGAAAAATGTTTGGGTTTAAAGCCTCTGATTTTTGACAATTTTTGATCGGCAAATAAACTCCGGATATCGTCATAAGCCTTGATGTAAGTCACAGGATTGGAGCGGGAGGAGCGGCCAATCGGATTCTGATCAACGAACTCTACCGTGCCGAGGTTCGTGAAATTTCCTTCGATGCTGGTGAATTGTCCGGCCTTTTCTCCATAGCCGCCAATTTTTTTCTGAATACCGGGATACAGGATTTTCTTGACCAGGGTACTTTTCCCGCTCCCTGAAACACCTGTAATAGCTGTGAAGACTCCGAGCGGAAAAGTAACATCAATATTTTTGAGGTTATTCTCTCGGGCTCCCGTTATCCTGATTTCCTGTTTGGAGGTACGCCTTTTTTCAGGAACTTCGATCTGCATATTCCCGTTCAGATACTTGGCCGTAAGAGAATCAGATTTAAGAATTTCCTTCATGTTTCCCACGGCAACAACTTCGCCGCCATTAGTACCGGCTTCGGGGCCAATATCTATGATTTCGTCGGCCGCATTCATGATATCTTCATCGTGTTCTACTACAATAACAGTATTTCCGAGATCGCGAAGATGCTTCAGTACCCCGATCAGCTTTTCGGTATCTTTCGGATGGAGTCCAATGGATGGCTCATCAAGAATGTACATGGAGCCGACCAGGCTACTGCCCAGGGAAGTGGCAAGGTTGATGCGCTGAGATTCCCCTCCCGAAAGCGTATTCGATTTTCGGTTAAGAGTAAGGTAATCAAGCCCAACATTGGAGAGGAATTCTAGCCGGTTATTGATCTCTGTGAGCAGGCGTCTGGCGATCTTGGCGTCATATTCGTTGAGTTCCAGATTCTGAAAAAACTGCCTCACTTTGTCCAGAGGTTTCTCTACGAGATCGGTAATGCTAAGGCCGTTGATCTTTACATATTGCGCCTCGGGCCGAAGCCGTTTACCTTTGCAGACAGAGCAGCGCGTTTTTCCGCGGTAACGCGAGAGCATCACCCTGTTCTGAATTTTGTAGGCCTTGCTTTCCAGGAATTCGAAGAACTGGTTAATGCCCTCGAAATATTGATTACCGTTCCAAACCAGATCCTTCTGCTCATCGGTGAGCTCAAACCAGGGTTTGTGGATAGGAAAGTTGAATTTGTGGGAATTATTCACCAGTTGATCCCGATACCAGCTCATACTGTCGCCGCGCCAGGGAAAAACGGCATTCTCGTAAACTGAAAGTCCGGTGTTGGGAATGACGAGATCTTCATCAATCCCGATCACATCTCCGTAGCCTTCGCAGCGCGGACACGCACCATACGGATTATTAAAGCTGAAAAGATGAACATTAGGTTCAAGAAAGCTAATTCCGTCCAGTTCAAACTTATTGCTGAAATGCCGCGATTTATGGTCTGCAAGCGATTCGATGTATAGCTCTCCCTTTCCTTCAAAGAAGGCTGCTTCTACAGCATCGGCCAATCGGTTGAAGAAATCCTCTTCATCGCTGGTGATAATACGGTCTACGACCAGGGAAACCTCTTCGGCTTTGATCTTCTTTAGATCGGCCTCGTCAATCCTCTTGACTTCTTTCTTAACTTTGACGCGACTATAGCCCTGCTGAGCCAACACCTTGATCTTTTCTTCCAGGGAACGGCCTTTCTCTACATGAACAGGCGCCAGAAGCAGCAATTTTGACCGCTCCTCAAAGGTCTTTACATATTTTATTACATCTGTAACAGTGTCTTTCTTTACTTCGTTTCCTGAGACAGGGGAGTAGGTACGGCCAATTCTTGCAAAAAGCAATTTCAGATAATCGTAGATTTCGGTAGAAGTCCCAACGGTTGAGCGGGGATTGGTAGAATTTACCTTTTGTTCAATGGCAATAGCCGGTGCAATACCTTTGATATAATCTACTTTGGGCTTATTCAGCCTTCCAAGGAATTGTCGCGCGTAGGAAGAAAGGCTTTCCACATAGCGCCGCTGGCCTTCGGCATAGAGCGTATCAAAAGCCAGGCTGGATTTTCCTGATCCCGAGAGGCCGGTAATCACCACGAGTTTGTTCCGCGGGATTACAACATTGATATTTTTAAGATTGTGCAGTTTTGCACCTTTGATGATAATATTTTCTTTCGGATTTGCCTCGGCAACGTCAATGTTCATGCTGAATTTTTCTTAGCTAAGTATGCAAAGGTACTCAAACTGAGGCAGTGTAAAAAGCCATGAAAATCTTATAGGTTTGTTAAAAATTTAGAATTTTATTTGTAATTCTCGGCATTATGTTGCTATATTTGGTGCTATAACCAACCAATAAATCTACTTGCCTATAGCATACAGTTACTTTTTAAACTAAAAAACCTAACCTCAGGAAGCCCTGATAGCCTGAACAAAAAGTAACTGATATGAAAAACGTTAAAGTTAATGACGATGCTATTCTCGTGCGCGAATACATCAATGGTGACGAGCAGGCACTCTCCCAACTAATCAACCGGCATCAACACCGCATTTACAGTTTTATTTATTCCAAGGTCTTTGATAAAGACATTGCGGAAGATGTTTTTCAGGACACATTTATCAAGGTCATTCGAACCCTGAAGAGGGGAAAATATAACGAAGAAGGCAAATTCTTACCTTGGGTAATGCGGATTGCGCATAACCTGGTGATCGATCATTTCCGGAAAAATAAGCGCATGCCGCGCTTCGAGAACAGCAGGGATTTCGATATTTTTTCAGTCCTCAGCGATACCGGCCTCAATGCTGAAAAGCAGATCATCAAAGACCAAATAGAGAATGATGTAAAGGAGCTTATTAAGGAATTGCCGGAAGATCAGCTTGAGGTTCTTACTATGAGAATCTACAAAAATATGAGCTTTAAGGAAATTTCGGAGCGCACCGGCGTGAGCATCAATACGGCTCTGGGCCGCATGAGATATGCGCTCATCAACTTGAGGAAGATCATAGAAAAGCACAATTTAATTTTGATCAATTAGCATACAATATCCTGGTCTTGTTTGCGTTAAATAATTGAATAAAACGCAAATAATAAATTAATGGAGAACTTTTACACTAAAAAGACCTCGAAAGAAGGTAAATTTAAAGAACTTGGACCACAGAAGGAGACGATAAAGTTTCTTCTGAATTACTCTAAAGCCTTACGTGTAGTGGAGCACAGGAGTATGAAGTTTGAAATGCTTCTTAATTAGATTAAGCCAAAAAGACCTGTTTATTAGCCTGCAGGTCTTTTTATTTTCTTTTTTGTTGGTATTCCTTCAATACACTTTTTCTGCCAATGGTTTTGGTGATCACATCTTTTTCAAGATCCCAGCCACGGGCGGGAGAATATTGTCTTCCGTACCAGATGATCTGTAAATGCAGTTTATTCCAATGATCTTCGGGAAATAACCTCTTGGCATCTTTTTCAGTCTGTTTTACATTTTTGCCATTGCTCAGGTTCCAGCGGTACATTAACCTATGTATGTGAGTATCTACCGGAAACGCGGGAACTCCAAAAGCCTGTGACATTACCACGCTTGCTGTTTTATGACCTACCGCCGGGAGCGACTCCAATGCTTCAAAATCGGCAGGGACCTGGCCCTTGTATTTATCGAGAAGAATTTCCGAAAGACCGTGTATCCCTTTTGATTTCATAGGCGAGAGCCCTACGGGTTTAATAATCTCCCTAATCTCTTCTACGGAAAGTTTGACCATATCCCGTGGATTATCGGCTACTTCAAAGAGGAGGGGAGTGATCTGGTTTACTCTTACGTCGGTACTTTGAGCGGAAAGCAGAACAGCAATCAACAGAGTATAGGGGTCTTTATGATCTAAAGGAATGGGAATTTCGGGATAGATATCATTTAATGTGTCAATTACAAAATCAACCTTTTGTTGTTTATTCATAATGCATTAATTTAGAACAAAAGTAAGAATTATGACAACATTAAAAGAGGGCGACAAAGCCCCGGCGTTTTCAGCCGAAGACCAGGACGGAAATACAGTGAGACTTGAAGATTTTAAAGGAAAAAAGCTGGTGCTTTTTTTCTATCCTAAAGCGAGCACGCCCGGCTGTACCGCCGAAGCCTGTAATTTGCGTGACAACTGGCAATCCTTTCAGAACAAAGGATATGCGATCGTGGGGGTAAGTGCTGATTCGAAGAAAAGACAGCAAAACTTCAAAGATAAATACGAACTACCCTTTCCTTTGCTTGCCGATGAAGATAAGAAAGTGATCAATGCCTATGGCGTTTGGGGACCTAAAAAATTCATGGGTAAAGAATATGAGGGAATTAACCGTACTACTTTTATTATCGATGAAGAGGGGAAAATTGAGGAGGTGATCAGCAAGGTGAAAACCAAAGAACACGCGGCTCAGATTCTATAAAACATCAAAAACATTCATCCATAAAAGCCTGCCGAAATTTGTTATTTTCGGCAGGCTTTTATTTTTTTTCTGATCTTACTGAGAATTTAATTTTCTTTCAGAAACTGAGCATCCTGAATAGTTGCCAGGGAGTCGCAATTCTGAACTTTCAGCTCAAGGTTCCTGTTATCTGCTTTCCGCGAGATGTAGTACGTTTTACAGGGCTCGCTGTGCGTTTCACTTTTTCCGAAGTCAATATCGCCGTCCTGGAAGAAATCGGCGACTATAGAAGTATCCAGCTGATTATTACTAAAAAACTTCAGGGACTCTTCAGAAAACTCATGTCCCTTGCTCCGCAGATTCATAAGTACCCTGGCATTGGGAAAGTAATTGCAGGAAGTTTTTTTTCCGCTTAAAAAGAAAATGAGAATAACGATGCCCATAAAAAGGCCGACTGAAAAGTAGCCTATCCGGTGGATTAACTTCATATTTTAGAAAATGAGCAGATTGATGTCCCGGTAAGAGAGATCGAACCAATCGGCTATAGATTTACTGGTTAAAATTCCGTGGTAAAAGTACAAACCATTTCGTAAACCTTTGTCGAATCTAAGAGTATTTTCAAGTCCGCCTTCTTCTGCAATGTGCAGCAGATATGG
>JBAWAB010000055.1:0-3900 GCA_049589035.1 Salegentibacter sp.
ATGATATATTCGCGGGACTTCGATTTATAAACGTAGGTATTAAAAGTTTCATCCTCCTCTTCATAGATCAATTCATCCTCAGCAGGATCGGTGCCGAGAATATGCTTGTAAATCTGGTAGGAGCGCAAGGTCTGCTCATCCTTCTTCGTGTAATAAAGCGTCTTATTGTCATTGGCCCAGGTAGAGCCCCCGGTAGTGTTTTCGATCTTTTCAGGATAAAGTTCTCCGGTTGCAAGATTCTTCACCTGGATGGTATATTTTCGGCGGCTAAGAGTGTCCACCCCAAAAGCGATCAGTTCGTTGTTCTGGCTCACGTTGAGTCCGCCAAGGCTGTAATATTCAAAACCTTCAGCCATCTTATTGACGTCGAAAAGGATTTCTTCTGAAGTTTCAAGACTTTCCTTTTTCCTCGAATATACCGGATAATCTTTCCCTGTTTCAAAACGGGTAAGATACCAGTAACCATTCAGCTTATAGGGAACCGATTTATCATCTTCCTTGATGCGCCCCTTCATTTCCTGAAAAAGGTCTTCCTGAAGCTCCTTTGTATGAGCGGTCATTCGCTCATTATAATCATTTTCATTATTCAGGTATTCAATTACCCCGGGCTCCTCCCGCTTATTCATCCAGTAATAATGATCTATTCTTACATCATCATGCATGGCAAGTTCCCGGGCAATCTTTTTCGCTGTTGGCGGTAATATTTGTGTTTTCAATTCCTTCTGTTTTGGGCAGATGCAAAGGTAAGATTAACTTTCAAAATAATAAATAAAACCCCCCTCTTCCGGGTCGGTGGAAAGCTGTAATTTAGTAAATTTGCTTCTTAGTCCTTAAAATTGAAAACTATGTTTGGAGATATGATGGGTATGATGAATAAAATCAAAGAAACCCAGGAAAAAGTGGAAGCTACCAAGGAACGCCTTAAAAGCGTGTTTATTGACGAAGAATCAAGCGATGGACTGCTGAAGGTGACCATTAGCGCCAGCCGCGAGATCAAAAACATCAGCGTAGCCGATGAGCTGCTGGAAGATAAGGAACAACTGGAAGATTATCTGGTCCTTACCCTGAACAAAGCGATCAAGAAAGCATCTGATGTTAATGAGGCCGAACTTGGCGCTGTTGCCAAAGAAGGCATGCCTGATATCCCGGGTCTTGACATGTTGAAATAGACTTTAGACCTTAGACGAAATTAAAAAGCTCATAATTCCATGGAATATGAGCTTTTTCTTTTGATTGCCTTCGACAGAAATCCGATGTACGGCATTATAATTTCATATTCTGAAGCACCTTCAGAAATTTCTGATGCATTTCTTCGGTATAATCAAGGTGCGTGACAATGCGCAGTTTCCCCTGCCCCATATTGCTGATCCTGATATTTTCCTTCTGAAGTTTTTTCATAAAAGCCGCTTCATCTGAAGCATTCCGCAGGTAAAAAATGATGATATTGGTCTCCACCGGCTCCACTTCGCCAATGTAATCCTGTTCAGCCAGAGTTTCCGCGATCTCTGAAGCTCTTTTGTGATCTTCCTTCAGGCGGTCCACATGATGATCTAAAGCGTAAATTCCGGCAGCAGCCATAAAGCCTACCTGCCGCATTCCGCCGCCTAAGACCTTGCGTACACGAATGGCATTTTTCATGATTTCCTTGTTCCCGATCAAAACGGAACCCATGGGACTTCCAAGTCCTTTAGAAAGACATACCGAAATAGTATCGAAAATCTTACCGTAGTCTTTGGGATCTTCTTTCGTTTCTACCAGGGCATTGAACAATCTCGCGCCATCAAGGTGAAGGCCAAGCCCGTGCGTATTGCAAACTTTTCTGGTCTTTTTAATCTCCTCAAAATCGTAGCAGGCGCCGCCACCTTTATTGGTAGTATTTTCCAAACAAACAAGCGTCGTAAGCGGACTATGGTAGAAATCGGGCGGATTGATATTCTCCTCTACCTGTTCTGCCGTGATCATGCCGCGGTCGCCGTCTACAAGTTTGCAGGACACACCGCTGTTAAAGGAAGCGCCGCCGCCTTCGTAGTTATAAACATGCGCCCATTTATCGCAGATAAGCTGCTCCCCCGGCTGGGTATGAAGTTTTATGGCCGCCTGGTTTGCCATGCTTCCGCTTGGGAAGAACAAGGCTTCATCTTTGCCAAACATTTTTGCCAGTTTCTCCTCCAGGGCATTCACACTAGGGTCTTCCTTGTATACGTCGTCCCCCACTTCGGCCCCCATCATTGCCTGTAGCATTCCGGTGGTGGGCCTGGTGACCGTGTCACTTCTAAGGTCTATTTCTTTCATTTTAAATTATTTGCTGTTTCCGCGAATCGCGGATTGTTCATTTTAGTGATAAATTCTATTTGTTCTTCGGAAAAAATAAGGCTTTCCAAAGGAGCCTAAAACTATAAAATAATCGTTAAATAGTTTCGGAGAGCGCCCGTAAATTCTATTTTTACACTCAAAATTCTAATTAATGATCACTACAGAACATATAAGGGATCTCAGAGAACGCCTTGGCGCGTTAAGGAGGTATCTTTGACATTGATGCCAAAAAAATAGAAATCACCAATCTCGAAGAAAAAACCTTTGCCCCCGATTTCTGGGACGACCCCAAGAAAGCAGAGGTCATAATGCGGGAAGTAAATGCCGAGAAAAAATGGGTTGAGGATTATCACAAAGCTGAAACGCTGGTAGATGACCTGGAGGTTATCTACGAATTTTATAAAGAAGATGAAGCTTCAGCTTCAGATGTGGAAGAACGGGAGTCAAAAGCCCTGGATCTCATTGAGCAACTGGAGTTTAAAAATATGCTTTCTGAAGAAGGTGATAGCCTGAGCGCCGTGTTACAAATAACAGCAGGAGCCGGCGGAACTGAAAGCTGCGACTGGGCCCAGATGCTTATGCGCATGTACCTGATGTGGGCCGAAAAGAACGGCTATAAGGTTAGTGAGCTCAACTATCAGGGTGGTGATGTTGCCGGAATTAAGACCGTTACCCTCGAAATTGAAGGAGAGTATGCCTTTGGCTGGCTCAAAGGAGAGAACGGAGTACACAGGTTGGTGCGCATTTCCCCGTTTGACAGCAACGCTAAACGACACACTTCCTTTGCTTCGGTATACGTTTATCCGCTTGCCGATGAAAGTATTGAGATCGAGGTCAATCCTGCTGATATCTCCTGGGAAACCATGAGATCGTCGGGTGCGGGAGGGCAAAACGTGAACAAGGTGGAAACCGCCGTTCGCCTGCGCCATGCTCCTACCGGCATCGTGATCGAAAATTCGGAAACACGATCTCAGCTCGAAAACAAGAACAAGGCCATGCAATTGTTGAAAAGTCAGCTGTATGAGATCGAGCTGCAGAAGCAACAGGAGCAGCGGCGGGAGATCGAGGACTCTAAGATGAAGATCGAATGGGGATCGCAAATCCGCAATTATGTAATGCATCCCTACAAACTTGTGAAGGATGTAAGAACAGCAGAAGAAACGGGCAATGTGGATGATGTTATGGATGGTGAAATTGACCGTTTCCTGAAAGCTTATCTTATGATGATGGGCCAGAAGCAAGAAGATTGACGGCTTCAGCTATATTTTTTATTTAGGAATTATTGCTTATTTTATAGGTGACTTAATTTGCATAGAATATGATTACTATATACCACAACACCCGTTGTAAGAAATCCAGGGAGGGCCTGGAACTTTTGGAAAAATCGGGAAAAGAATTCCAGGTTCGGGAATATCTGAAAGAACCTCTTTCAGAAGAAGAACTGGAAAAACTGTTGGACAAAATGAGCCTCTCTCCTATCCAGCTGGTGAGAAAAAACGAGAAAATCTGGAAAGAGGAATACAGAGACAAAGATCTCAGCGATAAGGAACTCATACATGTGATGGTGAAACATCCAAAACTAATAGA
>JBAWAB010000056.1:0-1771 GCA_049589035.1 Salegentibacter sp.
AGCTCAATTTGTCGCTTATCCAATTGTTTAAACCTTGTTTCCAAAAAGTAATCTATAGAGTCAAGTTTGATCTTATGCCGGGCTCCGGAAAACGAAAATTTCCTCGACACTATTTTGCCGTTGAGCAGGATGCTCTCGAAGCCAAATACGGAATTGAGGAATTCTATTTTGTTGGAGCCTAGCTGAAATTCTGCGTATTTCATGAAGTTTTATTTTTCACCCTCGCCTCTTCTTTAAAGGGTCAATTCATTCGATTTTTTTTCATACGGGAACGTCCTCGATCTGCGCTACACGTTCTTATCTTCTTCTCTGATCAGTTAAAGACTAATTAGATGTATCAATTGATTTCTAGATTTTTATACCTGACATTGTTGCCATCAAATTCTATAATTACAGAAAAGTTTGAGCGTAACATGGCTCCGAAGCTGTTTTGGCTATCTACCCATGAATGTATCTGATATTCTCCATTCCCCAAATATTGTACATGTTCATTCTTCTCAATTGTTCCCGGGAATTTTGCAGTACTAGGTGATTTAAGATGTTTTTTTACAGCATCTTCTGCATAACTATAAGCCAGGAAATTATTGGGATGAGAAATGGATGTTGAACTGCTGCTATCAGAGGGTGAATCTGGAATAAACATAGAGAATCCGATGAAAAGCATAATAACTATGAGAACCGTAATTAGACCACCATTGTTACCTTTTTTGACTTTTGCCCCACAATGAGGGCATTTTTCAGCCTTAGTGCTTAGCTGGTTCCCGCATTCTTTACAATTCGTAAGTGCCATTTTCGAAATCTATCTGGATAAACTACAATATCCTTTGCGCAAGGATTTTTTTGCACTGCAGGTGTAGGGAAGAGCAGCGGCTGCCGCTAAGATAGTGTTAATTTTTTAACAACTATAGAAGAGATATGAAAATTCCTTGATTTTAAGAAGCATCTAAAATTTTTTCGCAAGGCCGCCAGGTATTCACCCATTCGCGAATTTTCCCTGCTGTGGCCAGCAGATTAACGGTTCTCCCTGCAAAACCGATCTTCAGGTGCAGGCAAAAGTCGTTTACAAACGTTTACAAACGCAATTAAACGAAAACAAATACTTCACAACCGGATGCAGGTTGAAAGCTGCTCTATGTTTGTCCCGTTGAAATGAACGAATGATTTTCAGCTACAATTAAAATTTTAGTTATGAGTACTCTAAGAAACAAAGTTCAGTTGATTGGCCATGTAGGCACCGAGCCCGAAATTGTAAACCTGGAATCAGGAAAAAAGCTAGCAAAATTTTCTATCGCTACTAATGAGCACTACAAGAATGCAAAGGGAGAGAAAGTGACCGATACTCAATGGCATAATATTGTGGCCTGGGGCAAGACCGCGGAACTTGTGGAGAGCTATGTTCCGAAGGGAAAAGAAGTGGGGATTGAAGGGAAACTTACCAGCAGAAGCTACGAAGATAAAGATGGCCATAAGCGCTATGTGACCGAGGTTGTTTGTAATGAGTTACTGCTGCTGGGAAGCAAATAATAATGTTGCTTACGATCTTTACAGTATAAAAACCCGCCGGTCAACGGCGGGTTTTTTGTTTCTGATTAGCAATACAATCGGGTGGCAGTTTGGCTAAAAAGTAAAGCGAATTTCACTCAAACCGCCAATATTCCCCGGAAACCTCTTGCGGCGTAATAGGAATCGGCTCCATTGTGGTAGATGAAGACCTGACCGTAGCGGAAATCGCCGAAAATAGCTCCTCCCAATTCTCTTATTTTCCCAGGGG
>JBAWAB010000057.1:0-2841 GCA_049589035.1 Salegentibacter sp.
AGTCGGCATTAGCACAAAGCATTAAGATATAGATCTGAAGTTCGGTCTTGGTCCAATTTTGTTGCTCGCTTTTCATAGATTCAATTTTTTGGATGGTCCAGATCCTTTGCCTGTCAAATTAGATCACATTTAAAAGGAAAGGCAGCCACACTTCTAATCTAGCAAATAATTGATAAACAATGTTTTACATAACTGTATATTTTTTAAACACTTCTGGATTCATTAATAAAATTTCAATCTAATTTTTCAGAATTCTAAATAAATAAAAGATAGGATACCGCATCCTTTAGTATCATTTGAGATAACATCTCCTGAGAAAAGCTAAAGCCGTTTGCAAAAGAAATACTAAGACTGCGATTCTTGTTTTGAAAAATTTTATCTGGTTTGGTTTTGGTTAATAACTGAACCATAAAAAAGAACGGGCATATACTTAGAAGCGGGAGAAATAAGTATTCTAAATTCAGTGAAAAATTATATAATGAATTCCAATTAATTACAATCTATTGAAAAATGTCTCAAATTTATATTTTTGCGCTATGGAAAACAGAAAGCTCCGCAACAGTGAACTCGGCCGCAAAAGTGTATCAGAATTTAAAGCTGCTGAAAAAACGCCCATTATTGTCATTCTCGACAATATCAGAAGCCTTAACAATATTGGCTCGGTTTTCAGAAGTGCAGATGCTTTCCTCATCGAAAAGATCTACCTCTGTGGAATAACCGCGCAGCCACCACATAAAGATATTCAGAAGACTGCCTTGGGAGCCACCGAAACAGTCGCCTGGGAATACGCTGAAGATACTTTGGATTTAGTAAAAAAACTGCAGCAGAACAAGGTAAAGGTTTATGCCATCGAGCAGGCTGAAGGCGCAGTGATGCTTAATGATTTTCAGCCGAATGCCAGGAAAAAATGTGCCATCGTCTTCGGAAACGAAGTAAAAGGCGTTCAGCAAAAAGTGGTTTCGGCCAGTAACGGAATTATCGAAATCCCGCAGCTGGGCAGCAAACATTCGCTGAATATCTCGGTAAGTGCCGGCGTGGTATTGTGGGATTTATTTGTAAAGTTGAGCCGATAATTCGGAGAAGAAGCTGCAGAAGTATATCGAAATTAGCCCAATTTTGAAGCTGTTCCAAAATTACTGCAGGTAACCATCAATTTCGTCCAGCAGGGCCAGGTAATCCTTTCGGTTATTCACGAAATCCTTTTCAGAAATATCAATGATCTGCACCTTCATATTCGTTTGAGATTTGATAAAACTGAGGTAGCTTTTGTTGATTTCCACCAGGTATTCCGGCTGTATATTCTGTTCATAATCCCTGCCTCTCCTTCTGATATTTTCTAAAAGCCGTTCAGTGTTCTGATAGAGATAAATGTACAGTTCCGGTTTCACCAGCTCTTTGTACATCAGGTGAAAAAGCTTGTGGTACAATAAATATTCATCTTCGTGCAGGGTGATCTTGGCAAAAATAAGCGATTTGAACACGTCGTAATCTGAGATCACGAAATCCTTAAAAAGATCGTACTGCGCCAGGTCATCAGCCAGCTGCTGATAACGGTCGGCCAGAAAAGACATTTCCAGCGGAAAAGCGTAACGTTCCTTATTTTCGTAGAATTTCGGCAGGAATGGGTTGTCCTTGAATCGCTCTAAAATGAGCTTCGCATTGAAATCCTGCGAAACCATGGTAGAAAAGCTGGTCTTCCCTGCCCCAATGTTTCCTTCAACCGCAATATAACTGCAGTTCCTGAAACGGTAGTTTTTCTGCGGAATCTGAAGCTTTTCAGAAATATTGTGAATTTCAGATCTATCTTCAGTTTCAGTCAGCAGTTTTTCCACTGTCTTTTGCAGTTTTGGATGCACCACTTTCGCAGCAATATCAGCCAGCGGCTGAAGCACAAAGCGTCGCTTTGTAATTTCAGGATGCGGCACCACCAGGTGCTCTTCCTCAATGATTTCTTCTTCAAAAAGAAGTATATCAAGATCAAGGCTGCGGTTCTGGTAATTCCCGGCGGTATTTCGGGTGCGGCCAGCCTCTGCCTCTATCCCAAGTAATTTCTGCAGTACAACGGCAGGCGTAAAACGGGTGGAAATGCTAAGGCAGGCATTCAAAAAAGCATTTCCTTCGAAACCCCAGGCCGGAGTTTCATACACGGCGGAAACCTCCAAAACATCACCTACTTCTTCATACAGCCGGTTCACGGCTCCTTGTAAATGGCTGAAGCGGTTACCAAGATTGCTTCCGAGCGCTATATGTACTACCTTTGGGGAATTCAAGAGGAATTAAGAAAATTTTAATAAGTAATAACCTGTAATTTCACAGCAAATTAAGCAAAACAAAACTACATAGACTTAATTTTGTTGGTAGATAAAGAGAGAATTTGGCAGAACTTTACCTTAAAGACAAGCTATCGGCACAACGTATTTATCTGGTTTTAGGAGCTTTGTTCATCACATCCCTGGTAGTTTCTAATTTAATTTTTCAGAAATTTTTTTCCTGGGATTTTTTCGGGCTTTATGAATTCCAGATCTCGGTCGGGATTCTGCCTTATCCGGTGACCTTTTTGATCACCGATATTATGAGCGAGATCTATGGCAAGCGAAAGGCCAATCAAATCGTGACCACCGGTATTTTTGCATCGCTCTTTTCCTTATTGATTGTTTATATGGCCAATGCGGTTCCTGCTACAGGCTGGTCGCCGGTGGGTAACGGACTCTTTAACAAGGTTTTTGGCGCTACGGCCATTGCGGTATTTGCCTCTATGGTAGCTTACCTGCTGGCGCAGTACATCGACATCCAGCTGTTTCATTTCTGGAAAAGAGTGACCAAAGGCAAACACCTCTGGAT
>JBAWAB010000058.1:0-26609 GCA_049589035.1 Salegentibacter sp.
GATTCATAACCTTTAGCTGCCGCCCAGGTATATGCCGCCGACTGCGGATCATTATTAAAATCTTCTTCATTCAGCGAGCTGGGAATAAAAGCTTTTAATTTGGTGAAATTGGCCAAAAATGACAGTCGGTCGTTTTCAGAAGATTTCAGTTTAGCGTTTAGCAGCATCGACTTCCGGTCGTAATTTCCGTTCTCGCGATAGCCAGCGGTTTTAAGATGGGAATAATTAGCGAAAACAGAAGCATTTTCAGCGTTATAGGAGGCTTTTGCTGAATTTTTGTTCATATTAAAACTGCCAAAATCGGAAGCAATCTCCACTTTGGAACCTTCAGCTTTGGGTTCCGCAGAAAAAAGATTGATGGAACCTCCAAGCCCGGCGCCATAAATGCTGGAAACCGGCCCTTTTATGACTTCGATGCGGTCGAGAGATTCTTTATCAATGTCGCCCAAATCCAGTTCCCCTTCAGCAGTCGTGAGCGGAATTCCATCAAAATAAGACTGAATGCGATTGGTGCTGTATTGGGAGCGGGCTCCAATTCCGCGAATATTGATCTTATTGGTGTTGAGGGCTCCTCGGTTCACATACATCCCCGGCACCAATGTAAAGACCTCCATCAACGAAGCGGGGCCAGATTTCCTGAAGTCTTCTTCGGAAATCAAATTCACGGCAGCTGGTATTTGCCGCAGGGAATTGGGCACCAGAGTGCTTCTCACAATTACTTCTGAAAGGGATTCTTCGGAAGGATCAAGGTAAACTTGAATCTTAGTCCGGAATTCCTTAAGCAGAAAGCTTTGATCCTGAAATCCCAATGCACTAATGTGCAGCTTCAGCGGAAAGTTTTCTGCAGTAAATTGAAAATGACCGTCAATATCAGAGACGACAAGGATTCCTGAATCTGCAGAGATTTCAGCATTCGCAATCCCTTCTGAAGTTGCAGAATTAAGAATTTCGCCCTCTATTTCCTGGCCGAAGTTCTTTCCGAAGCAAAGCAAAAATACCAGTAGCAGTAGTTGTTTTTCCAAATCTTTAGCTTGAGTCTATAGTTTCAGATGCAAAATTAGCAGGATTAGGTCCTAAAATCCCAACCAGAACAATTCTTTTGAGATTCTTAAGCTTTTGCTAAAATTAGTCTTAAATTTAGGAGCACAAAAATTCACCTCTCGACGCCCGACCTGTTTGGTAAAAGCAGTAAATGGAGCCAGGGGAAATTTGGGATGCTTTAACAGTTTTAGTAAGTTTACCACTTCAATTGCTTAGGTCTCTATATGAAAAAAATCAGCTTGGCATTGCTGGCGGCAATCGTTCTTATCTCCTGTGACTTTTCAAAATACAGAATGGTAAAGGAATATGATTTTGTCACCCGCTTCGAGAAATCAGGAGGAACAGAGACGGCAACCTATGACGAGGTTATTGATTTTTACAAGCAGCTGGCCGATGCCTATCCTTCAGTACAACTTCAGGAATTCGGGAAAACCGACAGCGGAGAACCCCTTCGTTTAGCGGTTTTTAACCCTACCGGCGATTTTAAATTCGACAATATCCGCAAGGATAAAAGCATCATTCTTATCAATAACGGCATTCACCCGGGTGAAAGCGATGGCATAGATGCTACGATGATGCTGTTTAGAGACCTGGCAGGCGATTCAATTAAAGTTCCAGAAAATACGGTAATTGCCACGATTCCTGTGTATAATATTGGTGGGGCCCTAAACCGCAATTCCACGACGCGCACCAATCAGAACGGGCCTAAAGAATACGGTTTCCGCGGAAATGCCAGAAATTATGACCTGAACCGCGACTTTATTAAAGCTGACACCAAGAACACCCGCGCCTTTTACCAGATTTTTCATGAGGTACAACCCGATGTTTTTATCGACAATCATGTAAGCGACGGCGCCGATTATCAATACACCCTGACCCATTTGTTCACCCAACACAATAAACTGGGCGGGGAACTTGGAAAATACCTGGATGACCGCCTGATGCCTGCTCTCGAAGATTCCCTTAAAAAGAAGAAATTAGACATTACCCCGTATGTAAATGTTTTTAATACCGTTCCGGAAAAGGGATTTTCGCAGTTTTTGGACAATCCGCGCTACTCTACCGGCTATACAACTTTGTGGAATACATTAGGGATGATGGTGGAAACCCACATGCTGAAACCATACGAGCAGCGAGTGAAGGCTGATTATGAGCTGATGCGCTCCATGATTAATATTACCAGCACCGAAACTTTCAATATTAAGGATGTTCGGGAACGCGCCCGTAGGAAATACCTTACTGATAGGTGGTATCCCCTGCATTTTGAACCCGACATGGAAAATCCTTCCAAAAGGCAGTTCAAAGGTTATGAAGGAAAGATGGAACCCAGCGAGGTGACCGGTGGCGATCGCCTGAAGTATTACCGCAGCAAACCGTTCACAAAAGAGATCGATTATTACGACAATTTCAAGGCACAGAACCAGATCGAAATTCCAAGAGCTTATATTATTCCCCAGGGCTGGTGGAATGTGGTTGATCTATTGAAACTGAACGACATAAAGATGATCCCTTTTAAAAGGGACACTACCTTACTGGTCGAGACCTACAGGATTGAAGATTTTAAGACAAGTGATAAAGCCTTCGAAGGACATTACCCACATAGCGAAACCAAGGTATCGACCTCCATGGATTCAATACATTTTCGCAAAGGAGATTTTCTTGTAAAGACCTTTCAGGACGGAGCGCGTTACCTCCTGGAAACACTTGAACCCACTGCCACTGATTCTTTTTTCAACTGGAATTTCTTCGATTCGGTACTTCAGCAAAAGGAAGGCTTCTCGCCCTATGTATTTGAAGACATCGCCAAAAAAATGCTGAATGAAGACGCCGATCTAAAGAAGGAATTTGAAGAAAAGAAAAGAAAAGACACCGAATTTGCCAAAGATTCGCAGGCACAGTTAAAATGGTTGCACCGGCATTCCCCCCATTACGAAGAAGCGCATTTACGCTACCCGATCTTTAGATTGCCTCGTTAAATACTCGTCGGGAAAAAGGAGTTTGATGTTCGCGTATGATTTCTGAAGCGCCTTGCGGCTTTTTTCGAAATTCTTCCACTTCGCCTTTTCGATACCCTCCTTCTCCTCGGGGCGAAGTTCGCCATCGTAGGAAGAATGCATCTCGTACCAATGAGTCACCTTCAGCCGGTATTTACCTTTTCTTTTAAAGATATGATAGGTCTTCCGCAGAAATTTAGTCACCGTAAGGCCTTCAATGCCGGTTTCCTCTTCCACCTCCCGAATAGCTGAAGCTTCAATTGTTTCACCACTTTCGGTCTTGCCTTTGGGAAGGTCCCAGCGCTTATTCCGATAGATAAAGAGAATCTCCCCGCTGTCATTGCGCACCATCCCTCCCGCTGCAGTAACGACGGGAATTTTCTTAAACAAATGTTTCAGGAGCTTGTTTTCATCTTCATGATAAAGATTTACGTACATCATTTTCCCTTTACTGATCTTCCTGATCAGCCTTTTCAGCTTAACCGTCTTAATTGGAAAGGATGAATAATTTTCGCCAATTTCTTTCTTGGTAGACAGAATTATAGGAATGTCATTCACAAAAACTTTATACATTTGCATTATGATTTTGAATAAAGAAACAGCAAAAACTACTGCTGAACTATTATTGCAAATTAAAGCAATAAAATTAGAACCACAAGAGCCTTTTACATGGGCAAGTGGCTGGAAATCGCCTATCTATTGCGATAACCGGATCGTGCTGTCATACCCGCCAATCAGGAACTTCATCAGGGAGAATTTCGCCCGGCAGATCGAGGATATCTACGGAAAACCAGACGTTATTGCTGCGGTGGCCACTGGAGCGATCGGCATTGGAATGCTGGTAGCTGAATACCTGAGTCTGCCTTTTATCTATGTTCGTCCTGAAGCTAAAAGTCATGGGAGAAAAAATCAGATAGAAGGTAATCTTGAAGCTGGACAGACGGTAGTGGTGATAGAAGACCTTATTAGCACCGGGAAAAGCAGTCTGAATGCTGTTGCTGCCTTGAAGGAAGCAAAAGCGAACGTCAAAGGAATGCTGGCGATTTTTACCTACGGATTCAAAACTGCTGAAGAAAATTTTAAAAAAGCCAAAGTCGAACTGCACACCCTTAGCGACTACGAATATCTTATAGAAACTGCACAAAAGACCAATTACATAAATGCTGCTGAAGCCAATATCTTGAGAGAGTGGCGTCAGGATCCCAGCAACTGGAACGTGAACGTATGAATTTAGAGAGCCCGAAAATTACTGCGAACAAAAATCAGCAGGAAATGTTCAATTTTTTGACCAATGTTGAGAATTATGAACAGCTGATGCCCGAGAGCAAGCAAAAATTTGAAGTCGTTACCAAGGATAGTTTCCTTTTTCAACTGAAAGGAATGCCGGAAATACGCCTTAAGATCCAGGAAACCGACGAACCAAACCTTATTGTTCTGGGTTCCACCTCCGATAAATTCCCTTTCGCTTTGAGCATTCATATTGATGCAGTGAATGAGAACCAGAGCGAGGCTCAGCTATTCTTTAACGGAGAATTCAATGCCATGATGAGCATGATGATCAAAAGTCCGTTGAAGAAATTCATCAATACTTTAGCTGAAAACGCTTCGAAGCTTTAACCTCTGCTTCCGTAGAATTCAGAAACAGCCACAATTGTCGAAATTGTGGTTTTTTTTATGCTTCTTCTTTTCAGAATTGTGCATCAAAGTAAAAGCAGAAGCGAAGGCGTCACAAATTGAAATTGGTGGTTTTTCGGCTATATCAAAACAATAGCTTTATTTCCTTCAGCTCAAAGGTTCTGAAAACAGCATCCTCTACTTCGAGGTTCAGCCTACCGGTGGTGGTTACGCCTCGAATGATCCCGGTAAGATAGGAGCCACCTGGCAACTGAAAAGTAGAAACCTGATCTCTTCGAAACATGCTCGACGCGTATTCTTCAAGCACTTCAGTTTTTGAAAGTGCAGGCAAAGCGCGAAGTCTTTTTTCCATCGTTTTTAAAATAGCTTTCAGCAGGCCATCGAGCTCAAACGAAGTATCTGTTGCCATTCGCAGCGATCCCGCCTGGGGAAGATCGGGAAACTCCTTTTGATTCACATTGAGCCCGACGCCGATAACCGAAGCGGCTATTCTGTCATTCTTGAGGATATTCTCGATGAGAATCCCGCAGATCTTTCGGTTTCCTGACATAATGTCGTTGGGCCATTTCACCTTTAATTTCGGAATTTCGTAAGCCTCCAGGGCTTCAGTCACCGCGAGGGACACAGTGGCACTCAGGAGAAATTGCTCATCAACCTGCAAGGAGATTTCAGGATGAAGAATGCTGAAAGTGAGATTCTCACCCGCATTTGAAATCCAACCGGCACCTCTTTGCCCTTTTCCGGCTGTCTGGGTATGGGCACTCACACAAACAGGTTCAAAATCCACATCTCCACGGTAGAAATCCCGCACAAATTCATTTGTAGAATTGATGGCATCAACTTTGATAATACGCATATATACAGAAGTAACTCTGGCGTTAAATGTTATGCAAACAAGGTCGCCAAAAGACTAAAAAGTAATAACTTTGCGTAAAGAAAAAGATTTAATGGCAAAAAAAGAAACGAACAGCGATCAACTTATTGCACATATTATCAAAGGAATTGAAGAAGTAAAAGGAAATGATATCGACATCCTTGACCTGAGAGAAATTGAAAACACAGTTTGTGATTACTTCATAATCTGCAATGGTACTTCCAATACGCAGGTAAACGCCATAGTTAATTCCATCCAAAAAACCGTAAGTAAAGCTCTTAAAGACAAACCCTGGCATATAGAAGGTGGAGATAATGCCGAGTGGGTGCTAATGGATTATGTAAATGTAGTTGTACACGTTTTTCAGAAGCATATAAGAGAGTTTTACGACATAGAAAGCCTGTGGGGTGATGCTAAAATTACCACCATAGAAACTAATTATTAAGAATTTTTATTTAAGGACATTAAGGAATGGCGAAAGAACAACCAAAAAAGAAACTGGATCCTAAGAAACCTAAGTTTAGTGCTTACTGGATTTATGCGGCGATAATCATCATATTTCTTGGCATTAATTACTTTGGTGGTGGTGGATTCGATGAACCTGCCCAAACAAACCCTGCGGAATTCAAGGAATACCTGAAGCAAGGAGATGTTAAGAAGGTAGAGATCATCAATAAAAGACTGGCCCAGGTCTATTTGACCGATGAGGCCAAGAAAAAAGCGGTCCATAAGAAGGCTGCTAAAGATGAGCTCTTTGCCACGGGCGATACTCCAGCTTACAGCTTTGAGTTCGGAGATCTTCAGAATCTCGAGAATGATATCGAAAAGATCAAAAAAGAGAATAATCTTGACACCGTGGTGCGCTACGAGACCCAAAGCAATGTTTGGGGCGATGTATTAATCACCCTACTGCCTTTTATTCTCATTATCGGAATCTGGATCTTCATCATGAGAAAAATGAGCTCTGGTGCAGGTGGTGGCGCAGGCGGCCAGATCTTTAACATCGGGAAATCCAAAGCGAAGTTATTTGATCAGAACACCGATGTAAAAACCTCTTTTAAAGACGTAGCCGGACTTGAAGGAGCAAAAGAAGAAGTTCAGGAGATCGTAGATTTCCTAAAGCAACCCGATAAATACACCGCCCTGGGCGGGAAAATCCCGAAAGGGGCCCTTCTTGTAGGCCCTCCCGGAACAGGTAAAACACTCCTTGCAAAAGCAGTTGCCGGTGAGGCCAAAGTTCCTTTTTTCTCCCTTTCAGGATCTGATTTTGTGGAGATGTTTGTGGGAGTTGGCGCCTCCAGGGTAAGAGACCTGTTTAAGCAAGCGAAAGAAAAGTCGCCTTCCATCATTTTTATCGATGAGATCGATGCGATTGGTCGGGCCAGAGGAAAAAACAACTTCTCCGGTTCCAATGACGAACGCGAAAATACGCTGAACCAGTTGTTAACAGAAATGGACGGCTTTGGCACCAACACAAATGTGATCGTGGTGGCCGCAACGAACCGTGCCGACGTTTTGGATAAAGCCCTGATGCGGGCGGGACGTTTTGACCGTCAGATTTACGTAGATCTTCCCGATCTAAGAGAAAGAAAAGAAATATTTGAAGTTCACCTGAAACCTCTTAAGAAAGTGGCCGATGAGCTGGACACCGAGTTTTTAGCCAAACAAACGCCCGGATTCTCGGGTGCAGATATCGCCAACGTCTGTAATGAGGCGGCCCTTATCGCTGCGAGAAAAGGCAACAAGGCTGTTGGCAAACAGGATTTCCTGGATGCGGTTGACCGAATTGTAGGTGGACTTGAAAAGAAAAACAAGATCATTACTCCAGACGAGAAAAAGGCTATCGCCTTCCACGAAGCGGGACACGCTACCGTCAGCTGGATGCTGGAACATGCTGCCCCGCTGGTAAAAGTGACTATCGTCCCCCGTGGACAGTCCCTGGGAGCTGCCTGGTACCTTCCGGAAGAAAGATTAATCGTAAGGCCCGAGCAGATGCTTGACGAGATGTGTGCAGCCCTTGGTGGCCGTGCCGCAGAGAAAGTGACCTTCGATAAAATTTCGACCGGGGCACTTAGTGACCTCGAAAAGGTGACTAAACAGGCCCGTGCCATGGTAACTATCTATGGACTTAACGAGCAGGTAGGAAATCTTACTTACTATGATTCTTCAGGACAAAGTGAATACAACTTCACAAAGCCATATAGCGAAAAGACTTCAGAGCTGATTGATAAGGAGATTTCAAACCTCATCGAAAGCCAATACCGACGAGCAGTAGATCTTTTAAGTCACCACAAGGATAAACTTACCCAACTTGCAGAGATTCTTCTCGACAAGGAAGTTATCTTCAAAGATGACCTTGAGAGAATCTTCGGAAAGCGTCCTTATGAGAAAGAAAGTGAACTAAATCATTCGGTGAAATCGCAGGAGAGAACTGCTCCTTCCACCGATCAGGCGAACCAGCCTTCGCATGAAGAAACCGGCGGCAACAGCAGCATCAGCCGAGAGAATTCGGTTAATAACTAGTGTAGAATTACCCGTAAAAAATCTTGATTTGCCGTAAGGTTAAGTCAAGATTTTTTACCTTTGGTTAAAACGAGAACCACACCCAGAACTATATGAGTCTATTTAGAAGATTCCTAAACCCTAAATCAGACAAAAAGCAGGAATCTCCTGAGAAGTCTGAAAGAGGGAAATATATGCCAGAGGTGAAACTTCCTACTGATGAGCGTTTTATGCTCAACTTCAAAAATAATGGCGGCAAGTTCTTGTATTGCGAAAATCAAAAAGAGATATCTGAAGCTTTCGACAATATCCTGCTGGAAAACGACTGGTATGAAAAGGAATGTTGTTGTTTTGATGATAATCTTAAGGAAAAGTTCAAAGGTTTCAATTTACATTTCAACAAATCGGGAAAAGCCGCATTCTTTCTTTCTACCTGCGAATATCTCGTTGCCAATGACGGTTCTATTCTCATATCTTCCAATCAGATCAAAGAAACCAAACTCCACGAATTACCAGCTAATTTTGTGATCATTTCCTCTACAAGCCAATTAATTGACTCCATTGGCGAAGGATTGCGCGGCATAAAATTCAAGAACAAACGCAGCATTCCTACCAATATTACAACAATCAAAAATTTCGAAACCCAGGAAGAAGGTGATTTCATGAGCTACGGAAGTAGTACGAAAAACCTATATTTGCTGCTACTGGAAGATTTGTAACATGAGGGAAGCCATAATAAGAACTATTTCAGGATTACTGTATATATCCATATTGGTCGTTTCCATACTCTCTTCAGAGCTCATTTTTATCTCGCTCTTTTACCTTCTAGGACTGGTTTGCCTTATTGAGATGCAAAAACTACTGCATCTAAAAAGCTACGCCCTCTATGTTGTACAGGCGCTGCTATTCTATCTTTTCAGTTATCTAAAATTTAACCAGGATGCCACGATTCTGCTTCTTTTCATTACCATCTTTGTCAATCTCTTCCTTGTAAAAGATTTAATTGTGATCAAAAAGATCCCGGTCTTCGAGAAAAAGAAGTACATCATTATCATTTTTTACCTCATCTCCTCGGTAATTTTTCTTACCCTTATCCCCACTATTGAAGGGGTGTTCATCCCAAAACTGGTGGTAGGCATTTTTGTCCTTATTTGGACCAACGATACTTTTGCGTATATTATTGGCAAGAACTTTGGAAAGAATAAGCTCTATGAGCTCATTTCGCCAAACAAGACGATAGAAGGTTTTATGGGAGGTTTGGTTTTCTCGTGTATCGCGAGTTATTTTATCTTTTATTACACCGCCTTTCTATCGTTTCCAATCTGGCTGGGATTAGCCGTAATCCTCAGTGTTTTTGGGACTTTGGGCGATCTTATTCAATCCAAATTCAAAAGGCAGGCCGGCGTAAAAGACAGCGGCACCTTAATGCCAGGGCACGGAGGCCTGTTTGATAGGCTGGATAGTATTATATTTGCCAGCCCATTTGTTTATGCATATTTATATTTACTGAATTATGTTTCATAAAGAAGGATACAGAATCATGGCTTTTACTGCGATATTTCTCATTGCAGTGAACGCCCTTTCCTATGGCTTAATAGATATCTATTGGGTGAAATTCGCCATTCTGATCGCCTCTATCATTCTTTTTGTATTGATAGTTCAATTCTTCAGGAATCCTTCCCGTAACACCACTCTCAACAACAAGCATGTTGTAGCCCCTGTCGATGGAAAAGTGGTCGCTATTGAAGAGGTCTTTGAAAAGGAATATTTTAAGCAGAAGCGTTTGCAGATCTCGATCTTCATGTCGCCGATCAATGTGCATGTAACGCGCCACCCTATAGGAGGCATGGTGAAATACAGCAAATATCACCCCGGAAAATTCCTGGTTGCATGGCACCCGAAGTCGAGCGAAGAGAATGAACGCACCACGGTAGTGGTAGAAAATGAACTTGCCGGAGAAGTGATGTACCGGCAGATCGCCGGCGCCATGGCCAAAAGGATCGTGAATTATGCTGAAGTTGGACAGGAAGTGGTCCAGGGAAGCGACAGCGGTTTCATCAAATTTGGATCGCGTGTAGATGTCTTTCTTCCGCCGGGAACAAAGATCAATGTAGAACTTAACCAAAAGGTAAAGGGCGGCCTAAGTGTAATTGCAGAAGTTGAAAGATAGAATCATGCCGAACGAGACAACAGAAAAATTTTTGAAAGCCTACCAAATGGCAAGTAGCACCAATCAAAAATTTCCGCCAGATGTTTTGCTGCACTTTTACGCCTACTACAAAAGAGCCACCGAAAAAAACGGCTTTTACATACCTCCCACGAACGAAGGTGATCTTAGAAGCGCCTTCAAGATAAATGCCCTTGTACAGGTAAAAGATCTCACCAAACAGGAAGCACAGATCAAATACATCGAGCTTGTAGAAGAGCATATTGGTGAAATACCCTCGTAATTCACCAATTCTACCCTTCATTTTATTTGAGACCGGCGAGGCTGGTTTTCAAGGCTTCGATCTTAGCCTCGGCATCAGCTTTCTTGGCTTTTTCTATAGCAACCACTTTTTCGGGAGCGTTGTTCACAAAGCGCTCGTTAGAAAGTTTCTTTTCTACCGATTTCAGAAAGCCTTCAGTATAGCCCAATTCTTCCTGAAGTTTTTCCCTTTCAGCTTCCACATCAATAGCGCCCGTGATCGGGATATAATATTCGTTGGATTTCACCCTGAAGGAAAGCGCTCCTTCCACCTGTGAATCTACATATTCAAAAGAGGAAAGGTTGCCCATCTTGCGAATCACAGGGTTGAACAGTTTAGAAACTCCTTCATTATCCAAGGCTCTAAAATCAATGGTGTTCTTAAACGCGATATTCTTTTCTTTTCGAATCTTTCTGATTCCCGCGATCACTTCGGAAGCAAACGAAAATTCGGCAATGATCTTCTCATCAAATTCCTTCATTTCTGGCCATTTCGCAACGATGAGGGCCTCTTCAGGAGTTCTTTCAGCAATTACCTGCCAGATCTCTTCAGAAACGAATGGCATAAACGGGTGCAACAGTTTCAGGTTATCTTCAAGGATCTCAATCACAGCATCAAAGGTCTTCCGGTCAATAGGCTCCCCGTAAGCGGGTTTCACCATTTCAAGGAACCAGGAGCAGTAATCATCCCAGATAAGCTTATACGTGCTCATCAAAGCATCGCTAATGCGATATTTGCTGTAATGATCTTCGATCTCCTTCAAAGTCCTCTGAAATTTCGCCTTATACCAGTCAATGGCGATTTTGGAGGTTTCCTCCTGTTCTTTTTCTTCGGAAATCTCCCAGCCTTTGACAAGTCGAAAAGCATTCCATATTTTATTGGCAAAGGCACTACCCTGCCTGCACAGATCTTCCTCAAACATCAGGTCATTTCCGGCAGGAGAGCTCAGCAACATGCCGACCCGAACCCCATCGGCCCCATATTGCTCGATCAATCCTAGCGGATCGGGTGAATTTCCGAGCGACTTTGACATTTTTCGACGCTGTTTATCGCGTACGATACCGGTGAGATATACATTCTGAAAAGGCTTTTCGCCACGATATTCATATCCCGCGATGATCATTCTCGCTACCCAAAAGAAAAGGATCTCCGGGGCAGTGACCAGGTCATTGGTAGGATAATAATACTGAATTTCGGGATTTTCAGGCTCCAGTATGCCATTAAAAACGCTCATGGGCCAAAGCCAGGAAGAAAACCAGGTATCGAGTGCATCTTTATCCTGCACAAGATCTTCAGCTTTAAGGTCAGGATTCGACGTTTTTTGACGGGCTTTTTCCAAAGCGGCTTCCGCAGTCTCAGCTACCACAAAATCTTCTTTTCCGTCGCCATAGAAGTAAGCCGGGATCTGCTGTCCCCACAATAACTGACGGGAAATATTCCAATCCCGCACATTTTCCATCCAGTGGCGATAGGTATTCACGAACTTCTCGGGTACCAGGTTCACTTCGCCATCAAGCACGGCATCAAGCGCCGGCTGTGCGAGATCTTTCATTTTCAGGAACCACTGGTCACTCAGTTTTGGCTCGATCACCGCTCCCGTACGTTCGCTGGTTCCAACTTTATTGGTATGATCTTCAGTCTTTATTAGAATTCCCTTTTCCTGAAGCTCTTTTACGATCTCTTTCCTCACTTCAAACCTGTCCTTCCCCTCGTAATGAAGTCCGAAGGAATTAAGAGTGGCATCATCATTAAAGATATCGATCACCTCCAGGTTGTGCTTATCACCAAGCATTTTATCATTCTCGTCGTGGGCCGGTGTCACTTTCAAACAACCGGTACCAAATTCGAGATCAACATATTCATCCTCAATAACCGGAATCACCCGGTTGTTGATGGGCACAATAGCTTTTTTTCCTCTAAGATGAGCATAGCGCTCGTCATTCGGATTTATACAAATAGCAGTATCTCCCAGGATGGTCTCAGGCCGCGTGGTGGCGATAGTTACCGTCTCATCGCTGTTCTCGATCTTATACTGAAGATAATATAAATGCCCCTGCTTCTCCTGATAGATCACTTCTTCATCAGAAAGGGTGGTTTTTGCCTCAGGATCCCAGTTTACCATGCGGTAACCGCGGTAAATAAGGCCCTTTTCATAAAGATCAACAAAGACCTTTATCACCGAAGCAGACATATTATCGTCCATCGTGAATTTGGTGCGTTCCCAGTCACAGGAAGCGCCCAGTTTTTTCAGCTGCTCAAGGATAATCCCCCCGTGCTTATGTGTCCAATCCCACGCATGTTGTAGAAATTCCTCACGGCTAAGGTCATTTTTATTGATGCCTTCAGCCTTAAGTTTGGCAACCACTTTTGCCTCGGTAGCAATAGAGGCGTGGTCGGTTCCCGGCACCCAGCAGGCATTGTAACCTTTTTGTCTCGCCCGGCGCACCAAGACATCCTGAATAGTATTATTCAGCATATGCCCCATGTGCAAAACACCGGTAACATTTGGCGGCGGAATCACAATGGTGTAGGGCTCCCGCTCATCAACTTCGGAATGGAAATAATTGTTCTCCATCCAGTAGTTATACCATTTATCTTCTACTTTCTTAGCATCGTATTGGGAAGCAATTGCCATAATTGGTCTGGTTTTTGAAAAATAAAGGCAAAAGTAATTATAACTGAAGGATTTTAAAAGAAGTTGAAATGAATATAATTTTGGTAGAACCTTTGTTTCAGCTTATCTTTAATATCCTGTAAAAAGAAGAATTATGAAAAAATTTGTTGCAATAGCCATTTTTGTACTTGCCGGAGTCGGCACCGCCGTGGCTCAGCAAACAGCAAAAATCGACTTCAAGAGTGAGACGATAGACTATGGCCAGATAGAAAAAGGCAGTGACGGTGTTCGCGTATTCGAATTTACAAATACCGGAGACGCTCCCCTTGTAATTAGGGACGTTACCTCAAGCTGTGGCTGCACAGTACCGACCAAACCCGACGGTCCTATTCTTCCCGGCGAAACCGGAAAGATTGAAGTGAAATATGACACAAATAAAACTGGTCCTATTCGTAAAACCGTGACTGTATATTCCAATGCCGAAGAGTCCACAAAGGCCCTGAAGATAAAAGGGACCGTTCTAGATGAGGACAGCATGTAGCAGGAATCATCAGAAGAAAATCAGAAAAGCCTTCCATTTTTGGAAGGCTTTTTTTTTAAAGGATCTTCCTGAGTCTGAATTCGAATTCCAGTTCCTCCCCCTGCCTTTCTATTTCCAGCTTTATTTTTCTTCCTTCCCTCGATGAAAACATCTCGGTGATCTTATCAAGGCTAAAGCGATGCACGGGCCTTCCGTTAATGGTCACAATAACATCGCCTTTTTTTAAGCCTGCCTCGGCTGCCGGTGAGGAGGGTCTTACTTCGGCAATTTGGTATCGCGGAGCCAGAGTAAACTTCACGCGATAACTACTTCGGAATACAGGAATACCCGGTTTATCATCATCTTCGATCGAAAAGGAAAGATCCCGTCCCATCTCTTTATCTTCCACAAGCCTTCTACCGTGATGCTCCACCACCACTCCGCTCATGTTGTACTCGAAAGGATCATTGAAATAACGATTCGGTTTCAGGCGAATTCTCTTATTCGGATAATCGATCACTGGATTGAACCGGCGAAGCACCTGTGCGCCAAGGCTTCCGTCACGCTTGGCAAAAGCTGCCATCTGCCGGAGGTACAGCGTGTCGGGAAAACTTACCGTGACCTCTTTCAGTTCATGTTTTCCCAGAGCGAGTTTGCTAATGCGGCTGCGGTCGCCATAAACACTTCCGCTGATCCCGAAACCCAGGAAATCCTTGAACGACTTTTCTGGCACTTCAATCCTTTTTTCGTCATTCTGAAACAACCACACCGCATCTCCGGAACCACTGTCCACCAGTAGGTTCGTTTCCACCTCTTTTTCCCCGGGCATTTCCATAACGGCATCAAGGTATGGCTTATTACGGTTGAAGGTGAGCGGCAGATCGACACAGCGCCGGCAACGCCGGTATTTATAGGCTTCGGGAGTATAGACCTTCATAAATTCCCGCGGGTAATTAAAACTAACGATGAAATCCTTGAAAAAATCATAACCAATAATACCGTTTACCGGCACTCCAAGCCTTTGCGCGATCCCCTGAACTTCTCCGGTGAGGATATACAAGGTTTGGCCGGTACCAAGTGCGTCTCCCACGCGAATGCTGTTTCCAAGCGATTTGATCGCACGGCGGGGCTTTCCGGCACCCAGGCCGCTAAGGTAAATAGCGGAAGCATTTTTTATTTCCAGGGAATCTACCGAATCAAGACTAAAAATTAGGGTAGAATTAATACCGGTATCCAGAAGGAACGTCAGTTCCACCCCATTCACCTCTACCGGCAACAACACCAGGTCGCTCACCAGTTCAAAACGCTGTTTAAAGTAATCTTTCCTGTTTTCAATGCTAAAAGATCCCTGTCCTGCCAAATAGCCGGAGAAAATCAACAAGGCCAAAGAAAATATCAGTTTTTTCATAACGATCACCTCTTACTGAAAATACGAAAAAAAGCCCGACAAAATCGCCCCTCCCCCCTGCATTGTTCGAATAATTTTGCATTTTTGCATTCCATAAAAAAGAATGCCATGCCTAAAATCTCCAAAAAGGGCCATGAAATGCCCCAATCTCCTATAAGAAAGTTAGTTCCGTATGCTGAAGCAGCGACAAAAATGGGTCGCACCATCTATCAGCTTAACATCGGTCAACCCGACATTAAAACGCCTGATGCTGCCCTTGATGCTGTAAAGAACAATCACATTGAGGTTCTTTCCTACAGCCATTCAGCTGGCTTCGAATCTTACCGGAAAAAACTGGCAGAATATTACAGGAAGAATGACATTGAAGTGACTTCCGAAGAGATCATTATCACCACCGGTGGTTCTGAAGCTTTGATGTTCGCTATGGGAAGCATTACCGATCCCGGAGACGAAGTGATTATTCCCGAACCTTTTTACGCAAATTACAACGGTTTTGCGACTGCTTCCGGCGTAAAAATAGTTCCGGTGCATTCTTCTATCGAGAACAATTTCGCCTTACCTCCAATCTCACAATTCGAGGAATTGATCACCGACAAAACCAAAGCCATCCTGCTTTGCAATCCCGGGAATCCTACAGGCTATCTTTATACTGAAGACGAAATAAAACAGATCGCACAGCTCGCTTTAAAACACGACCTTTTTGTAGTGGCCGATGAAGTGTATCGCGAATTCGCCTATGACGGAGTAAAACATAAATCTATTATGAGCGTCCCTGAGTTGGCAGAGAACGCTATCATGGTCGATTCGGTTTCTAAACGCTACAGCATGTGTGGCGCCAGGATCGGTTGCCTGGTTTCTCACAATAAGGAGGTGATGAAAACAGCAATGAAATTTGCCCAGGCCCGTCTTAGCCCACCAACCTTTGCACAGATCGCCAGTGAGGCAGCTTTAGACACTCCGCAGGAGTATTTCGACGAAGTGATCGAAGAGTACACCTCTCGCCGGAACCTCCTTATAGAGGGCCTTGAGAAAATAGAAGGTGTAAAAGTAGGGACTCCCAAAGGAGCTTTCTATTGTATCGCCGAATTGCCTGTTGAGAATGCCGATGATTTTGCCAAATGGCTCCTGGAAAGCTTCGAATACAACAACCAGACAGTGATGGTAGCTCCTGCTGCAGGTTTCTACTCCACTCCTAACACCGGTCTTAACCAGGTTAGAATCGCCTACGTATTGAAGAAAGAAAACCTTCAAAAGGCCCTGGAGATCCTGGAAATCGCGTTGAAGGAATACAACAAATAGTTACATGAAGGTTTCTTATAACACCTCCCTCAGGAAGTATAATAGCTTCGGAATAGATGTGAAGGCTGAAAAGTTCATCAGCATTACTTCTGTAGACGAGCTGAAGGAGGTGTTGAAGCAAACCTATTCTTCGGAATTGTTTATCCTTGGCGGCGGAAGCAATATGTTGCTGACGGGAGACGTGTCAAAAACCGTGCTCCACATCGCCATAAAAGGAAAAGAAGTACTTTCGGAAACTGAAGACGAAGTAATCGTGAAGGCCAATGCCGGCGAAAACTGGCATGAATTCGTATTATGGACGCTCTCGCAGGGCTTTGGAGGCCTGGAGAACCTTTCCCTGATCCCGGGAAATGTGGGTACGGCCCCAATTCAGAATATTGGAGCTTATGGGGTTGAACTAAAAGATACTTTCCTCTCCTGCAAAGCCATCCAGGTGCAAACGCTGGAAGAAAAAGAATTCGACCTGAAAACCTGCAATTTCGGTTATAGAAATTCGGTTTTTAAGAAGCAATTGAAAGGTCAGTATATTATCACCAGTGTCTCCTTTAAACTGACCAAAACCAACCATAACTTACGCACCGACTACGGCGCCATCAAGGCTGAACTGACAAAGAATAATATTTCTGAACCAAAAATCAGAGATATTTCAAATGCTGTGATCGCCATAAGACAACAGAAGTTACCAGATCCCAAAGAAATCGGGAACAGCGGTAGTTTCTTTAAAAATCCGGTGATTTCTGCAGAAGAATTTGAAAAGCTGCAAAAAGAATTTCCGGAAATTCCGCACTATCCGGTTTCAGAAAAAGAAATTAAAATCCCGGCCGGCTGGCTCATCGATCAGGCGGGGTTCAAAGGTTACCGGAAGGGTGATGCCGGGGTGCATAAGAACCAGGCGCTCGTGCTGGTGAACTACGGAAATGCCACGGGTAAAGAGATTCTGGCATTGGCCACAGAGATTCAGAAAAAGATCAGAGGAGAATTTGGGATCGAATTGGAAGCCGAGGTCAATATTCTTTAAAATATCCATTCTTTTTAACCTGAAAACAAGCGAAAAATTCCTGTCTTTGGCATTGTTTTCGCCCTATATGGATAGGTTCTGTTAAATTCTGCGAAGCTTATACTAAAGTGTGGCTGTATTTCACGGAACGCTATTTTATTATTATTTTTGCATTAGAAAACAAGCTTATGAAATTACTTTTGATCAGCATATTGTTATTAGGACTGGCTTTCGCCGGAATCGCCATCAAAATATGGGGAAAAAAGGACGGAAAATTTGCAGGAACTTGCGCCAGTCAAAGTCCGTTTTTGAATAAAGAGGGTGAACCCTGCAGTTTTTGCGGAAAAATGCCTGACGAAACCAGAGACTGTTCTGAACCCAAACAGACTAACTAATCTGAATGGCAACAGTTTTACTCGGGTTATTCCTTAGCTTCGCCTTTGTAAACGTCTGTTTCTATCTGGCTTTTTTTTCTTTCGCTTCAGCGAAGAACCGGCCAAAAAACAATTCCGGATTCCCGGTATCGGTGATCGTTTGCGCCAAAAACGAATCCGAAAACCTGACTAATTTCCTACCCTCCATCCTGGAGCAGGATTATCCTCAATTTGAGATTATCCTTATCAATGATGCCTCGGCAGATGACACGCTCGAGGTAATGGAGAAATTCCGCGCGATCGACGGCCGCATCAAAATTGTGGATGTGGAGAACAATGAAGCCTTTTGGGCAAATAAGAAATATGCCCTTACCCTGGGCATCAAAAAAGCCCAATACAGCCATCTTGTATTCACCGATGCAGACTGTGCCCCCGAATCGCCTCAATGGCTGCAACGCATTACCGAAAATTTCGACGAGAATACCAGCATTGTGCTGGGCTACGGCGGATATTTCAAACATAAAAATTCCCTTCTGAACAAACTGATAAGGTTCGAAACTTTACTCACAGCGGTCCAGTATTTCTCTTATGCCAGGCTCGGTAGTCCTTATATGGGCGTAGGCAGAAACCTCGCGTATACTTCAAAGCAGTTTTACGATCAAAAAGGCTTTGCCAATCACCTTCACCTGCGATCGGGAGATGATGATCTCTTTGTGAACGAAGCTGCCACTTCCGAAAATACGACCATCTGCTTTCACCCGGAAGCCTTTACCAGAAGTGTTCCGAAGAGAAATTTGAAACAGTGGTTTCAGCAAAAACGGCGGCACGCATCAATTGCAAAGCATTATAAACCCCGCCACAAAACACTGTTGGGCCTTTTTTACTTTTCACGTTTAGCATTCTGGCTGCTCCTCATCGTCCTGCTTGCATTTCAGATTTTCTGGCAGGTGGTAACCGCTAGTCTCGCAATAGTGTTGCTTGTTGAAGCAGTAGTCTACTTCAAATCGGCACGAAAATTAGGAGAAACCGATGTGGTTTGGATGTTTCCGATTTTAGAAGTATTTTTAATCTTTTCGCAGTTGGCGATTTTTACCGCAAACCTCTTCTCAAAACCCAAACATTGGAAATAAACCCAGAGTTATTGCTCGAAAAGATCAGAGCAGCTAAGAGCGGTAGCCAACCGGCTTTCAATTTTTTACTGGACACTTTCTGGAATGATGTCTACGGATTTCAGCTAAAAAAGACCCACAACGAGTACGAAGCCGAAGATATTACCATTCAAACCTTTTCGAAAGCCTTCAACAAAATAGGAACGTTTGACGAAAACTACTCCTTCAGCACCTGGCTTATCGCTATTTCCAAGAATGTACACATTGACCTCATCAGGAAAAAGAATTCTTCCATAAGAGCCAAAACTACCTCGGGAGATAATGAAAAAGTTTACAAGATCGCCGATGAGACTCCCACCATTGAAGATAAACTCATAAAAGAACAGCACCTGGAACAGCTACTTACCGATATAAAGCAGCTTAAACCGCATTACCAGGAAGTGATCAACCTTAGATACTTTCAGGAAAAATCGTATAAAGAGATCGCCGAGACCCTGCAGGAGCCTATGAACAACATTAAAGTGAAATTACTGCGGGCGAAGAAGCTCCTGGCCGAGATCATTTCTTCCCGAAACTCCTGAATTTCATACCCAAGACAAGCCTTTAGCATTTATGCGTTTCAGGATATTATTGTATCTTTGAGGCCAAGATTTTTGCTATGAGTACAGAAACCATTACCCCATCCAAACCCAGACCAGAAGCAAAGCCAAAATGGCTTCGCGTAAAGCTGCCGACAGGAAAGAAATACACCGAGCTCAGAAATCTGGTCAACAAGTATGACCTGCACACTATCTGCACCTCGGGAAGCTGCCCTAATATGGGCGAATGCTGGGGAGAAGGTACCGCCACCTTCATGATCCTGGGTAATATCTGTACCCGTTCCTGCGGATTCTGCGGCGTGAAGACCGGAAGACCAGAAACGGTAGACTGGGACGAACCGGAAAAGGTTGCCCGCTCTATCAAGCTTATGAAAATCAAACACGCGGTTATTACCAGTGTTGACAGGGACGACCTGAAAGATATGGGCTCTATTATGTGGGCTGAAACAGTAAAGGCTATCCGCCGGATGAATCCTGAAACTACTCTTGAAACCCTCATTCCCGACTTCCAGGGAAATGAAAGAAACCTGGATCGTATTGTAGAGGTGATGCCTGAAGTAGTTTCACATAATATGGAAACCGTAAAACGCCTTACCCGCGAAGTGAGAATCCAGGCGAAATATGAGCGAAGCCTTGAAGTCCTGAAATATCTGAAGCAACAGGGCGTGAACAGGACCAAATCGGGTATCATGCTGGGGTTAGGCGAAAAGGAAGATGAAGTTATAGAAACCCTGCACGACCTGCGAGCAGCCGAGGTAGATGTTGTGACCATTGGTCAATACCTGCAACCGAGCAAAAAACACCTGCCGGTAAAGCAATTCATCACTCCCGATCAATTTAAAAAATACGAGGAAATTGGATTAGATCTTGGATTCAGACACGTAGAAAGCAGCGCGTTGGTTCGTTCTTCCTATAAAGCTCAAAAGCATATCAACTAAGCGGATAATAAATGGCGGCACCTGTAAAAATTGGCATCAACGGCTTTGGCCGGATTGGCCGCAACCTCTTCAGGCTCTTAACAGACCATCCCGATATTGAAGTGGTGGCAATCAATGATCTTGCCGACGCACATACCCTGGCACATCTTCTCAAATACGACAGCATTCACGGAGTTTTGCCCGCCCAGGTAAGTTCCACCGAAACTGAGATTGTCGTAAATGGCCACAGCACACCGGTTTTTAATTTTTCACACCCTCAGGAAATTCCATGGAGCGATCATGAGGTGAAAATAGTTGTGGAAGCGACAGGAAAATTTAAGAAAGTACACGATCTGAGATATCATGTTCGCGGACATGTTGAGAAGGTGATTCTTTCGGTTCCTCCGGAAGAAGAATCGATAAAAATGGTGGTTTTAGGCGTAAATGAGCATATTCTTGACGGTCATGAAAAGATTATTTCGAATGCTTCATGCACGACCAATAATGCCGCGCCAATGCTTAAGATCATTAACGATAACTTTGGGGTTGAACAGGCGTATATCACTACCGTTCACTCCTATACTTCAGACCAGAGCCTTCATGATAAGCCACACCGTGACCTAAGAAGGGCACGAGCAGCGGCCCAATCAATCATTCCCACTACCACCGGCGCCGCAAAAGCCCTGACCAGGATTTTTCCCGATATCAGCGATACCATCGGCGGTTGCGGAATAAGGGTTCCTGTTGCCAACGGCTCGCTTACCGACATGACCTTGAACATTAAGAATCCAGCCACCATCGAAGAAATAAATGCTCTCTTTAAGGAGGCTTCCGAAGGAGCAATGAAAGGGATCCTGAGCTATACTGAAGATCCTATTGTTTCGGTAGATATCCTGAACAATCAGGCTTCCTGTATTTTCGATGCGCAGATGACCTCGGTCATTGGAGGTAAATTGGTTAAAATTATTGGTTGGTACGATAACGAAATTGGCTATTCCAGCCGTCTTATCGATTTAATTTCAATGATTAACAAGAAATAACTATATTTAGCCATCTTTCAAAGCTTTTTGCTATAACCCCGAATGAAGAACCTGAGGCTTACACTATTACTGCTGTTATTTTGTTCGTCGGTATTCGCTTTTCAAAATCCGAATTCCGAGACTGTTGAAAAAACAAATGAGCAGATCCAGAATCTGCTCCGGGATGCCGAGGCATCTGTGAATAAAATGGATTTTGACACTGCCCTGCAGCAACTGAATACTTCCCTGGAGCTTTCAAAAACCATTGGACATAAACGCTACACCGCTTTAACCAGCAGTATCCTGGCTAAGCTTTACGCTATAAGGCATGACTACGAGCGGGCAAAAAGCGAGCTGGAACGAGCCATTGCCATTCAAAGAGAGATCAACGACCAAACCGGACTTGCCTATAGTTATATTAACTATGCCAAAATCTTTTATTCCACAGGAGATCTCACCCGTGCGAAAAAGTACCTCGACCTTGCTCAGACCATTTATGAGAAAGAGGGAGACAAGAATTACCTGGGATTTGTAGAGCTTAACCGCGGGATCACAAGCCTGAACCTTGAGAAAAATTACAGTAAAGCACTAAAAGAGCTGAACCAGGCAAAGGAAGAGCTTGAAACCAGCAACAATACCTATGAAGTTTCGCGGCTTTATTATTACCGCGGAAAAACTTACCGCCTAATGGGCATGTTGAACAAAGCACTCGAAGATGCTGAAACGGCCCTTAATATTGGAAAAGAGAATCACTTCCATGGGGTAATGGGAAGTTCCTATACCCTACTTAGCCAGATCTACGAAGACAAAAATGAAACCGCCACCGCTCTTGATTACTTAAAAAAGAGCAATGCCATAAGGGATAGCATCTTTAGCATGAATAAAGATGCCCTTGCCGTAGAAGCCAATACAAAGTTCGGAATGGATGCTCTTAGAAGCACGCTCGATGAGCTCACTACACGAAACGCCGAGCAGGAACGTTCCCTTAAGGTCAACAAGCTCACCACCATTCTTAGCGTAGCGCTTATCACCATTCTTTCTTTGCTCACCTTATCGCTTTATAAAAACAACAATCTAAGAGCACGGGCCAACGATCTTCTACAGAAAAAGAATAATGAACTAACCCTTGCCAAAGAAAATGCGGAGAAAGCTTCTCTTGCAAAAGCCCAATTTCTCTCTACTATCACTCATGAGCTCCGAACGCCGCTTTACGCTGTTACCGGCCTTACGCACTTGCTGCTGGAGGAAAGCCCTACCGAAAATCAGAAAGAACACCTTAATTCCCTGAAGTTTTCCGGAGAATACCTGCTCTCTCTAATCAACAACATTCTTGATCTCAATAAACTGGAGGCTAATAAGGTGGAGGTTATGGAAACTTCTTTCAATCTCAGGAAAAGGATCTCCGATGTGTTGGTTGCCCTGAAAAATTCGGCAGATGACAAGCATACCAAGATACACTTCGATTTCGATCCCGAAATTCCGAAGAAACTGAAGGGCGATCCGCTTATTATCTCTCAGATCCTTATCAATCTGATAGGGAACTCGATCAAATTTACTTCTGAAGGCGATATTTGGATTAAAGTGAAAAAAACGCAGCAGGAGCACCGTCATGTTTCTCTGTATTTTGAGATTAAGGACAACGGCGAAGGCATAACCCGGGAAAAGCAAAAGACAATCTTTGAGAATTTCACCCAAGGCTCTACTCAGATCAATAGAAAATTTGGCGGTACCGGGCTTGGTCTTTCCATTGTGAAGAACCTCATCGGGCTGCTGGATAGTCAAATTCACCTGGAAAGCGAGCTGGGCAAAGGTTCAAAATTCTCCTTTGAATTGAAATTTGAGGCACTCGACCTTCCGAAGCATCCTGAAAAGAAAAAGACGGAAACGGTTTCGAATGATGTAATGGAGAACAAACGGATTTTGATCGTGGAAGACAATAAGATCAACCAAATGATCACCCGTAAGATTCTTGAAAAACACAAGGTGCTCTGCGATGTGGCCGACAATGGTACGATCGCCATAGACAAGGTGAAAAAGAACGAATTTGACCTTATTCTGATGGATATTCATATGCCGGGCATCAGCGGAATAGAAGCGACTGTGGAAATTCGCAAATTTGATGAAGATATTCCTATTATCGCTCTTACGGCTGTGACGCTGGACGATAATCTTGACGAATTCTTCCTCAATGGCTTTAACGACATTATTCCAAAACCGTATAAAACCGAGGAATTCTTTGCAAAAATTAATAAGTACTTAACATTGAAAACAACTACTGTGTAAGCCTTGGCACAAGCTTTGTTTATATATAGCTAGTAGAATTATATATCTCTAAAAAGACACATATATAGTTTGAATTAGCCAAAATAAAATGAGGTGCGTTTGCACCTCATTTTTCGTTTATATACTTCAGGATTGCAGTGTCGAAATTCCTCTTTCCCTTCAGAAAATCCACCTTTATAGGAAGATAAAAAAGTTTTTCCTGGGGCAGATGGTTTTTGAGCCTTACATAATCTTTTTCGGTAGTAAGCAGCAACTCTTCTTTCTGCAGTTTCTCCAGTTCAGACGGCGAAAAATTGTGGTGATCGGGAAATTGAAAATGAGTGAAATCCAGCTGTAGTTTCTCCAGATGATCTAAAAGAGGCTTGGGATTCGCAATTCCGGTAACGAGGCTAAATTTCTGGTTTCTTAATTCTTCAACAGGAATTTCAGCGGAATCGTTCAATGCCTTTTCTGCATAACTGATATAGGTAAAAAAAAGCTTCTGATAATTCTGAAGTCTCAACCGGCTCTGTATCCTGTCCTGTTCCTCTTGTGTGAGATTCGGTGGGCATTTGGTCACAACGACCAGTTCAGCACGCTCTGCTCCTACCGTAGGCTCTCTAAGGTTTCCTGTGGGTAGCATAAAATCGTTCACGTACAGATCGCCGTAGGCGGTAAGAAGAATATTAAAGCCTGCTTTCACTTTTCGGTGTTGAAAAGCATCATCCAGCAAGATCACTTCAGCTCCTTTCCTTATGAGCTTCTGAATTCCGTTTCTTCTGTCGGCGTCCACAGCCACGAGGACATTTTCAAATTTCCGCTTAAACTGAAGCGGCTCATCCCCTACTTCCCTTGCCGTTTCGCTTCCGCTTAGCAATTGAAAGCCCTTACTACTTCTTTTATAACCACGGCTCAGGCTGGCAACCACGGCTCTTCGATTCAGCAAATTCAGAAGATATTCGATCATCGGACTTTTACCGGTACCGCCCACATTCAGATTCCCCACGCAGATGACGGGGAGGTCATAGGAAGTAGATTTCAGAATACGGCTGTTGTAAAGCATATTCCGGGTCCAGGTAATTCCGCCGTACAAAAGAGCGAAGGGCAAGAGCAAATTTCGGAGTATCCGCATAGGGACCGTCGTATATTATTTATATTTGAGTGAAATATTCAGGTAACGAATTTACAAAACTCTCCCGAAGCAGGAGGACCGCTAAACCAAAGTACAGAATTATGCTTATAAATCAAGTGATCAGCCATATTGAAGAATTTGCTCCCACGAGCTATGCCGAAGATTTCGACAACGTGGGGTTGCTCGTAGGGGAAGCAAATACCGAAGTCACCGGAGTACTTATTACCCTCGACACGCTGGAAGCCGTGGTAGATGAAGCTATTGAAAAAAGGTGCAATCTTATCGTGAGCTTTCACCCGATCATTTTTTCAGGACTGAAGAAGTTAAACGGCAAAAATTACGTGGAAAGGACGGTGATCAAAGCCATCCAGAACAATATCGCCATTTATGCCATTCACACCGCGCTCGACAACCAGTACAAGGGAGTGAACGACATGATTGCCGAAAAATTAAACCTTACAAACAGACAGATCCTGATTCCGCGGAAGAAAAGTATAAAAAAACTGACCACTTTCGTACCTACTGCGAATTCCGAAGAACTGCGAAATGCTCTATTCGAAGCAGGAGCCGGAAGCATTGGCAATTACGACAACTGCAGTTTTAATCTCGAGGGTCGCGGAAGCTTTAAACCCAATGAGGAAGCAAATCCTACGATTGGTCGAAAAGGAGAGGTGCATTATGAAGAGGAAACGCAGATTGGCCTTACCTTCCCGGCACATCTGGAATCAAAGATCCTTCGCACTCTTTTCTCCACGCACCCCTATGAAGAAGTCGCCTATGAAGTCACCACTCTTGACAATATGCACCAGCACCTGGGGATGGGAATGATTGGGGAACTACCGGAAGCAATGGCTGAAGAAGATTTCCTGAAATTGGTTAAAAACACCTTTGGTTGTGGTTGCATCCGCCATTCAGAATTGCGCGACAAGCCGGTTCAAAAAGTGGCTGTTTTAGGCGGCAGCGGCAGTTTTGCCATCGATAATGCCAGGGCCGCCGGCGCCGATATCTTTATTACTGCCGACCTGAAATATCACGACTTCTATAAAGCAGGGAAAAACCTGGTGTTGGCAGATATCGGACACTATGAGAGTGAGCAATTCACAAAAAATTTATTACATTCTTATCTTACGAAAAAAATTCCTAATTTTGCACTTATTTTAGCAGATACAAATACCAATCCTATCAAGTATATATAACTATGGCAAAGAAAAACGATGTTACTGTAGAAGAGAAGCTAAGAGCGCTGTACGATCTACAACTAGTTGATTCCAGAATTGACGAGATCAGAAATGTGCGCGGCGAGCTTCCTTTAGAGGTAGAAGATCTGGAAGATGAAGTAGCGGGATTGAACACACGTTTGGAAAAACTGGATGCCGATATAGAAGTTATTGAAAACGACATCAAGAACAAGAAGAATCTTATTGACGAGTCCAGATCTTCTATGAAGAAGTACTCGGAGCAGCAAAAGAATGTTCGTAACAACAGGGAATTCAATGCTCTTTCTAAGGAGGTCGAATTTCAGGAACTCGAAATAGAACTTGCTGAAAAGCACATTAAGGAATATCGCGCCCAGATCGAGCAAAAGAAAGAGGTGATCGAACAGACCAAGGAGCGTCTTGAAGAAAGACAAAAACATCTTGGCCACAAAAGAGAAGAACTTGATGAGATTCTTGCCGAAACCGAAAAAGAGGAACAGGCCCTGATCGACAAATCTCAGGAATTTGAGAAAAACATTGAGGAACGCCTTGTGAAAGCTTACAAGCGAATCAGAACTAATGTAAAGAACGGCCTGGCTGTAGTTCCGGTAGAGCGTGGCGCTTCAGGAGGTTCTTATTTCACTATTCC
>JBAWAB010000059.1:0-7650 GCA_049589035.1 Salegentibacter sp.
CCAGGAAAAGGCCAAACAGGCCGTATTTCCAGAACTTCTACTCCCAAAGTTATAAGAGAGGCATGTGAAATTTTATTAAACTGGAATTAAATCTATCATAAAACAAGAAGCAGGAATCCCTTCGATTTGCCCTATTTTACAGGTGATCTGGACAATTTATTAAGGCTGCTGCTGCATCTTCAACCCTCCTCCTAACTCTTAAGATCGCGTTAAAGCAAAATTGCCTGAAAAGACCAAAGGGGCGGTAAAATTCTGAATTGAAGCAAAACTTTAGTAACTTTCAAGCCTCAACGAATTTTTATGCTGAAGAAATTACTCGCCTTTGTCCTTATTATCTTTGCGGTCTGGTTCAGCTTTTACAGCACTCAGCCCCACGAGACGACACCCACCACAGCTCCTAAAACGGCTTTTTCTACTGCCCGGGCTTTTGAACATATTAAAGCCATCGCTCAGCAGCCTCATTATGTGGGAAGCGCTGCCCACAGCCGGGTGCGCAATTATATTGTAGATCAGCTTCAACAGATGGGATTGACGGTGCAGACACAGGAGAATTTCGTACTTAACAACGAAGGCATTCTCGTACGGCCACAAAATATCCTGAGTAGAATCAAAGGTACCGGCAACGGAGATGCACTGGTGATCATGACCCATTATGACAGTCATCCGCATTCTTCTTTTGGCGCCAGCGATGCCGGAAGTGGCGTTGCGACTATCCTCGAAGGGATTCGCGCTTTTTTGGTCCGGCACGAAAAACCCAAGAATGACATCATTCTGCTATTCACCGATGCCGAGGAGCTGGGGCTGAATGGAGCGCAACTTTTCATAAAAGACCATCCCTGGGCGAAAGACGCTAAACTCGCTATTAATTTCGAGGCCCGCGGCAGCGGGGGCAATTCTTTTATGCTGCTGGAAACCAATGCCGGAAATGCCGGTTTGATAAAGGCATTTAAAAAAGCCCATCCGCGGTATCCTGTCACCAACTCCCTTGCCTACAGCGTCTATAAGATGCTTCCCAATGATACCGATCTTACCGTGCTTCGTGAGCAGGGAGATGTGAACGGCTTTAACTTTGCCTTTATAGGCGATCATTTTGACTATCATACCGCCAATGATAATCCGAAGAATCTTGATAAGGAAAGCCTGGCGCAGCAGGGAAGTTACCTGATGCCCTTGCTGGAGTATTTTAAAGACGCCAATCTAAACAAGCTGACTTCCAATGAAGATCTGCTGTATTTCACACTGCCCTTCGGCACCATCGTGAGTTATCCTTTTTCATGGATCTTCCCGATGCTTGCAGTCGCTGCTCTCCTGTTTTTCGTGCTATTGGGTTATGGTCTTAGCAGAAAGCGCCTCAGCATTAAAGAAATTTTCCGCGGATTCCTGCCATTTTTGATCAGCCTCATCTTTTCGGGGTTGCTGGTCTATCTGCTCTGGAAATTCGCCCTGTATATTTATCCACAGTACGGTGAGATTTTACAGGGATTCCCATACAATGGTTATTATTACATCGCCGCGGCGCTTTTCCTTAGCCTTAGCATCAGTTTCTTTACCTATCATAAATTCTATAAGCCCGAAAATACGGCCTCGCTTTTTGTAGCCCCGCTTTTTTTCTGGCTATTGCTCTGCACGTTGCTTTCTTTCTACCTGAAAGGAGCGGCCTATTTCATCATTCCTGTCGGTTTTGGGCTCTTGCAGCTTTTTGTGATGATACGTCAAAAAAAGCCCAACATTATCCTGATGGCCCTGCTTTCGCTGCCGGCAATTTTCATCCTGATGCCTTTTGTCGCCAGCTTCCCGGTGGCTTTAGGTTTGAAAATCCTTTTTGCGGCGGCCATTCTTTGCGTGCTGCTTTTCTGCCTTCTCCTTCCGGTGTTTGGATATTTTAAACGGAAAAACGGGCTGGCAGTGCTCTCATTCCTCCTCTTCAATATTCTCTTTTTTACGGCCCATTTCCAGTCAGACTTCAATGAAGAACGACCTAAACCGAACAGCCTGGTCTATTTTTACAATGCCGACGAACAGGAAGCGAAATGGTATTCCTACGACAAAATTGTGGATGAATGGACCGAGCCTTACTTCGGAAAAGATCCGGCCATCTATCCTTCTCCCGAAGAAAACTTCAGCAGCAAATACAGCTCAGGATTTACCTTCATGGCCAAAGCGCCGGTCATTAATCTCCAGGAGCCAAAAGTGCTGATTCAGAAGGATTCTTCCGCAGAAAAAACCATTCAATATTCGATGAAGATCGCCCCGAACCGCAACATTAACAGGATGGAGATTTTCGTGGACAGGAAGATCGATTTTGAGGATTTCAGCGTGAACGGACTTAAGGCTGAAGATATTTACCTGGGCGAGAATGCCTTCAATGTTTTCACTGAACGCTGGCACGACAGGCTGCTCACTTACTACGCCTCTGGCAGGGATACTCTGCGACTTAAATTCAGCCTTCAGAAAGGTGTAAAACCAGATTTCGTACTCTATGAATCGAGTTATGATCTGCTAAAAAATGACCAGCTGCACGTGGCAAAAAGGCCAAAATCGATGATTCCGATGCCTTTCGTGGTGAATGATGCGGTGATCGTGAAGAAAACCATAAGCCTGGAATAGAATTTCAGTTAAAGAAAAAGAAAAATGAACATAGCAATATTAGGATGCGGGTGGTTAGGCTGGCCTTTGGGGCAGTCGCTGGTGGAAAAAGGCCACTACGTAAAAGGCTCTACCACGACCAATAATAAAATGCAAAAACTGCGGGAGCAGCAGGTTACTCCTTACCTCATGAAGGTTTATGCGGAAGGAATACAAGGTGATATCACGTCTTTTCTGTCGGAAATGGAGGTGCTGGTGATCAATATTCCTCCCGGGCTGCGCAGTAATCCTGAAGCGAATTTCGTGGGTAAGATTGGCCGGTTGATCCCTTATCTGGAGAAATCTTCGGTTGAACGGGTGATCTTTGTGAGTTCTACTTCAGTTTATGCCGATGCTGAAGACTTTCCGGTTTACACCGAAGAAGACAGCGCCAACGGCTCTTCAGAAACTGCAAAGCAATTGATGGCTTCTGAAAAAACACTGGCTGAAAACAAGGATTTTCAAACTGATATTCTGCGTTTCGGCGGCTTGATCGGGCCGGGACGACATCCGGTAAATTATCTCACCCACAAGAGCGGGATCAGGAATCCAAAAGCACCGGTAAACCTTATCCATCTTGAGGATTGCATCGCGATCATTGAAAAAATTGCCGAAAAGGAAGGCCCTGGAGAAATTTTCAACGCGGCTTATCCGAAGCATCCTTCAAAAGAAGAATATTATACCCACATAGCGAAAGAAAGGAATTTAGCTGTGCCGGAATTTGACCAAAATCAACCTTCTTTGGGTAAGATCATTTCAGCAGAAAAAGTGCAGAAAGTTCTGGATTTTGAATTTCAAAAGGAGATCTGGTAAAAACTACTGACTTTACGGGAAACTTAAACCTCACCGGTCGCAGAGACCTTTGAGGTCTTTCCGCAATTTTTACTCCTTCACCACATTGATAAGATAAGTTTCGTAAAGATTCTGCTCCTCGTAATGCAGATTCTTCCTGAGGTGATTAATAATATTCTGCTTCAGTTTTTCTTCAGGAATGAGCGTGTCTTTCTGCATCACGGTAATGCCGAAGGTCACAATAGGCTTTCCGTTCTTTTCGGTATTGGTGAAGTTCACGTCCTTTTTCAGCACCTTGATGTAATCGATCTTCTGCAATTCTTTATGTAGTTGTTCGGTAAGTTCAGTATTCATGCTGGCTTTCCGAAGAAAAGGAGGATTGCGGAATTGCCAGAACATCATTGCGCCGATGGCCAAAACCGCGAGCCCGGTAGTAATATAGGTGAACATTTTCTTTCCTTGTAAAAAACGGACTCCTTTTGGGGAGACCTTTCCGTAGAAATAAAACACCAGTGTCGCCGCAAGGTGAATTCCCAACAATTGCAGCACAATACGAAAAACACTGCTCCAAACCACTCCCCAATCGGCCAGAAAAAAACCAACGCCCAGTAGACCCACCGGAGGCGCCAGCGAAGCGGCCACCAGGATCCCGACGGCCGCGCCCGAAACAAGGCTGTCCCTTTCGGACTGGCAGATATTGATAGCGCCGGCAAAGCCGGAGATTAGCGGCAAAAAAACAGCAACTTTGGAAACGTGGCTTACCTCCACCATTAGCGGCGTAAGCGTATCTAATGGAAAAATAAGTGTCAGCAGAAAACTGGTGAGGACTCCGGTGGAAATCGCCATGCCATACCTCAACACGCTGCTCTTGAAAAGGGGCATTTTTCCCGCTGCGGTGGCCAGGGCCGCGTTCATGGCCGGACCCGCAAAAGGAGCGACCAGCATGGCGGCGATCAACAGGTAAACTGTGGTTGTGTAAAGGCCTATCCACACGATAATGCCCGCGGCAACCGAATATCCAATAAGACCGAAAATGGAACCAACGCTTTGTATTCCGCCCAAATAGATCTCAAGGGAGCTTTTCGGTTTTACATCGGCTACCTGTTGCGGCGACTCCGATGCCGGTGGGTACAGCGTGATCACTCCGCGGGGAATAAGGCTGATTTGCGGACTCTCAATATCATCTATTTTTTCAAGAAAATTGTTGACCTTGTTGTTAGGCAGATAAGTGATAAACACCTCTTCATCCCCACTGGGAAAGCTAATAGTATTCTTCCCCTCGAAATCCTCTACAGTATTCAGGATCTTTTCTTTGTGCCCCTTTGGCAGCTTCAGGATCAACTGCCGCATAGTACCGGATTTTTCAAAAATTGAACGATTTTCATCACGAATAGCTTTCCTTACAAGTTAAAGAAAGCTGCAAAAAACCATGGCCGTCTTAAGGGAATTTTAGGTTTTGGAGTAAAGACAAAAAGACCGCACAGGTTTCAAAACCTGCGTGGTCTCCCTATAAATTATCAATCTTGTTTCCTTCGTAATTCGAAACCGAAACTTTTTACGCCTTGATTTCTTCTTCCTTTTTAATTCGGAAATCAAGAGGTTCCAGCACCTTCAGCGCTCTGTCAATAGAAGTCACTTTCTCGAAAGTAAGCAGCAATCTAAGACCGTTGCGGGTTTTTTTCTCTTTCATTTTACAGGCGTGCGGATGTGTTTGCACATATTGCAGCACCCTTGTAAAAGCGTTGGTCTGATAAAATCTCGATTGCTGATCGGCAATAAAATACCCGATCAATTTGCCCTGTTTCATCACTACTTTTTCCAGGCCTATTTTTGAGGCGATCCATTTGATGCGCACACTGTTCAGCAGGTCCTCCGCCTGCGTGGGCAATTCGCCGAAGCGATCCACCAGCTCGGCCTCAAATTGCTTCAGCTCTTCTTCGGTAGCGATATTGTTGAGCTGAGTATAGAGATTCAGTCTTTCCGAAATATTGTTGATATAATCATCTGGGAACAGGATTTCAAAATCGGTGTCGATCTGTGTATCTTTCACAAAGACTTTATCCTCGGCATTTTCCTGTTCGCTGTAAAGGTCACGGAATTCATTTTCTTTCAGCTCTTCTATGGCCTCGTTCAGGATCTTTTGATAGGTATCGAAGCCAATTTCGTTGATAAATCCACTTTGTTCTCCACCTAAAAGATCTCCTGCCCCGCGAATTTCAAGGTCTTTCATGGCAATATTGAAGCCGCTTCCCAGCTCAGAAAATTGTTCCAGAGCGGTCATTCGTTTGCGCGCATCTTCGGTCATAGCCGAATAGGGCGGGGTGATGAAATAACAGAAAGCCTTTTTGTTGCTTCGGCCAACGCGGCCCCGCATCTGGTGTAGGTCGGACAATCCGAAGTTATTGGCATTATTGATAAAGATCGTGTTGGCATTGGTTACGTCGAGGCCGCTTTCCACGATGGTGGTGGAAACCAGCACATCAAATTCGCCGTTGATAAAGCTCAGCATCAGTTTTTCCAGTTTCTTTCCTTCCATCTGCCCATGACCCACGCCAATTCGCGCGTCAGGAACCAGCCGTTGGATCATCCCTGCGACCTCCTTAATATTTTCGATACGGTTGTGAATAAAGAACACCTGCCCTCCACGTTGAATTTCGTAAGAAACCGCATCTCTTATGGTTTCCTCGGAAAAACGGACCACATGGCTTTCGATAGGATAGCGGTTGGGAGGAGGAGTAGTAATCGTAGAGAGGTCTCTCGCAGCCATAAGACTAAACTGAAGCGTCCGCGGAATTGGAGTTGCCGTAAGGGTGAGCGTATCTACGTTTTCTTTGATGGTTTTAAGCTTATCTTTTACCGCCACGCCAAACTTCTGTTCCTCATCAACGATGAGCAGTCCAAGATCCTTGAATTTCACCGATTTGTTTACCAGCTGATGCGTACCAATAATGATATCTACCCGCCCGTTCTCCAGGTCCTCAAGGGTTTCCCTGCGTTCTTTGGCGGTGCGGAATCGGTTGAGATAATCGACTCTTACCGGAAAATCCTTCAGCCGTTCACAAAAGGTCTGGTGATGCTGAAAAGCAAGAATCGTCGTAGGCACCAGCACCGCCACCTGTTTCCCGTTATCTACAGCCTTGAAAGCTGCACGAACGGCCACTTCGGTCTTTCCGAAGCCAACATCTCCACACACCAGGCGGTCCATAGGACGTTCATTTTCCATATCTTCCTTCACCGCCTGCGTCGCCGTACTTTGATCGGGCGTGTCTTCATAAATAAAGGACGCCTCCAGCTCATGCTGCAGGTAAGAATCATGGCCATAGGCAAAACCTTTCTGAAGCCTTCGTTTTGCATAAAGCTCGATCAGGTTGTAAGCGATATACTTGACCCTGGCTTTGGTCTTTTTCTTCAGGTTTTTCCAGGCATTGCTGCCAAGTTTATAGATCTTGGGCGGTTTCCCGTCTTTCCCGTTGTATTTAGAGATTTTGTGCAGCGCATGAATACTGAGATAGAGAATATCACGCTCGCCGTAGATCAGTTTGATGGCTTCCTGCTTTTTGCCTTCCACATCAATCTTCTGGAGACCTCCAAATTTCCCGATCCCGTGGTCAATATGCGTCACATAATCACCCACCTCAAGATTGGTCAGTTCTTTAAGCGTTATCGCCTGTTTCTTGGCGTAGCCGTTCTTCAGGTGGAATTTATGATAGCGTTCAAAGATCTGATGATCGGTATAACAGACCATCTTCGAATCTTCATCGATAAATCCCTGAAACATCGATAGCACCAGCGTCTGGTATTTCACCTCCTGCTCCTGATCATCAAAAATATCGTGGAAGCGCTTCGCCTGCTGATCGCTGACGCAGAAGATATAATTAGTATAGCCTAATTGCTGATTTTCGACGAGATTCTGAATCAACAGATCAAAATGTTTATTAAACGAAGGCTGAGGCCGGGTGTGAAATTCGATGACTTCAGCAGGCTTTAGGTAAGCCTGGGTGCTGAGTTCTATTACCGAAAAGTCGAGCAGTTGCTTTTTAATGAGTTCAGCATTACAAAAAAGCTCTTTGGGCTGGCTGTGTTTTACTTCTTCGGAAAGACCATTGAAGGCTTCTTCGGCCTTGACAAAAAGCTTGTCGAGCTGCGCCGAAAAAAGATCCAGATTTTTGACAAAAATGAGGGTTTTTGCCGCCACGTATTTCAGAAAACTTTCCCGCACCTCGTCCAGGTGCT
>JBAWAB010000060.1:0-3074 GCA_049589035.1 Salegentibacter sp.
TCACTTCCGGCTTTACGGCCATGAAGCTCATCGGAAGCGAGATATTCCAAAGTAGATTTAATCGTGTCGAGGGAAACATTCAATTCTACATTTTCGGCAGCAACCTGCCCCTCCATGCCGGCAGAAGCCATCTCAGTCTTTTCGGTATTCTTACAGGCCGAGACGGTTATAAATGCCGCCAAAACGGCTAATTTCATCACGTATTTTCTCATGTGCCTAAAGATAAAAAAATCCCACAAGACTGTGGGATTTCCTAAAAATCTTATTTGAAATGTAGCCATCTATGCAAGCATAGTCACGGGGTTTTCAAGATAGGTTTTCAATGTCTGCAGGAAGGCAGCACCGGTTGCTCCATCTACCGTTCTGTGATCACAGGCAAGAGTTACCTTCATGGTATTTCCCACTACAATTTGCCCTTCTCTCACCACCGGCTTCTCAACGATCGCTCCCACTGAAAGGATCGCAGAGTTGGGTTGGTTAATGATACTGGTAAATTCAGTGATCCCAAACATTCCAAGATTGGAAACGGTAAAAGTACTTCCCTCCATTTCGGCAGGCTGAAGTTTTTTGTTGCGGGCTTTCCCGGCAAGATCCTTCACATTTCCACCAATTTGGGTCAATGACATTTGGTCGGCAAATTTTAGTACAGGAACCACTAGTCCCTCTTCTACCGCTACTGCCACTCCCATGTGGATATGTTTTGCGATTTTGGTGGTATCTCCGGTCCACTGACTGTTTACCTGCGGATGTTTACGCAAGGCCATTGAACTTGCTTTAATCACCATATCGTTAAAAGAAACCTTCACATCTGGAAGCTCATTGATCTGCTTACGCGACGCCATGGCATTTTTCATATCTACCTCTATAGTGAGATAATAGTGAGGCGCAGTGAATTTAGACTCGCCAAGTCTCCTTGCGATAGTCTTACGCATTTGAGAATTCTTGAATTCTTCAAAGCTTTCTTCTCCTGCAGGAACATAAGGCTGAGGCTGAGTCGCAGGTTTTGCTTCCTGAGGTGCCTGAGCTGCAGCTGCAGGTTTGGCAGATGGCTTGTAAGATTCAATATCTTTCTTGACGATTCTTCCGTTCTCTCCGGAACCTTTCACATCTGAAAGATTGATACCTTTATCTTCGGCCATTTTTTTGGCGAGGGGCGATGCAAAAATTCGTCCGCCTTGTTGCGCATCTGAAGTTACTTTCTCTTCAGGCGCTTTAATTTCTTCTTTGGCTTCAGCAGGTTTGCTTTCTGCAGCTCCTGCAGCCTTAGGTTTCCCATCCAGGTTAAGTTTGGAAACATCAGTTCCTTCAGGGCCGATTATGGCCAAAAGGCTGTCAACTTTTGCAGTCTCACCTTCCTTGATTCCGATCTTCAGAAGAGTTCCCTCATAGAAGGATTCGAACTCCATAGTTGCCTTGTCGGTCTCGATCTCGGCAAGGATATCTCCTTCTTCTACCTTGTCGCCTTCTTTTTTGATCCAGCTGGCTACGGTACCTTCTTCCATAGTATCACTAAGGCGAGGCATTTTAATGATCTCAACCCCTTCAGGAATCTCTCCGACTTCAGCTTCCCCGGAAGTCGCTTCGGTCTCTTCCGCAGCCTCTTCTTTAGCTTCCGCAGACTTTTCTTCTGTTTTTCCGCCTTCGATCAAAGCAGAAATATCTTCGCCTTCATCCCCAATAATAGCCAGAAGGGTATCAACTGGAGCTGTTTCACCTTCCTGAATACCAACATACAGCAAGGTACCTTCATAGAAAGATTCAAATTCCATCGTCGCCTTATCGGTCTCGATCTCGGCAAGAATATCTCCCTCTGCAACTTTATCACCTTTTTTCTTCAACCACTTCGCTACCACTCCTTCTTCCATGGTGTCGCTCAAGCGCGGCATGTTTATTACTTCTGCCATAATTTATTCGGGTTTATGTGATAAAAACGGATAGTTTTCCTGTTCGTATACCACATCATACATCACGTTCTTTTCAGGGAAAGCACTTTCTTCAGCGAATTTCTCGCATTCAGAAACCTTGTCTTTCACACGTTTGTTGATCTCTTTAATCTCTTTTTCTGAAGCGTATTTCTTTTCCTTGATCACCTCAAGAACCTGGGTAATAGGATCCAGCTTCTGGTATTCGGCTACCTCATCTTTGGTACGGTATTTCTGAGCATCACTCATAGAATGGCCGCGGTAACGATAGGTTTTCAACTCAAGGAAAGTAGGACCATTTCCTTTTCTGGCGCGGGTAATAGCCTCATCGAGAGCTTCAGCAACTTTTATAGGATTCATGGCATCTACAGGTCCGCAAGGCATTTCGTATCCATTACCAAGCTTCCAGATGTCGGTTCCCTTAGCGGTACGCGCCACAGATGTACCCATTGCATACCCGTTATTCTCAACGCAGAAAACAACCGGAAGATCCCATTTCACGGCCATATTCAGAGTTTCATGAAGCGAACCCTGGCGCGCAGCCCCATCTCCCAAGAAAGTGAGGGTCACAGAATCTCTTTTGAAATATTTATCGGCAAAGGCAAGTCCGGCACCCAGAGGAATTTGCCCTCCTACGATTCCGTGACCACCATAAAACCTATGTTCTTTTGAAAAAATATGCATGGAGCCACCAAGACCCTGTGAAGTACCTGTACCTTTTCCATAGAGCTCGGCCATCACCCTGCGGGGATCCACTCCCATCCCGATTGGCTGTACGTGGTTTCGGTACGCAGTGATCATCCGGTCCTTTTCAAGATCCATCGCATGCAAAGCTCCGGCTAAAATAGCCTCCTGCCCATTATAAAGATGTAAAAACCCTCTCACTTTCTGCTGAATATAAACCTGCGCCAGCTTATCTTCAAACTTGCGCCAAAACAGCATATCCTCGTACCACTTCAAGTATGTGGCTTTCGTTATTTTCTTCATTGAAATTATTAATTTTAGGCTAGACAGATAGGTGTTGCCAAGCGGATAACAAAAATACTATTTTCAAGAAGAATGGAAAACAGTTTTAGGGCAAAAATAACGAAAACGTTATAAGCAGGAACTGTCGAAAATAAGCGGCAACAAATCTTTCACCGAATTAGCCTT
>JBAWAB010000061.1:0-8013 GCA_049589035.1 Salegentibacter sp.
GAACAGCGCCCTGCATGCGTACCTTGCTCAGCCAATCTACATCATTGGAAGTTGCCTGGTAATATGGGGAACTTTTTACAAGTTCATCCAGTTCAGCCTGGGTATAATTTTTATCGGTATTATGACCGTTTACGCGCATCCATTCCTTGAACCGGTGGTGGAAAACAACATATTCTTCCCAGGAATCCCCAACTTCGTCCACAAAGTCAACTCTTGCGTCCTTGTCGTTAGGGTTCACTTTTCTTCTTCGTTTATATACAGGAAGAAATACAGGCTCGATACCTGAAGAAGTTTGAGTCATCAAACTTGTAGTCCCGGTAGGGGCAATGGTAAGTAAGGCAATATTTCTTCGGCCATATTCCAGCATATCGTAATAAAGCTTTTCATCGGCTTCCTTTAGTCGAAGAATAAAAGGATTTTCTTTTTCACGATCTGAATCGAATATTCCAAAAGCGCCTCTTTCTTTGGCAGCGTAAACTGAAGCCCTGTAAGCTTCAAGAGCAATGGTCTTGTGGATCTCTACGGAGAAATCAACTCCTTCTTCGCTTCCATATTTTATCCCGAGGGCCGCAAGCATATCGCCTTCCGCAGTGATACCAATTCCGGTTCTTCTACCTTCGTTAGCTTTTTTCTGAATATTCAGCCAAAGATTGCGTTCTACCGATTTGATTTCGGGATTTTCAGGATCGGCGTCGATTTTGGCCAAAATCGCATCGATCTTTTCCAGCTCCAGGTCAATGATGTCGTCCATGATCCTTTGAGCCGCCGCAATATGTTTCTTGAACAGGTTAAAGTTGAAAGCTGCTTCCTTAGTGAAAGGTTTTTCAACATAAGAGAACAGGTTGATCGCCAAAAGTCTGCAGGAATCGTAAGGACACAGTGGGATTTCCCCGCAAGGGTTGGTAGAAACCGTTTTATAACCAAGATCGGCATAACAATCGGGTACAGATTCCCTGGTGATGGTGTCCCAGAATAGAATTCCTGGTTCAGCCGATTGCCAGGCATTGTGGACGATCTTTTTCCAGAGCTTGTCCGGATCTATTTCTTTTGAATACTTCGGATTTTCGCTAAAGACAGGGTATTTCTGAAGATATGATTTCCCGTCTTTAACCGCCTGCATAAAATTATCATCGATCCTTACAGAAACATTGGCGCCGGTAACTTTTCCCTGCTCCATCTTGGCATCGATGAAATTCTCGGCGTCAGGATGATTGATGGAAACCGAAAGCATAAGCGCACCTCTTCTTCCATCCTGAGCTACCTCGCGGGTAGAGTTGGAGTAACGCTCCATAAATGGAACAACCCCTGTAGAAGTCAAAGCCGAATTTTTAACCGGCGAACCTTTTGGGCGAATGTGAGAAAGGTCGTGACCAACCCCACCTCGGCGTTTCATAAGCTGTACCTGCTCCTGATCAATTTTCATAATCCCGCCGTATGAATCTGAAACCCCATCATTTCCAATAACAAAGCAGTTGGAAAGGGAAGCGATCTGGTATGGATTACCAATCCCAGCCATAGGGCTTCCTTGCGGAACGATGTATTTGAAGTCCTTAATAAGGTCAAAAACTTCGTTCTCGCTCATCGGGTTTGGATAGCGTTGCTCGATTCGTGCAATCTCTTTTGCGATTCTGCGATGCATGTCATCGGGGGTAAGTTCATAAATATTGCCTTCTGAATCCTTTAAGGCATATTTGTTTACCCAAACACGGGCTGCGAGATCATCTCCTTTGAAGTATTTCAGTGAAGCCTGGAATGCTTCTTCCTGGGAGTAGATTTGGGGGGCGGCAGGAGTGGCTTGTACGCTCATTTATTTTGGCTTTTTTGGATTAGTTAATTACAAGATGAAAAGTAGTTAATTATATGCAAAGATAAAGCACTATTTAGGGAAGTAAATAATAAAGTTATCAAAAACGTGGTGTTAATTGACTGAAAAACAGGTATTTATAAATTTATCAACACAAAAAAGTTGACAAATTTTTCAAAATATTTATTCTTAAGGTTTTGTGAGCAAAACCGGGGGGAGAGCAAAAAAAGAGGCCGGTTGAAACTTCAACCGGCCTTCTTGAATTAACACCTATGAAAATTCAAAATAAAGCTATTTTGTGACGGACCAAATTGAATATCCGTTTGCCGGAGCTTCAATTGTTACCATTCCGCTTTCATCGGCGGTAGGGCTATAAGTTGTGTTACCACTGTAGTCATGCAGCGTAACAGAATTCCAATTTGTAGAGATTGAACGTCTTTTGGTGTTGTTACCAGTGTAAATATAGAGAATTAATCCAGGATTATCACCTGAACCGCCTCTTTTCATCACGTATTCGTCGTCATCGGCATAAAGTATTTCGGCATCACCAACAGCCAGACTGTTATGAATTTTGATGAGTTGCTTTATCTGATCCTGATAATCAGGATTTTCGTAGTCAAGATAGAAGATGGTTGGATATCCGGGGTGAGTTAAAATATAAGCATAGGCTTTTAACTTGTTCTCTGCGGAAATATTATTGTCCTCATTGCTATCCTTTTCAGTATCGTGATTGGCCACAAAAGTTACAGCCTTATCGGGATAGGTTTTCCAGAGCATATCTCTTTCCAGGAGACTCAGGTCATGATGACGATCCATTGCCTCGTCGAGCTTGTAAAAGGCTGAAAAATCGAAGGCAGCAATACCTGAAGCCTGTACCCAGTCTTCCAGGACAGTTGGATTTCCGTCCCAGTTCTCGCCCACGGCAAATCCGCCAACGGCATCCATCCAGTCTTTGATCACCCATGGCTCATAACCTTTAACATAATCAAAGCGCCAGCCGTCAAAATGCATCACGTTCTTGTAGTATTTTGCTACGGAACTGTCTTTCTTCCAGAGCCAATCCTGGACATGATCACGGTGGTGGTCCAGGTTCTGCTCAGGATAGAAGTCGCTGCCGTCATCGTAGTTATCTACGCTGTTCGGATAAAAATCTTCGTAGTTCCTGTTGAACATTCCGGAAGCATTGCCGTGTTGTTCATCAAAAAGCGTGTAGGTCTCTTTGTCCCGGTAAGGGTTGTATTCCTTTCCGCCGCCATTGTTGTGGTTGATCACGATATCGGCGATCACTTCAATATCATTGTCATGTGCGGTAGAGATGAGGGTTTCGAGTTCCTGTCTGCTTCCGAAGCGAGTTTTCACTGTTCCATGCTGGTCATAATTTCCGAAGTCAAAATAATCGGAAACGTCATAGCCCATGGAATATCCCCCTGAAGCTCCCTTAGAAGCTACAGGAAGCCAGATTCGGTCGAATCCGGCATCAGCCCAATCAGGCATCTGGTCAGTAAGTGTGGTCCACCATTCAAAACGCGGCTCCACATCCCAGTAGAAGGCCTGCATCATCACTCCGCTGCCACTGTCGTAGCTGCTCAGGTCAAGCGGTTGCGGGTCGGCAGGTTGTTCGGTCTGGCCGCCGGTATTGTCCCCGCCACCCTGTTCAGGAGTATCGGGAGCATCATCTTTTGAGCAGCTGCCCAATATTAGCATTAAGCTGAAGAGGAGCGGGAATAAAAAATATTTCTTGTTCATATGTAATAGATTAAAAAAAGGGCTGTCACAGAGACAGCCCTTCGGTTTTTAAGCTTCCTATTGTTGAGCAACAGGAATTAAGATATAGCGACCTGAGAGGTCGTTGAACCAGACATCGTATTTTCCTGCCGTAGCGGGAATGTTAGGATCACTGTCGTTGGATCCCTGGCCACTGATAGCTGTGTCAGCTCCCCAACTGTCATCCCAGGCATTATTGGCCCGGAATTTAATCTGTCCGTCGAATAGTTCAAGGTCATTGATATACCAGATGTGAGGGTTGAAGCTTGACTGGGTCATGGCGATATCGGCATTCCATCCATCGTCGTTACCGGTAGTTGCGGAACCTATCACACCCATAGCGTTGTAAGTTGGTGCAGCGCTGGCATCTACTTTTTCCCAGGTATAGGTCATGTCGGCTATGTTGAGAGAAAGGCTGTAGTAGGCGTCATCTTCTACTTTGAAGGCGCTTGGATCACTTCCATCGCCGGGATTAACAGCAAGAACGCCGTCAGTTCCGCCCCATTGTGGTTGCCATTGTCCTGGTACTTCAACCAGTTTGAATCCTTCCACATCGGCACCGCCGGCAAATCTTCCTTCGAAGTAGTAAATATCTTCGTTGGCAGGATCGCGGAACAGAGGTGTGTTATTATTGTCGGGATCCCATCCTGCAGCCGTAGCATCTCCAACCATGTACAACTGGCGTTTAGCAGGCTCTTCAGTAGTGGCTTCCGGAAGCATTACAGAAAGGGCGATAGGAGAGGAGATATGCTCAAGCGCATTTCCACCATCATTACCAGCATAGGCGCGAACGCGGAAGTAAACCATTCCGGTATTTGGAGCGTCGGTTGTGGGATCATTGTCCAGCCCTGCATCTTTGGCAAGTTTCATAAGATCGCTCACCTTTACTTCAAGGTTGTTGTTTCCGGTTTCCCCGATCACGGTGTAGTCAGAAAAATCCTCAGTGGCTGAACCCTGAAGTTCATAGGTTACAGTAGTAGGAGTTCCGAAGTCTACTTCGTTCCAAACAAATCGTTCGGCCACATTAGATTTTGTTGCCTCGGTAAGAATGTAGCTGGAAGCCACAGTATTGGTGAAATTCACCCCTTCTGGGTCTGGCTGCGCCACAAAATTCACACTGTCGTCACTGGTGCAGGCATTGAAGCCGATCACAGCGATTATTGCTATTAAAAAAATCGAAATTTTCTTCATCTTAAAATTCATTTATAATATTAATATCCTGGATTCTGGGTTAGATTGGTGTTTACGCCTAGGTCTGAAGCCGGAATTGGCATCAGGTTTCTGTAAGCTGCGGTAGTTGCTCCCTGCGGAACGCCGCCTTTAAAAGGCCAGATTCCGTTTTCTGAGAACTGGTTGAACCTGATGAGGTCAGTTCTTCTTTGTGCTTCCCAGTACAATTCCCGGGAACGGGCACTAAGAATAAAGTCCAAATCAAGATCATTTCCTGAAATATTACGGCTTGAATTTCCGTAAGCTCTTTCACGCAGTTTGTTGATGTATTCCACTGCTTTGGCTTCGCTGCCTCCGCCACCGCGCACATAGGCCTCGGCGTACATCAGGTAAGCATCACCCAGCCTGAACATTGGGAAATCGGTATCAGGGAATTCCCCGCTGGTGTCAGAACCCTGGTTGCCGTTTACATCCACATTCTTGTATTTGGTCACCGCATAGCCGTCAGTGAACGAAGAGATATCTTTGATCTCTTTGCTTTGCCCGTCGGTGAAGAAAAGGGCACGGCTATCCTCAGAATCTGCTCCGTCAGGAAACTGATCTACAAGAACAGGAGTAGTTCTCAAACCTGCCCAGCCACTGCTAACTCCAAAATCAGCCGGCTCCATATTTCCTCCCACTGCAGCGTGAATGATAAAAGTCATTCCGCCGTAAGACTGAGTGTTAAGTCCGTCGAAAGCGATAGGGAAAATGATCTCCTTTTGAGCGCCGTTGGTGTTGTTATCGGCAAGGAAAAGTTTCTGATAATCATCTACCAGCTCATATTGTCCAGAATTAATGACCTTTTCGGTATAGGTGATCACATCAGCGTAGCGAGGTGTTCCTGTGTATACTTCAGCATTCAGGTATAATTTGGACAATAGCATCCAAACTGCGGCCTGGTCTGCCCGGGCGTACTCATTCTGCCCGGCAGGGGTGATCTTGCCTTCAATATCGAGCAATTCGCTTTCGATGTAGTTGAAAAGATCAGCTCGCTGAATTTGCTCCGGAAGGAAGGCCCCGATAGGGTCATCTTCAGTAATAAAAGGAGGATTTCCGAAGAGATCCATCGCGTGGTAATAGCTGAGCGCACGAAGGAAACGCGCCTCATATCGATATTCCTCGATTTTCGACTGTTCTTCAGAAGAAACTCCGCGAGAGTCAAGTTTGTCAGTAGTGGTTTGACGCAGGAACTCATTGGTCAACGCTACCTGGTAAAGCAGCCTTGAATACATGGTCCTGATGAACTCGTTTCCGGAGGTCCAGTTCTGAGCGTGAAGGTCTTTAATGGTACCGTCATTCCAGCCGATCACGGCCTCATCGGTAGGTAACTCCTGCATCATGAAATACAGACGCATGTACTGCGAGAAACCTTCATCGAGACCTTCAAGGTCAGGATTACCGGCAGGACCGTCCTGTCCACTCACGGCAAGACCAGCGTATAATTTGGCCAAAAACTGCTTGTAGGCCGCCGGATCTTGAAAAGCCTTGTCGGCAGAAGACCGGTTATCTTCCGGCTTCAGCTCCAGATCCTTTTGGCAGGACCACAGGAGGCTGAGGCTGAAGAAAACCAATAGTATTGATTTGAATTTATTAAGCATAGCTACTATAGTGTTTTATTTTTATTAAAAGTTGAAATTCAGTCCAAGTACAAAAGTTCGTGATCTCGGATAGAAGTTGTTGTCAATACCGCTGGCAATTTCAGGATCTAATCCCTGATAGTCGGTGAATGTTAACACGTTGCTGGCGGTGAGGGTCACTTTGAAATCAAGTTTATCACCCGGAACTAGGTACCCGATAGAAACATTGTCCAGCTTCACGAAATCGGCATTTCTCACGTAGTAATCAGAGAAATACTGGCTGTTCACGAAATTGGTCTCCATTACGTTGGAGTTCAGGTTTGAATAGTAATCCTGAGGGGTTACCGTTCCTGCGGTGATCCATCCGTTGGCAGACTGCGCGTTGTCATACATATAATTTCCGAAGCTACCTCTAAAGGTAAAGCTAAAATCGAAATTCTTGTAATTCATGGTGCTGGTAAGTCCCATGAAATAATCGGGAGAAGCTTTTTTGTACGGTTGCTTGTCGGCTTCAGTGATAGCGTTATCGCCGTTCACATCTACGTAAGCCCCTTCAATTGGTTGTCCTGCATCGTTGTAAACCTGGCGGTAAACAAAGAAGGTAGAAGGGTCATAACCCTCCTTCAGCAGCTGAATGTTGTTTCCAACCCCTCCGCTGATTTCTCCTTTTGGAATAAAGAAGTTAGGATTGTCACCCAACGTAAGTTTGGTGATCTCAAGGTCCTGGAAAGTGATGTTGTAATCAAGATTCCAGTTGAAATCTTTTTTCTGGAGTACAGCGACTGAAAGTGCTGCTTCGATACCTTTACTGGTGGTTTCACCAACGTTGGTCACCAAAAGGTCAGAAAGGTTGGCTCCTGCAGGAACAGGAACCTGTGCCAAAAGATTGTTGGTTTGTCGATAATAGGCATCTACACTACCGCTAATGCGGTCATCCAGGAAACCAAAATCAACACCTGCATTGTAGGTTCTCAATTCTTCCCACTGCAGGTTTTCGTCAAATTCTTCAGGTCTCCAGGTGTTAATGAACTGGTTTCCGAACTGGTAGCTGGCTCCTTCAACACTCGGAGTGTAAAGCCCCATATACCCATAATTACGACCTATCTCCTGGTTACCTGTTACCCCGTAACCTGCTCTCAGCTTCAATTGAGAGATAATGTTTGAATCTTTAAGGAAATCTTCTTCCTGTAGTTTCCATCCTATAGAGGCTGCAGGGAAAGAACTCCATCTGTTATCTTTGCTGAACCTTGAGGAACCGTCGCGACGGTAACTTGCAGAGATCAGGTACTTATCTGCGATGTTGAAACTGGCACGGGCAAAGTAAGATTCCAGTGAATTTCTGTCTATAGCAGTAGGCTGAGTATAGAAGGTATTTGATTCGGTATATCTGCGGTCGCTTGACTGGAAGAATTCCTGGTAAGAGTGACCAGCAGTAAGGTCGATATTGGTGTTGATGGCTTCCACATCACGCTTGTAGTTGAAGTAGAAGTCAAGCAAAGTATTTCGGTTAATTCCTGAATAGAAGTTCTCATAAGGGATAGCGTCACCCACTACAGCTGAAGTTATTGGCCGTGTTTCGTACCCCGACAATTCAGAATAATCAAAACCGGCATTCATATTGAACTTAAGGTCTTGCAGGAATGGAAAGCGGTAATC
>JBAWAB010000062.1:0-2239 GCA_049589035.1 Salegentibacter sp.
GGTACTATGCTTAAATGGCAAATTCCGTACTGCATTCAGGGATTTTTGTCTTTTAACGGGAAGATTAAAGTTCTCTTTGTATCACCATTGCCGATGCACCGCCACCACCATTACAAATAGCCGCAGCTCCTGTTTTGGCATTGTTCTGTTCAAGAACATTTAACAGGGTGATCAGGATTCGCACTCCGCTACATCCAAGGGGATGCCCAAGAGAAACCGCGCCACCGTTTACATTGGTGTTCTCATTAGAAAGGCCGAGCAACTTGAGATTAGCAAGACCTACTACGGCAAAGGCTTCATTGAATTCAAAGAAATCGACATCATCTTGCGAAATTCCTGCTTTTTTAAGAGCCTTCGGTAAAGCTTTTGCCGGAGCTGTAGTGAACCATTTTGGCTCCTGGGCGGCATCAGCGAAACTTTTGATCGTTGCCAGAATTTTTAATCCGAGCTCTTCAGCTTTTTCACGGCTCATCAGTACCATAGCGCCAGCACCGTCGTTGATGGTCGAGGCATTTGCTGCGGTTACTGTTCCGTCTTTACTGAAGGCCGGACGAAGGGACGAAATTTTGTCCATTCTTACATTTTTATATTCTTCATCTTCCTTCACGATTACCGGATCACCTTTTCTCTGCGGAACTTCAACCGGAACTACTTCATTGTCAAATTTACCCTCTTTCCAGGCTTTTGCTGAACGCTCATAAGACATCTTTGCAAATTCATCCTGATCTTCCCGTGAAAAATGATGCTCGCTGGCACAAAGATCGGCACAAACGCCCATAGCATTTTCATCATAAGCATCAACCAGCCCGTCTTTCTGCATTCCGTCGATCATATTCACAGGACCAAATTTTTGCCCTTTTCTCATATGAACGTAGTGCGGGATCATACTCATGTTTTCCATTCCGCCGGCAACCACGATAGAAGTATCACCAAGCATGATAGATTGGGCCGCCTGCATCACAGCTTTCATTCCGCTGGCACAAACCTTGTTAACGGTAGTACAGGGAACAGTATCGGGAATTCCGGCACCTAAAGCAGCCTGTCGTGCAGGAGCCTGGCCCACACCGGCCTGCACAACATTTCCCATTAAAACTTCTTCCACCATTTCTGGTTTCAGGTTGATCTTGTCCAAAGCACCTTTTATGGCGATAGAGCCCAGCTTTGTAGCCGGAACAGTCGATAAGCCCCCCAGGAAACTTCCAATAGGAGTCCTTGCGGCGCTTACTATTACTACTTCTTTATTCATGATTTATGTTTTGAGTTTTGCTGTTTTGCGAATTTAGTGATTTTAAAAGGAACTTAAGGAACGCGGCGGCATTGACGACTAAATTTTAGTACATTTGATCAATAGTTTCATCTCTATGGCCAAATTCGTAAATAACCTGTATAAGAATCAGGCGCTTTTTTACAAGGTTTTCCTATTTGTACTTACCTCTGTTTTAATCGTTTATTTGCTTCCGAAGGGAGGGAAATTCAAGTACGAGATCCCCAAAGGTAAACCCTGGCAGTATGAGAATCTCTACGCTCCCTTTGATTTTGCCATTCTGAAGACCGAAGATGAACTCAAGGCTGAAAGGCAGGAGATCAAAGACAATCATATTCCATATTATAAGGTTAACGCTGAAATTCCCAACCGCGTAAAAGCCACTGCAATAAAGGGAATCTCCAATGTTTTCCCAGACAGCACGCTAAGAAAACAACAGCCGCAGATCACGAATTTTATTCAAAACACCATCGACAAGATCTACGAAAGGGGGCTGCTTCAGGAGAACAGCCGTCTCGATCCGGATCAGCTTATCTATCTGCGTAAAGGCAATGATGCTTTTGAGGTGGCGTACAAAAAGGTGCTGAAGCAGGGGGAAGTTCGGAAATTCCTGAATGATCAGATCGAAAATTCTTCTCTTCAGGCATATAAAACCGAACTGCTTGAAATCTTTTTTGATTCCATCGAGCCTAATGTGACCTTTGATAATGATCTTACACAGAAAGAACTGGAAAGTAAGCTAAACAATATTTCTTACACCCGCGGCAGCATTGAACAAGGCAGCCGGGTGATCTCGAAAGGAGAGGTAGTGGAAGGGGATAAATACAATATCCTGAGATCCCTGAAGGCCGAATATGAATCGCAGATGTGGAGCAAATCCAACTACAATTGGATTCTTGTAGGCTACAGCACTTTGGTAGCCATGGCCTTGCTGATGCTACTCCTGTTCATCAGGAAATATCGCCTCTCTATTTA
>JBAWAB010000063.1:0-2196 GCA_049589035.1 Salegentibacter sp.
CGGAAAAATGTTTAGCGCCCTTGGAAATAACAATATCAATATTCGTGCAATTGCACAGGGTTCTTCAGAAAGGAACATTTCCGCAGTGATCGCCAGGAAAGATGTAAAGAAGGCACTGAATACATTACATGAACAATTCTTTGAGGTACCATCGAAAGAGCTGAATCTGTTTATTACCGGTGTTGGGAATGTGGGAAGTAAACTCCTGGCGCAGTTAAAGCAGCAGGAAAGTTACCTTCTGGAGAAATTGCGGTTGAAGGTGCGGGTGCTGGGTCTTTCCAACTCCCGAAAAATGATCTTTGATGAAGAAGGTCTCGATCTTGAGAATTGGAAGGAACTTCTGGATAACGGGGAGTTGGCAAACAAAACTGAATTCTTTGATCGGGTGAACGAATTCAACTTGCGCAACAGCATTTTCGTCGATAATACGGCGAGTGAAGAGATCGCCGGCTGGTATAAAGAATATCTTGCTAATTCGGTTTCGGTGGTGACCTGTAACAAGATCGCCTGTGCGGATGACTTTGTGAATTATCAACAGTTGCAGAACCTGGCGCGGGAATACGGTGCTTCTTTCCTTTATGAAACCAATGTGGGAGCAGGATTGCCTATTATCGATACGCTTAAGAATTTAATGGCTTCAGGAGACCGTATCAGGAAAATTCAGGCGGTACTTTCAGGAAGTCTTAATTTTGTGTTTAATACCTATGATGGTTCTGAGCCATTTTACAAAACGGTAGAAATGGCCATGAAAGAAGGCTATACCGAACCCGATCCCAAGATCGACCTGAGCGGCGTGGATGTGGCTCGTAAGATTTTGATCCTGGCCCGGGAAAGCGGATTAAAAATGGAACTCGAAGACATCGAAAGAGAGGATTTCCTTTCCGAAGAAAGTCTGAATTCAACGAGCAATGAGGAATTTTTTGAATTGCTGAAGAAAGATGAAGAAAAGTTTAAGGAAATCTATGAAAGTGCGGCTTCTCATGATGCTCAGCTGAAGTACGTAGCGCAACTTGAAGATGGTAAAGCCAAAGTAGGTTTACAGGAAGTGGAGGCGCAGCATCCTTTCTATAATCTTAATGGCAGCGATAATATCGTGTTGTTCTTTACTGACAGATATTCTGAACAGCCACTTATAGTGAAAGGTGCGGGGGCAGGAGCCGAGGTGACCGCTTCGGGAATTTTTGCTGATGTGATAAGGATAGGAAAGAAATAGCTATGGAAGAAATAAGAATATTCGCTCCGGCTACCGTGGCTAATCTCTCTTGCGGATTCGACGTGCTGGGCTGCTGTCTGGACAATGTGGGCGATGAAATGTTTATCAGGAAAAATGACCTTCAGGAGGTTCGCATCACAAAAATAACCGGGCAGGACCTGCCAATGGAAGCCGATAAAAATGTGGCGGGAGTAGCCGTGAAGGCTTTGCTGGAAAAGCTAAACGATAATTCCGGATTTGACATCGAGATTGATAAGAAGATAAAACCCGGAAGCGGCATAGGTTCCAGCGCGGCAAGCTCGGCGGGTGCCGTATTTGCGGTAAACAAATTACTCGGGGAGCCTTTCAGCCTGAAGGAACTTATTCGTTTTTCGATGGAAGGGGAGCGGCTTGCCAGCGGTAACGCCCATGCCGACAATGTTGCACCGGCTCTTTTGGGCGGTTTCAGTCTTGTAAGGAGCTATTCTCCTTTTGAAGTATTGAGCTTGCCAAGCCCGGAAGAGTTGAGAATGGTGATCCTGCATCCGCTTATCGAAATAAAAACCCGCGATTCCCGCTCTATTATCAAACAAAATGTGAGCTTGCAGAAGGCGATCAGCCAATGGGGTAATCTTGGTGCTTTTGTAAGTGCTTTATATACCGAAGACTACGATCTGCTTGGCCGAAGCCTGAAGGATGAGATTGTGGAGCCTATCCGCTCTATCCTGATTCCATATTTTGACGAGCTGAAAGAAGTTTCCCTGGAAAAAGGAGCTTTAGGTTTTGGAATTTCCGGTTCCGGCCCTTCTGTTTATGCTCTGTGCCGGGGCGACAGGAAAGCGGAAGCCGTGAAAACCGCCATTCAGAAGCTTTACGAGACTAAGGGAATCGATTTTGAACTTCACCTGTCGAAGATCAATTCAGCAGGAATAAAAATCTTAAACAGCAATTAAGGGAAGGCCATTGTCGCTTTTCCGCGGAAGAAAATATATATGAAATACTTC
>JBAWAB010000064.1:0-2853 GCA_049589035.1 Salegentibacter sp.
ACCTGGAGCAGCGATATAAAATCTATGCTTTAGTCCTTTCCGTTAAACAGGCGAAAAAGCGGATTGGTTTTACGGTTGATATAGCCGTGATAGGTAATATTCGATAAAATGATGACCGCTGCCACAAGTGCCGTATAGGAAACTACCGGATTCGCTTCATACTGCCTGAAATAAATGGCTACCAGCGCCCAGATTCCAACCGCGGCAAATTCCCGCATATTCCGCATGTAGATAATTGCAATATTGATGACGGCAGCCACAATGATCATGAGCATCGTCCATTGTATTTCATTAAAAAAGACCACATTCCAGTCGATCTTGACCAGGTAGGCCGATACATTCGCGATCGCCGCCACAGTGATCCATCCCGAATAAAGACAAATAGGCCACCAGGTGAAGGCAAGGATCTTTAAAGGTGCATCCCAAAGTTCCATTTTTGTATTTAATATGATCTTAATGAGTGAAAACAGGATGAGGAACATGAGGATTACTGAAAGGCCGGTGTACTCATATAACCACGCAATAACCCAGGCGGCATTGGCTAAATTGGCAAAAAAGAACCATGGTCCCGTATCCTTAATGAAGCCGCTCTCCTTTTCATTTCTGAAAGACCTGTAAAGCTGGAAACCCGAATAGGCGAAAAGCGACAGGTAGATCACGCCCCAGATGGCAAAGGCATAGGCCGCGGGAGTAAAGAGGTTATTGTATTTGGCGCTTAGCGTGGCCATGGTGTTCCCGTTAAAGGCTCCCGTCTGACTATAATAGCTGACGACAATTGCCAACAGCACCGAAATAAAATTGAAAACTGAAAGTCTTTTTTTCATATTCCTGTTTTTGAGAAACCACTAAAATTACTTCTTTTTCGGGGACTGTGTAAATTTCATGGCTTTTCCCAGGCTAAATGATAAGATTTCAGGCGAATTTATTACAGCACAACAAGGCTTTAGCCCAGGGAATCTGTTTTTTTATTTCGGCTATCATTAAGCTGCTGGTCGAGATTGTATGCTGCGCTGATCAGTCCTAAATGAGTAAATGCCTGCGGAAAATTCCCCAGATGCTCTCCCTTAAAGCCCAACTGTTCTGAATACAAGCCAACAGGACTGGCGTACCCCAACATTTTCTCAAAATAGAAGCGCGCTTTCTCCAGTTGTCCTGAGCGAGACAAGCATTCCACATACCAGAAACTGCACATGGAAAAAGTACCCTCATGACCCACGAATCCATCGGCTGCAGCGGAACCTGGCCGGTATCTATAAACGAGCGAATCGGAAACCAGCTCATGTTCTATTCTCTTTAAGGTGGAAAGCCAGCGCGGATCCTGCGGACTTATAAACCTCACCAGGGGCATCAAAAGAGTGGAAGCATCAACGGTGTCTGCTCCTTTATACTGCACAAAAGACTCTTTTTCTTCATCCCAAAAGTCGGTAAAGATCGTATTGAAGATCTTGTCCCTTTCTTCACGCCACCTCTCGTTTACAGGCCAGGACCGCATTTCTCCAATTTTCAGTGCCCGGTCAAACGCCACCCAACACTGCAACCGCGAATACAGAAACTTCTTCTTGCCCCCTCGCACTTCCCAAATGCCTTCATCTGGCTCATCCCAGTTGTCGGTGAGCCAGTTGATCTGTTTCTCCAGGTTTTTCCAGAAATCGTAGGATATGGATTCACCGTACTTGTTATAAAGGTAAACCGCATCCATCAGTTCGCCATAGATATCCAGCTGTAACTGGCCATAAGCGTCATTACCGATCCGTACCGGGGAGGATTTTTTGTAGCCTTCAAAATTATCCAAAGTCTTCTCTTCCAGTTTCTTTTTCCCATCGATGGAATACATGATCCCCAGCCGGTTCTGTCCTTTGATGTCCTCACACAGTTCTTCAATCCAATTCATAAAATTGCCCGCTTCTTTGGTGTAGCCCAGGCGGGTAAGAGCGTAGATCGAGAAGGATGCATCCCTGATCCAGGTATAGCGGTAATCGAAATTGCGGCCCCCGCCAATACTCTCGGGCAAACTAAAAGTGCCCGCCGCTATAATAGAACCATAATTATAGGAAGTAAGTAATTTTAAAACCAGCGAAGAACGATTGACCATATCTCTCCACCTGCCTTCATATCGGGATTGGGAGATCCATTCGCGCCAATAATTGGCAGTATCAAAGAGACTCTCAGTAACAAAAGATTCAAAATCTCTTTCCCGTGTAGATTCCTTATCCACATGTTCCATTAGAAAATCGGCAGTCTCTCCCGGCTTTAGGGTGAAATTAGCCTTTACATCATCGCCTTCCAGAGTTAACGGGACCGAACTCACCAGCCGTAATTCTGTTTCTCCACCGCTGCTGATGAAGATCACCTCAGTATCAGAAACCTTGTGCACACTATGTTCGTTTCTGCCGTAATTGAATCTCGGCATGCAATTCATGTTATAGGTCACTTCACCGCGAATGGTAGTAACTCTTCTAATGAGTTCCTTTCCGCAGTACAACTCCTCCACAGGCATAAAATCAGTTATTTCCCCTACCCCTTCCGCAGAAAGAAACCTCGTAAGCAGAATGTTGGTATCGGGTAGATACAGCTGCTTGTTTTTCCACTCTTTGAACTCCGGACAGATCGCGAAACTCCCTCCTTTTTCATCATCCAAAAGAGCGGCAAAGATGCTGGGGGAATCGAAATTCGGGAAACACATAAAGTCGATAGAGCCATTGAGCCCTACCAGGGCAATGGTATTAAGATCTCCAATGATTCCATAGTTTTCGATGGGTTGGTAACTCATAATTGCTCAGGGCTTTTTGCGGTTATTTTTTTGACAATGAGCATAAATTTACCCAAAATGCTTCGGAAATCGGCTAATACCGC
>JBAWAB010000065.1:0-6816 GCA_049589035.1 Salegentibacter sp.
TGCTAAAGCATCATCAACACCGAAGCACCTATTTTATGGCGAAGTTCATTGAGGAAAAAAATAAAAAAACCGCCAGCTAAAATTAGCCTGCCGGCGGTTTTCACTACACAAAAGGAACAGTTAAAAACAGTTCTTAAAAAGACAAATCAAACAAAATTGGCTGTGTGCCTTCTGGCAAACAGTTTGGCATTCAGTTGTCTTAGCGTTGCGATCTTGTTTTGAGTATCTACCAGCAAAGAAATATTATTGCTGCTACCCCCATACGAGATCATCCTTACAGGAATTTCATTTAATAATTCAAATAACTTGTAGGTGTCTTTATCTTCTATCACCGACTCTCCCACAATACAGATAATGCTGTGCTCCTTCTCTACGGTTATCTCGCCATAGCTCTCCAGTTCTTCCAGGATCTGGTCAAGATTACGAACATCATCTATGGTCAGGGAAATTGCGATCTCAGAAGTCGTGATCATATCGATCGCGGTTTCATATTTATCGAATACCTCAAAGATTTTCTTCAGGAATCCGTGTGCCATGAGCATTCGGTTTGAACGGATCTTTATAGCAGTAATTCCGTCTTTAGCAGAAATGGCCTTTAGGCCGTTGTTCTTATGATCTGACGAGATTCTTGTGCCATGAGAATCTGGGGTAAAAGTATTTTTGAGATAGATCGGGATATTCTTGTCGATCACCGGCGATACCGTTTGTGGGTGAAGAATCTTTGCTCCAAAATAAGCTAGTTCGGCAGCCTCTTCAAAAGTGAGGTTTGAAATAGGATGTGTATCTTCAACATAACGCGGATCGTTGTTATGAAACCCATCAATGTCGGTCCAAATCTGAATCTCTTCAGCATCTATGGCCGCTCCCACAATAGTAGCTGTAAAATCACTGCCTCCCCGTTTCAGGGTATTTATATTATTGTTCTTGTCGATTCTTACAAAACCCTGAGTGATATAAATTTCGCTCTCCTCCCGGTTCATTGGCTTCTGAAGTAAAGCACCCACCACGGAAGTATCGGGGTTTTCCAGGTTGCTTACGTGCATGAACTCTTTCGCATCCAGCAATACATTTTGTACGCCGCAGCTATCGAGATACCTCGAAAAAATATAGGTAAGCATACTTTCGCCGTAAGTCACGAGCTCCGAATAAATCCTTTCGGAATAATTATTTTGGGCAGTTTCGCGTAATTGCCCCAGTATTTCAGAAATGCACAGTTTAGCGGAAGTATTGATCTCTTTCTCCGGAAGGAGCTCATCAATAGCGCTCTCGTGTTTCTGCTTTAATTCGGAAATTATAGAATCTATCTCTTCAAAAGAGCCGCTTTTTACCAACTCTGAAATTGCCACCAGCTGATTCGTCACTCCGGACATAGCTGAAAGTACCAGCAATTTCTTCCCCGGCTGTAAAGCCACAATCTCTCTCACATTCCTGATGCTTTCTGGCGAACCCACAGAAGTTCCTCCAAACTTTAATACTTTCATTTGCATTAATTTAATGCTGCATAATTACTTCATTGGGCAAGGGATGAAAAAAAAATGCGGCATTTTATATACATTTGCACAAACTGTATAATAATTAACAATGAAAACCATTACTACCTGTGTCCATGATATTCTGAGACATCAACCTTTTCTTGATGATGCCATGGCCAGAGATATTATAAATTACAGCGGACTCGCTGCAGACATCCAGCCTCTTGTGGAAGAAGAAATGCGAAAACCTGTGAAACAGGGGTCAATTATTATGGCTTTGCGAAGATATGCTCCCCATCGCACCAAGATCAATATGCAGGACCTAAGAGAATTAGGTGACATCGTGGTACGCTCGGGCATAACAGAATATACCTTTCTCAATTCAAACAGTATTATTTCGAATAAAGCAAGATTGTTGGAGGCGGTCAAAGATCAAACGGGGGTGTATCTCAATTACTCCAGTAATTTCCAGGAAACCAATATTCTTGTTTCCTCGTCTCTCACCAACCTGGTGGAAGATTGTTTCCGAAATGAAGTACGGGTTTCAGTGAAAGCAGAACTTTCTTCGATCACAATTGCTTTGCCGAAGAACAGCTCTCAAACGGTAGGGCTATATTTCTACCTGTTCAAATTACTGGCCTATGAAGGGATTCCTGTGTTTGAAATGATTTCTACGTCCAATTACTTCACAATCTTTCTGGAGAAGGAATATGTGAATAAGGCTTTTTTATTGCTGAACGAGATAAAGAAGTGATTTACCAATACTCAAGGAAGACGCCTACAACAGCGATGGTCGTAAAAATGAGGACGAAAAATATAAGAAACATTAAATTGCGAAAACGCTTTTTACTATTTGCTTCAGCCATATAGTCTTCAGCCTGTTTTCTTATTTTTGGCTTGTATTGTAGCATGAAAATTTTAGATGTTTTTTTATTCAAAAAGGTAGCTAGTTAAGCTGATACCACCAAACTGAATTTTGCTGGTTCATTGGTAGAATCACATAATTTCTGGCTTCCAGGTAGAGAATATCTCCCGAACTTTGTTCTGAAGTAAGCACCTGGTTTACGTTGCCATCACGATCAATGCGGTAAACTTTTCCGGTCGCCCAGTCTGAAACAAGAAATTCATCGCCCATGCGCTGAATGCCGTCCAGATTGCCAAGACCATTACTGGTGATCTCCTCTATCCTTTTTGACTGAAGTCCTACTTTTAAAAGATCGCCATCGCCGTTTTCACCCCAGGCAGCAATATAAATGTTACCTCCCGAAGTAATTAGTCCGTTTGGATATTTAAGGTTCTGGCTGCTCATCCAAACGGAGAGCCGGCTGTTATTCTTCTCCAAAATATAAATGCTGCTGTTCCCGGTATCGGAAACATAGACGTTCCCGGCATTGTCGGCCGTGATATCATTCAGCATTCCGGCGCCTATAGCATGGATCTTTCGGGTAATGCGTTTCGAGTTGATGTCGATCACGATGAGTTCAGTATTGTCTGTTACGTAAAGTTTATCTCCCAAAAGCCACATTCCTTTTGGATCATTAAGGCCGGTTACCCATTTTAGCTCGATCATGGTTCCATCAGGAGAAACTTTCGAGATAAACCCGTCATCCTTCAGATTCCCGCCGATATTCGATACGTAGAGTACATCATCAGTCTTATTGGCCAAAACCGATTCGGGATGACTAAATCCGTCCACTTTTTTTATGAGGGAAGCTGATCCATTCTGAGCAAAACCTGGTAAGGTTATCAGAAAAAAGAAAAGTACGGCCTTTGCGGAAATAGTAGCATTCATATTTACAGCTGTTTAAGTATAACTAATATAGTAAAACTTTAAACGCAAAACGAAGGCTTCTGAAAAAGCAGGCTTAAAATTTCCTTAAGGTAATCGTGAAATTGTCCAATCTCATGATGCAATCCTGACATTGAAGATTTCTGAAATCATTGATAATCCTTCATCAATGAACTCCATTGCATGGTCTTCATGGTACTGATAAGCGCCGGATCGATCTTATCCACCAGTTTTGAATCTTTTGGAAAACTGTAACTGTAATAATCCTTTTTAAGGGTTTTCTGAAGCACTTCCAGGTCATCGCCCAATTCCAGCTTTTCGATCTCGTACTTCAAAATAGGCTCATCATAGACAAATATCCCCGATTTTTTCTTCAGCAGGCGCTCCACGCCCTGGCGTCCGTTGCTCACCTTTTCTGTCTCAATGTGGTACATATCCAGCAATTCCTGCGCACTGGAACTGCTCACGGTGGTCACTTCAAATTTCCCCAGATCTTCTACCGATCCAATCTCTTCATTGATACTCTTTACGGTAAGGGATGAGGCTATCCCGGCAGTAAGACTGGAGATCATGATGATCGCCATAAACATCCAGATAAGTCCTACTAACCTCCCCCCGAAGGTGCGAGGTGACTTATCCCCATAACCTACAGTGGTCATGGTTACCGCACTCCACCAAAATCCCTGGAGAATACCTCTTGCATCTGCCCCGAATTCTTCCTGGTTCTTCTTCCTTTCGAAGATCCAGATGAGAAAACCGAAAATAAAGATCACTCCCAGCAGAATTAGAATGGCTGAAATAAAATCCCAGCTCCATAAGTTCTTAACAAAATTCCATGCCTTAGACTCTTTGGGTTTGGCGATTCCGGTATGCGAGATGAAATAAGGCTGCGAAAAATCGAGGTATTTCATCCTGTTATCGGTCACGGTAATAGGATTGATACTAAAGTCAATTTCTCCATTTTTCAGTGCCTGCAGAAGACCGGCAAGATTGGGATAGGCTTTATATTGATAGTCCAGTCCCAGTTTTTGGTTCACCAGTTCCCAGGAACTGATGCTTAGTCCTTTATATTTGCCATTTTGCTCCATCACAAAAGGTGGAGTTGCCGTAAGGCCAATGACCAGTTTTTTATGAGATTGTGGAATGCTATCCTGTGCGGCAGCAGACCAAACGAAACTCAATAGAAAAAGTAATAAATAGGAGAAATTCTTCATTTTCAGAGGGAATTAGGAAAGAAGTATAAGGAAAAAATGCCAAAGGAAGAAAAAGCTTCAGGCGACACTTCAATACCCATGACCTAACTACCTTTTAATGAGTCTTTTGAAATGACATAATAGATCTTGAGTTTTTTACGACCAAAGCGAAGGGCTTTTTGCACATTTTCTCCCATGTAAATGTCGATCTTGTTTTTCCAGCGATAGTGCATTTTATCCTTTACCAGGAATACCCCGTCAAAACCTTCAATTTTAACCGGAGTATTGTGATCGAGTCCGCGATCTATGAGATCTCTGGAGACCGCGATGGCTTTGGTTCCCGGGATAAGAGTGTCGCCCCAGGCCGTAATTCGCGGATTTCCAGCTCCCGTCTGGTAACTGACTGAATTATAAGCCGAAGCAGTCACCTGCAGTGTGTCCCACTCTACTTCTGGCTCTTTATTCCTCTTCTTACTGAAGTCACAGCCGGAAACTCCAAGGCTCATCAAAGTGAGAACAAGAACAAAAAGGCCAAAACTTAGCTTCATAAGGATCATTTTCACAGAATTTAAAGTTGTTCCTGAACGAACGCCTTTCTTCTGCATTTATTTTACTGATTTTATCCCAGCGACCACGGATTTCGATAATCCCTGCGGATATAGCGGTTGGCTTCCTCCAGGTTTTTAACCCGCATATTTTCTGAATCCCAGAGCATCTTGATGTCTCTGCCGGGATATTCGTAATAACTATTGCCATCTTCGCTGGTTTTCTCTTGCCGAATATCGGTGCCGCGAATGGCCAGATTTGCGATTAATAGGATTTCTGTAAGTGGCCCCGCAATTTCAAAAGGAGAACTTACCTCCTTCTTACCATAGCCGGCGATAGCCGCTTCCACCCATTGCCCGTAGTGCCCGTCAGCTCCACCCGGAACCCGTTCGAATTCCTGCGGAACATTCACTTCTTCAGTTCTCGAAGTCGGCAAAAGTCGTGGATTGGCGCCATAGGTACTGCACATCATTTTTCCTTTAGTTCCGACGAAAAGAACACCGTTGCCACCATCGCCGAAGGTTTCGTTGGGCCCAAGTTCCTCAGGTCGCATGGGACGAATTCCACCATCCATCCAGTGCAAAGTGAGATCGCCATCGGTGCGATCATTCTCGGGGAAGGTCATGATCACGTGGCTTGAAGGCGGACAGCTTTCAGGGAAATAGCCGCGCTTGAATTCATCGACATATACCGTGCCCACACTGCATTGCACATCCTTAGGGTGCTTTAAATCCAGAACCCGGTAAGGCGCTTCCACAAGATGGCAACCCATATCGCCCAAAGCACCCGTTCCATAATCCCACCAGCCGCGCCAGTTGAAAGGCACAAGTCCTGTTATGTATTCCTTATAGGGCGCGGTGCCCAGCCACAAATTCCAGTCTAGCTCGGGAGGCACGGCAGCGCTCTGTTGCGGCCAGGGAATTCCCTGGGGCCATACGGGACGGTCGGTCCAGCAATATACGGTATGAACTTTCCCGATGAGGCCGGCATTGAACCATTCCCGCATTTTTCTCACGCCATCGCCAGATGCTCCCTGGTTTCCCATCTGGGTCACCACCTTGTATTTCTTTGCGGCTTCAGTCAATTTTCGCGCTTCATAAATGTCGTGGGTGAGCGGTTTCTGCACATACACGTGTTTACCCATTTCCATAGCAGGCAAGGCGGCGACAGCATGAGTATGATCGGGAGTGGAAACCGAGACAGCATCAAAATTCTTTGATTCTTTATCAAATAATTCCCTGAAGTCTTTGTAGTATTTAGCTTTCGGAAAACGCGCAATGCTATTGGCCGCCCGCCGATCATCTACATCACAGAGAAAAGCGATCTCTGCCTTTCCGGTCTTGGCAAAATTGGCAATGTCACTCTCCCCCTTGCCTCCTACTCCAATAGAGGCCACGATTAGCCGGTCGCTGGGAGCAAGAAATCCTGGGCCACCCAGAACATGCCGGGGCACTATAGTGATACCCGCAGTGGCCAGAGCGGTGGTCTTGATAAAATCTCTTCTGGAATTGGAAGGCGTTTCATTTGTTTTCATAAAACTTCGGGTTTAGGTGGTTAGTTGGTTTTGCAATTCTGCCTTTTCTACGGAAAATCAGGGAATACAAGGCTTCTGCTTCTAAAGATATCTACTTCAGCTTTAATTTCCAATTCCAATCTTATGCCCTGGTTGCCAGATAGACATATTTTTCCGGATAAACCGGAAAAATTGCCGGAATCTTTTCCGCGGAAACAAACGTACAGCAGAGTAACCAGGATAAAGCCCAAAAGGTTTGGGATTCGCTCAGGATAAGTGTACCTTTGCAAACTTAAATGGCTG
>JBAWAB010000066.1:0-12530 GCA_049589035.1 Salegentibacter sp.
CTGCAGATCATCAGCAAAGTCTTCGCCGATGATTTTGAAAAACTGCTGCGGAAGAGGTATAGCGATGACATCCGCCTTTCCCGAAACCAGGAGGAAGGAGATGTAAAAGCTGCCATCGAGGATTATCTCAAGAAAAAATTACAAATAAGTGTAGACGGCAAGCCACTTGAGCTTCATTACCTGGGTAAGGAATACGATGCCGACGAGGTAGTAATGTATATTGAAGTAGAAGGGGTGGAGCCTTTCCAAAAGATTTCAGTAAAAAACCTGTTGCTCACAGATATGTTTGACGATCAGAAGAACGTGGTGAATGTGACTGTCGGGGACCAGGTGAAGAATCTGTTGTTAAGCAGGGATCAGCCGCAAGGCAGTTTAGAATTCTAGGCGATTTCTGGCGCAGTAAAAAATAATCTCTATTTTTAGCAATCTTTAATTTTAAATCGAATAAATGAAAACAGTGAAATTTCTATGTTCTGTGTTTCTGATGATGTTGGTAGCGGGTGTTTCGGCCCAGAATCAGCAGGAAAATCAGGAGCAAAAGGGGCATACCAATCAAAACAAATTCAAACAACTTTACCAGGAATTTTCAACTCCTAATCAATATCGTACCGCTTCGGGTGCGCCCGGTCCTGCCTATTATCAAAATGAGGCCAATTACAAGATGGACGTGGTTCTGGATGACAAGAACCAGAAGCTAACCGGGGAAGAAACGATCACGTATATCAACAATTCTCCCAATGACCTGGAATACCTGTGGTTGCAGCTGGACCAGAACATCCGCGAGAAGAATTCTCCTTCAAAAGAGAGAAATCCAAGTGCTATGGGGCCTGTAGCTTCCACTACGAGATTTGCACAGGAGTACCTTAAAGATGACTTTGATGGTGGTTTCAAGATCGAAAAGGTAACCCAGGATGGGAAACCACTGGATTACAGCATCAATCAGACGATGATGAGAATTGATCTCGATCAGCCTCTCAAGGCCGGCGAAAGCTATACTTTTTCTGTGAAATGGTGGTATAATGTCAATGATCACGTACCAAGCAGAGATCGTTCCGGATATGAGCATTTTGACAAAGACGGAAACAATGCCTATGAAATCGCGCAGTTCTTCCCAAGAATGGCGGTTTATGATGATGTTGAGGGATGGCAAAACATGCAATTCTGGGGTAGCGGGGAATTCGCCCTTCCTTTTGGAGATTATGAGGTGAATATTACCGTTCCTGCAGACCACGTAATGGAGGCGACAGGAGAACTTCAGAACAGAAAACAGGTTTATACCCGCGAAATGATGCAGCGTTATGAAAAAGCCAAGAATTCTTTTGATGAGCCTGTAGTGATAAGAACCCAGGAAGAAGCCGAAAAAGCTGAGAAAGGGTTTTCAAATAAAACACAAACCTGGAAGTACAAAGCTGATAACGTAAGAGATTTTGCTTTTGCCACTTCCAGAAAGTTCATCCTTGATATGATGGCGGTGAATATTCAGGGCAAAGATGTGATGGCTGTTTCTCTTTATCCTAAAGAAGGAAATCCGCTTTGGGGAAAATGGTCAACTAAAGTAGTGGCTCATACCTTGCAGAGCTATTCTTCGCATACTTTCCAGTATCCTTATCACAAGGCCGTATCGGTTAACGCTAAAAACCAGGGAATGGAATATCCCATGATTTGCTGGAATTACGGCCGTCCCGATGAAGATGGTACTTATAGTGACCGTGTGAAATTCGGAATGATAAGTGTGATCACTCACGAGGTGGGGCACAACTTCTTCCCAATGATCGTGAACAGTGATGAGCGCCAGTGGGGCTGGATGGATGAAGGTCTTAATTCCTTTATGCAATATATGGCCGAGCAGGAATTCGGTAAAAAATATCCTCAGGTGATTGCGCCTTTGAATAGATACCCTTCAAGAAGAGGAGATCCTGAGAAGATCGTGGATTATATGAAAGGTGACCAGAACGGGATGATCCCGATCATGGCTAATCCTGAGCAGGTTTATCAATTAGGGAATAATGCCTACGGAAAACCAGCTACCGCGCTTAATATTCTTCGCGAAACTGTGATGGGACGCAAAGCTTTTGACCACGCCTTTAAGGTGTACGCTCAAAGATGGATGTTCAAACACCCGACTCCTGAAGATTTCTTCAGAACGATGGAAGATGCTTCAGCGATAGACCTTGACTGGTTTTGGAGAGGTTGGTTCTACACCACCGAGAATGTGGATATTGGTGTGAAAGATGTGAAGAAATATTATATCACCGATCAACCTACTAAAGAAGGAGAGGAATTCCTTACTAAGAGAGGTTATGACATCAATGGACAAGGCCTTTATGTCGTGGAAGAAGGAGATGAGAATTTCGATAAAGATATGAAAGGTAAATCTTTATTTGAGAACGCGCCAAAACTTAAAGAATATGTCATGGACAATTTTACTCAGGAAGAGCGGGCTAAAATGAAAGATCCGAAATATTTCTACCAGGTGACCTTTGAAAAACCGGGAGAACTGGTAATGCCTTTGATCGTGGAATATACCTATGCTGATGGTACTTCAGAAAAAGTGACCTATCCGGTTCAAATCTGGAGAAAGCACGACGATGCCGTAACCAGGACCCTGGCTACCGAAAAAGAGATCACCAAGATCACTGTGGATCCTGATATGGAGACCGCCGACGTGAATCCTGACAATAACAGCTGGCCTAAGACTGAAACAAAAAATCAGTTCGAAAAGTTCAAAACTGGTACAGATCAGTAAAAATTAATTAAGCCGACTTTAACGAGTCGGCTTTTTTATGTATAAATTTGTGCCTATATTTATTTTGCTATGGGAAGAATTCCTTTATTTATAAGTGGCGCCGAGATTGCCTTTATAATGTTTATTCTGGTGATGGTTTTTGGTGCTGATAAGATCCCTGAAATAGCCCGCGGAATGGGTAAAGGGATGAAAGCTTTGAGAAACGCTTCAAATGATATCAAAGACGAGATCCAGCGAAGTGCCGAGAAACAAGGTATTGATACCGATTTCACAAAAGATATCAAAGGAGAGATTGACAAAGTCAAGGATGATATTGACGAGATTACCGGCTCGGTGAAACGCAGATTCTAAAAATCCAATTTTTTATGTTGGAACAGATCAAGCAATGGGATAGAGAATTATTCGTTTATCTGAACAGCCTTGGTCTTGAATCCTATGACAGTTTCTGGATCTTTATTACCAATCCGGCGCATTGGATACCGCTGTATTTCATTTTTTTTATCCTCTATTTTACAGCCTTTGACTGGCGCAAGGCCAGTTTTACAGGGCTATTTTTAATGCTGGCGTTTTTTTCAACCTATATTCTTACGAATTTCGTCAAGAACCTGGCGTTACGCCTGCGGCCCAACAATACGCCAGATCTCAAAGATTTGATAAGGGTGCTGCAAACGCCCACGAACTACAGTTTTTTCTCTGGACATGCCGCTTCCTCCTTCGTGATCACCACTTTTGTGGTACTTAGCCTGCGGAACAAATATCGGTGGGTGTACGTTTTTTACCTTTGGCCCATCCTTTTTGGCTGGAGCCGCATTTATGTAGGGGTTCACTTTCCGGGAGATGTCTTTGTAGGCGCTGTGGTCGGCACCTCGATGGCGGTGATCTTCTATAATATCTATCAGAAAGCTGAAAAAAGATTTCTTTGACTATTTCACCCGGCTTAGGCTAAGCCCATCTCTAATGGGCAAAATTACCGTTTCTATCCTTTCGTCTTCGTTGAGCATTTTGTTGTAATGTAGTAAAGCCTTCGTGGACTCGTCGTCCTCTCTGATTTCTTCCACTACTTTTCCGCTCCATAGCACGTTATCTGACAAAATGATCCCTCCGGAATTCATCTTTTCCATAATCAGTTTAAAATAGGCGGGATAATTTGGCTTATCGGCATCTATAAAAACCAGGTCAAATTTTGCGTCGATCCCCGGAATTATTTCCAGGGCATCACCGAGATATTGTTTGATCTGAGAACCAAATTCTGAAGCTTCAAAATATTTTTTCTGAAAATCGAACAGTTCTTCATTGATATCTATGGTATGTAAAACCCCGTCTTTGGGAAGGCCTTCAGCCAGGCAAAGAGCAGAATAGCCCGTGTAAGTTCCAATCTCGAGAATGGTCTTCGGAGCTTTTATTTTTGACAACAGGCTAAGAATGCGTCCCTGGTAATCCCCGCTAAGCATTCGGGGTTGCAGGATTTTCTGGTGCGTTTCTCTGTTAAGTTTGGCCAGTAATTCGGGTTCTTTGGCCGAATGGGAAATAATATAGTCGTCGATGTCTTGAGGAAGAAAATGCATAATCGTACTTGTTTGGATCAAAATTAAACATTTTTCAGGCTTTTCTTCTGAAATTATAAATCTTGCAACTAAATTGTATTTTTACGGAAACAAACTACACAAAATGCAGTATCAAAATACCTCGGAGTTTGCTAAGGACTTAGATGCACAGGATCCGCTTTCAAAATACAGGAATGAATTTCTCTTTCCGAAGGTAAACGGAAAAGAAGTGATCTATTTTACAGGAAATTCGCTGGGATTACAACCAAAATCGGCAAAAAAGTATGTAGATGAGGTGATGAAGGATTGGGCTGATCTTGCGGTTGAAGGCCACTTCCATGCCGATAAACCCTGGTGGGATTATCATGAGCGTTTTTCAACGAAACTCGCCAAAGTAGTGGGAGCAAATCCTGAAGAAGTAGCAGTAATGAATACCCTTACCGTAAACCTGCATTTGTTGATGGTTTCTTTTTACCGGCCAACTGCCAAACGCTTTAAGATCATTTGCGAAGAAAAGGCCTTTCCGAGTGACCAGTATATGATCGCCAGCCAGGTAAGGTTTCACGGCCTCGATCCCAAAGAAACAATAGTGGAATTGAAGAGGCGGGAAGGCGAACACAACTTCCGGACTGAGGATATTCTTGAGAAGATCAAAGAAGTTGGCGAGGAGTGCGCACTTGTGCTTATTGGCGGCGTTAATTACTATACGGGACAGGTGCTTGATATGAAAAGGATTACCGAAGCCGGTCACGCAGCAGGTGCATACGTTGGCTGGGACCTGGCTCATGCCGCCGGCAACATCGAGCTGAAATTGGGCGAATGGGAAGTTGATTTTGCGGCCTGGTGCAGTTACAAATACATGAACAGTGGTCCCGGAAATGCTTCGGGCTGCTTTATCAATAAGAAATTTCTTGGGCTGAAAGATATTCCTCGTTTTGAAGGCTGGTGGGGTCACAATAAAGAGAGGCGCTTTTTGATGGAACCGGAATTTCAGCCGGAACCTACGGCCAACGCGTGGCAAATAAGCAACGCTCCGGTCCTGGCTCTTGCGCCTTATCTCGCCTCGGTAGAAATGTTTGAAGAAGTGGGAATGCCTGCCCTCATAGAAAAGAGGAACAAAATTGTGGCGTATCTCGAGTTTATCCTTCACGAGATAGACAGGGAGGTGGAAGGAGATTTTGAGATCATTACTCCTTCGAATCAAAAAGAGCGGGGAACACAACTTTCGGTCTTTCTTCATGGGGAAGGAAAGGAACTTTTCAGATATCTCATGGATCACGGCGTTATTGTCGACTGGCGGGAGCCTAATGTGATCAGGCTTGCACCGGCACCTTTCTACTGCTCCTTTTCTGATATGTATAATTTTGGGCAGATCCTGAAAAAGGGAATCCTCGCTAAAAAACTCCAATCTTAGAATATGAAAACCTTCAGTTTCTTTTTCCTCGGAATTATATGCTTTACAGGCATTCAAGCACAAACAGTCGATAAACAGCTTCAGCAGAAAATTGAACAATTAACTGAAGGATTCCACGGGCAGGTTGGGGTTTATGTGCATCACCTGGGCAAAGATTCCGAAGCAGGCATAAACGCCGACACTATTTTTCCTACAGCCAGCATTGTGAAAGTTCCAATTCTGATAAGGATCTTTGACAAGATCGGAAAAGGAGAAATTAAACTCAATGACAGCCTCGTATATTCCCGCGATCGCGAATATGGTGGCTCGGGAGTGATGCAGTTTTACAGGGACAGTACAGTCACCGATATTCGAACTTTGGCAGCCCTTATGATCACCTACAGCGATAATACTGCGGCCCTGTGGCTACAGGAATTGGCGGGAGGCGGAAAGGAGATCAATAAGCTGATGTCTGAGATTGGGCTGGAAAAGACACAGGTGAATTCCAGAACCGAAGGCAGGCAGGGAGACTGGGAAAAGTACGGCTGGGCCCAGACGACTCCGCGGGAGATGGCTTCCATTCTGGAAATGATAAGGAAACGGAAGCTGGTGAATCACGCCGCCAGCGACGAAATGTACCGGATGTTGACGAATTCTTTTTACACAGATTATGCGCTTTCTCAAATTCCGCCTTATGTGCAGACAGCAGCAAAGCAGGGAATGGTGAACAAATCACGTTCGGAACTGGTGATGGTGAACGCCCCTCACGGCGATTACGTCTTCTACCTCGCTACGAAAGAAAATAAGGACGAATCCTGGGATTATGATAATGAAGCCTGGGAACTCGAAAGGAAAATTTCGGCTTTGCTCTGGAATTATTTTGAACCCGATTCACAGTGGAAACCTGTCGAAAATGCTGCTAAGCTGGTAAGAGGATTGCGATACTAATTATACTCCACGTTAACGCCAGAGAAAAACAGCTCAAAACTGCCGTCAGCCGATTTATGGTCCTTTGCGATCTTTAATCCGTCGAAATCTTCATAATCTTCCCAGGTTGTAGCCATCTGGCTTTTTCCGTTCGCCGGCTTATAGATCCATTCCCTGATCATGAGGTCGTCGTCAAAAAATACGTCATAAGTATCGCCAGGAGTATAGCCGCCACTTTGGTCGGAATAGGCCACTGTGATTTTATTCATCTTTTCATGGCTTATGGGAGCTTCCGCTGTCTCCTCGTCACTAAATTCAGCATCTGACCACATCATTTGAAACGGGAACAGCAGCCAGTAGGAGTCATTGACGAATTTCTGGTCTATCTTTTTTTCTTCATCGGTGAGATAGCTGTCTTTCTTGTACGTTTGGGAATTGCCTTCTTCGCTGAGGGTGACCTCGTGAGTTTTGGGATTCCAGCTCCAGCTTCTTGAGGTGCGAAGGGTATCATTCACTTTTACGTTGAAAGTGAATTCCAGTTTTTCTACATCCTGAAATTGTTGCAGGCCATTGGAATTGGCGATTTTCTGCTGAATACTGAGGTTTTCTGCGGAATTCTCTTTTTCGCCGGCATTTTTACATGCCACGAGAGGCAGGCAGAACAGCAGGCATAGTGCAAATCTTTTCATGGGTTAGAGAGTTAAATGTTTTCCTTCCGCAGAAGCGGCTTGCCTAAAGATACAAAAAGAAGACTTACAGGGCACTAATGCTCATGCCTCCATCTACAACAATATTCTGCCCGGTGATAAAAGATGATTTTTCCATGGCTAAAAAAGCAATGGCTGCGGCGATCTCTTCGGCTTTTGCTACACGTCTCATAGGCGTTCTTTGCAGAATCCGCTCCTTTTTTTCAGGTTGTTCAAGATAACCTTTGGTAAGCGGCGTTTCGGTAAACCAGGGCGAAACGGCATTCACTCTAATGGCTTCAGCAGCCCACTCGGCTGCGAGGCTGCGGGTTTGTTGAAGCAAGCCTGCTTTTGCCATGCCATAAGGTGCGCCTGTTCCCACATCCTGCATAGCTGCGGAAGAAGCTATATTAATGATGGCGGCATTGCCAGAGGCTGCCAGCCAGGGATTCAGTTTTCTGCTTAGCTCGAAAGGGGCCAGCAGATTCACTTCCACTACTCTGCGATATTCGGTTTCTGAATATGATCTTGCTGGTTTTCTGATGTTCATTCCCGCATTGTTGACAAGGATGTCCAGCTTTTCCCAATTCTTTTCAATGTAAGTATGAATTTTTTGCCGGTCGTCATTTTCTGTAACATCGGCTGCTATGCCAACAGCTTTATGATTTGCGTCTTTTAGCTCTTTTTCAAAAGCCTTTACCTCCTCCTCATTCCTGGCAGTGAAAAGAACAGTAGCTCCCAATTCCAGGAATTCCAGTACCGTGGCTCTACCTATTCCTTTTGTTCCACCGGTAACAACAGCAGTTTTGTCTTTAAGATTCCACATGAAAAATGTTTTTGCTGAGAATTAGCGATTAAAAAAACCCTTTGAATTTTTCAAAGGGTTTTAAAATATTACAATTAAAGGTTGCGTCCTGTGAGCAACTTGTAAATGATCAGGATGACAGCAATGACAAGTAGAATGTGAATGATGCTGCCAAGATCGGGGAAAGCAAAATACCCGATAAGCCATCCAATGATTAATAATACTACAATAAGCCAGATTAAATCTCTCATTTCAGATTGGTTTTAGAAACGGCCCTAAAGCCGTCATGGTTAATAAGTGTTAGTTTCATAATCTTCTGCCGGCGGCCAGGTGGCAGAGTTTGTTGTTTATGGCAAGTCAGGGAAGCCTATGAATTAGATTGCCTACAGACTCGCCAAAGCCTAAGTGCCGATCAACCTTCTATGATCAAAATAACCACTATAAAAGCTGATCAGGTCTTTCATTTCTGTTCGTTCTCTATACTAATTTATATAATAGCAGTGGGAGCCTTGTCGCCTTTAACGCGTGTTTAACTTACAGAATACTGATTTTTCGTGCAGCACAAGGGCTATTTGTACCTCCTTTCCGCCAGTCCTTGTAAAGGCTTAAGCTTGATTAATAAGCTCAGCTATCTCGACTACTTTTCCTTTTTAAAAAAAGACCTGATTTCCTGTCCCGGTCTAGCATAGTGAAAGCGGTCGAGAAGGTTCGGTAAGGCGTACCCGTCAAGTCCGTCTATGGCAACCGTTCCTGCATCGTCGAGCCGCAGCCAGCCGTCGGGAGCCTGGATGCCTTCCTCAAAATAAATGTGCTCTATGGAAGCCACCACAAGAAGGGTGTCGTTTTCAGAAATATGATATTCATTCTCATATTTGCAGCCCAGTTTGATGCCAGACTGCTTCACGTAGGGAGCATAAAAACCGTCGAGATATTCTTCTTCCAGGCCTGTCTTTTGGAATTCTGAAATTTCCTCGTGATATTTGGCGGCTGTCTGGTGCGCACTCTCGATCATGTGTTCCCCGATATGATTGACCGTAAAATACTGGGTTTCCCGGATATTCATATAGGTGTTTCGGGGAGAAGTAGTAGGACGGGTGATGAATCCCAACAAGGCAGGATTGCTTCCTAAATGAGTCACCGAGCTGAAAACCGCAACATTGGGTCCTGTTTTTTCGGATTTGGTTCCGATGAGATTTGCCGATTTGTAGCCGGTGCAACTATTGATCAGGTTTAGTCGAAAAACCTTCTCCATACTACGTATGTCTTCGGAAGTGATATGCTTCATAGAGAAAGGTTTCTTTTAGCCTTCGTTTTCCATTTTGTTGATCTTCATTTCAAAATCTTCCATTGCTTCCCTGATGGAGTCCACATTATCTGAAGCTTTTTGATGGGCAGCTTCCATTGCCTTCTCCAGTTCTTTGTCGGGATGCTGAAACAGATCGGTAATTACATGATTGATCTTGTCAATAATGCTTTCCTGGCTATTTCTTATATCTTCCAGCTTGGAAAGGGTGCCTCTCATTTCATCGATTTTTTGTTGGTCCATATTAGATGTATTTGGTTTAAATTTCTGGTTTTACTTTAGTTGTTATCAGGATTTGCCGGCGGTTTCTTCTTTATAGGTGGGATAATCGGTATATCCCTTTTCGCCGGTGGTGTAAAAGGTATCCTTGTCCCAGTCGGCCAATGGCGCATTTGACGCCAGGCGCTCCGGAAGGTCGGGATTGGAGATAAAAAGTTTTCCGAAGGAAACCATATCGGCATTTCCTTCTTCTATTACTTTATTCCCCGATTCCTGATCGAATTCAGCATTGATCATAAGTGTGCCTTCATATATCGGGCGGTAATGCCTGGCGATATCCGGTTCAAGAAAGTCGATATCACTCACATCGTTCAGGGGTTCTGAAAGGTGTAGGTACGCCAGGTCGTAGGCAGTGAGTTTCTTGATCACATAATCGAAAGTAGGGATGGTTTCGGGAGTGGCCGTGATGCCAAAAGCGCCGTTTAAAGACGGATTTAGCCTTACTGCGAGCCTGTTCTCCGGCCACACTTCTATGATACTATCAATCACTTCGAAGAGGAATCGTGCACGGTTCTGTTTGCTTCCGCCGTAATCGTCGGTTCTTACATTTGCTTTTTCATTCAGGAACTGATGGAACAGATAGCCGTTGGAGGCATGGATCTCAACCCCGTCAAATCCTGCATCTTTTGCGTTTTTTGCTGCCTGCCGGAATTCCTGTACGGTTTCCTTGATCTCTGGAAGGCTCATCTCCTTGGGCTCTACGGTATCTTCCAACCCGTCGGGAGTGAAAGATTTTACATTCGGATTTATCGCACTTGGTGCCAGGGGTTTTATTCCATTCTGAAATTTTGGATGGGAAATCCTCCCGCAATGCCATAACTGCAGAAAGATCTTTCCGTCCTTCTCGTGTACCGCATCGGTTACTTTTCGCCAGCCCTTGACCTGGGCCTGCGAATGAATTCCGGGAGTGTTGATGTATCCCGTGGCTCTTTCCGAGACCTGAGCACCTTCGGTAATGATCAATCCCGCACCGGCTCTCTGTGAATAATATTGCACATGAAGATTAGTGGGAGCCTTCTCTTTATTGTCGGCGCGGCTCCGTGTCATCGGGGCCATGGCTATCCGGTTTTTCAGCTGCAGATCTCCAATTTTGATGGGCCGTAGCAGTGGCTGGTCAGTTTGCATGATGCTGGCTTTTTCTTTCTTTTCAATTTAAAGTTACATTTTGCCAAACATACTGGCTGTTAAACAAATGGTAAATGAGGAAGCTTTGCCGCTTTCGGAGGCCTAAAAGACCTGTGCAATCATCCAGGAGAAGCAATTGCGCGGAATTGAGTATTTTCGCACATGTAATTTGCGTCTATTCAAAGCTGTGAGGCTTAAGGCACTTCAAGAAAGATTATGCAGACACCAAAGAATATTGCGGTTGTAGGTTCGGGGCTTGTAGGCTCTTTACTGGCTCTTTACCTAACGAAAGCGGGGCATACAGTGACGGTTTTTGACCGGAGACAGGATGTGAGAACGGTAGAATTTTCGGGCCGTTCCATTAATCTTGCCATGTCTAACCGCGGGTGGAGTGCCCTGCGGGAAGCCGGGATTGAAGAGGAGATAAAGAAACTCGCTATTCCGCTGAACAAGCGGGCCATGCACGTGAATAATGAACCGGTGTATTTTCAGAATTACGGAAAAGAAGGCGAGGCTATCTTCTCGATTTCCAGGGGAATTCTCAACCGTAAGATGATCGATCTTGCCGAGGCAGCGGGGGTGAAATTCCGTTTTGAAGAGAAGGTTTGGGATATCGATATGCCAGAGGCTAAGCTTTACACAGGTGAGACCGAAAAAAGCATCTGGAAAGAGTACCAGTTTGACCTGATCTTTGGTGCCGATGGTGCTTTTTCGAGAGTTCGCCATAAAATGCAAAGGCAAAGCCGCTTCAACTATTCCCAGCATTTTATTAATGTTGGTTATAAAGAACTTACCATTCCTGCAAATTCGGATGGTACACATAAACTCGATAACCACTCTTTCCACATCTGGCCGCGCGGGGAATTTATGCTCATCGCCATGCCCAACCAGAACGGCAGCTTTACCTGTACTCTCTTTCTTCCTTTTGAAGGAGAAATTTCTTTTGATAGTATCACTTCTGAAGAAAAAGCAGACGAATTTTTTGAACAGTTTTTTCCCGATATCAAAGAAGAGATCTCCAACCTGAAAAGGGATTTCTTCCGGAATCCTACCAGTGCCATGGTCACTATAAAATGTTATCCCTGGTCATATTGGGAGAAAATTGCCCTCATTGGCGATGCTGCCCATGCCATTGTGCCTTTTTACGGGCAGGGCATGAATGCAGGTTTCGAGGATATATCGGTACTAAATGCGAAAATGGACAAATATGGGGATGATTGGGAAAATATATTTAAGGAATATCAGGAGGAACGAAAACCCAACGCCGATGCCATTGCCGAACTTAGTTACCGAAATTTCATTGAGATGAGCAGCAAAACGGCTGATGCAGAATTCCTTCTTCGGAAGAAGATCGAGAAGCATTTTGCTGAAAAACATCCCGATAAATGGACGCCTTTGTACTCCCGGGTGACCTTTTCAGATAAACCTTATGCAGAAGCTCTTGCCATAGGAGACAGGCAACGGAAGATCATGGATGAGGTGATGCAGCTTCCTAATATTGAAGACAACTGGGAAAGTCCTGAAATTGAGCAAAAGATCCTTCAGCTTTTGAAAGCTTCCTGAAATTGGCCAATTTTAATCGGCGTTCTCTTTTAGAAGTTCCGGGAATTTCTCTTTAAACCGATTGATCCGGGGGATGGAAACATTCTGAATGTAGGGATCCTGGGGATGATTCTTCTCGTAATTCTGGTGATAATCTTCGGCTTTCCAGAATTTCTGAAA
>JBAWAB010000067.1:0-7059 GCA_049589035.1 Salegentibacter sp.
GCCGCACTGAAATCGATAGGAATTTCACTGAAATCCAATTCAAAATGCCCTACCGACTGGACGGTATCGGAATGAAACAAAGCCTCATATTTTCTGCAAAGCTCACCTACTTTTTGCAGATCAAGCATATTTCCCACTTCGTTATTCACATGCATCAGGCTCACCAGGGTCTTCTTTTCAGAATCCTGTAGCAAAGCCTCAAGATCATTGAGATCAATATTCCCCTGCTTGTCAAGCTTCACATAATCTACCTGGATGTCAAAACAATCCTGCAGTTGATCTACCGTATGCAGCACGGCATGATGCTCGATCCTGGAGGTGATAATGCGCTTTACCCCAAGGTCTCTCACGGCGCTGTTAAGCACGAGATTGTCTGCTTCGGTACCGCCGGAAGTAAAGACGATTTCCGAAGCCTGGACCTTCAGGTATTTCGCTACCGTTTTACGAGCCTGCTCGATTAAGGATTTAGATGATCTTCCATAAGCATGTGTAGATGAAGGGTTTCCATAAAACTCTTTCATCGCTTCAGTCATTCTTTCGATGACTTCGTCACGCATCTGCGTGGTTGCTGCCGAATCAAGGTATACTTTTTCCATTGCCTACAAAATTACGGGAATTTAAATTATTTTAAAGAAGCTTCTTTAAAAATCCATAATTACTCTATTTTTGTTCAAAAGCATTTCAATGAAAAAGATCTTTGCACTTCTTTTTGTTTCTGTTCTTTTATTTTCGTGTGACAGTGGCAACATTGTCGTTACCAGCTTTGAATTACAGGATAGTAATCTTAAGCTCTGCGGAACCAGCCAGGAGAAAGTGCTTTATGTGATCAACAATGGCGATGTGTACGAAAGCATGTCCCTGAAAGTTTCTGGCAGCCAATTTCAGGATTCCCTTCAGAACGTACTCACAACTGATATTCAGGATACCCTCTCTCTTTCGCTCAGCAGCAGCAATCAACTTATTTACCGCCTTTACAGTTCTGAAGTTCCTTCAAATTATTTCTGTAACCAGATTCCGCCGAAAGAACCACAGGTCGTCGAAGAATACTGGAGCAGCACCGGAGGAACCATTAATATCACCACCAGCTTTAATGATGAGAACGCCGACAGCGATACCGATGGCGACGGACTTAAAAATGTGGATGAAGGCTGGAATGCCAATGGCACCAACCTGCCCGACACCGATCAAGATGGTATTCCTAACTATCTGGATAAAGATGATGACGGCGATAATGTCTCTACGCGCACCGAGATCGCCACTGGTAGCGGAGATCCTACTGCGGAAGGCTACCGCGATACCGACTCTGACGGGACTCCAAATTACCTGGATCCCGATGATGACAATGATGGCACGCCTACACGCCTTGAGGTAAGCCCTGATGATCTCACCAATCCCGGGGGATTTGCCGAAGCTGAAGGTATTCCGAATTATCTGAATGACCAGATATCTACGGCTCAACCTGAACACAACCTATACATTAACCACAATATCTCAAGAACCTACCGCTCCCGTGTAGTGCTTAAAGATTTCAAACTTGTAAAACAGGATGGTAGCGGAGAAGAGATCAGGTTTGCACAGTATAACCTGGGATATTTTATTTCCAGTTCTGTCCCTTATCCTTTAACGCCTTCACAGGCTACCACTGCCAACCAGTAAGAAAACCAGTAAGAAAAGGGTCGATCAGGCGTTTTGAAAGATGTAGACTTCAGTGGCGCCCAATCCGTACTTCTGGTAGTCGGCATCGTAGAATTTAATATTGTCGTAGCGTCCAAAAAGATAATCCAGTTCGGCCTTGAGAACTCCTTCGCCGACCCCGTGGATGAAAACCACTTTCTGAATGCGTTTTCGCATCGCAAATTCCAATTGTCTCCGGGCGGTTTCCAACTGTAGGTTCAATATGTCGAAATTACCCATTCCGCGGGTAGAACTAACCAGCTTACCAATATGAAGGTCAACTTCCATGGGAGGAATATTCCTCTCCTTGGGCTTCACGCGCCTCGACTTTGGTTTTGAGGGCTGTTTCTTTTCCTTAAGCACTTCATCCAGATCTATCTCCGCCTCGGGCTGGATCTCTTCTATAGGCGTCTCTATTTTGACCAATTCGGCCCTGGAAAAGTCCATCTCAAAACCCTCATCGGTCTCAATGGAAACCGAATCACCCTCAATATTCAGCACCCTGCCTTCAAGCACATCGTCCAGCACTGCTACCCGGTCTCCTGGTTTCAATTCCATCAGTTATCCTGGTTTTCTTCCTCTTTCTGATGATCATCTTTGGTGTGTGCCCAGTGATTGCTCGCACGGTAGAGTCCGAACATTATAATGACCAGCCCGACGATCTTGGGATATGGCCCAATATGTTCGAAAGCGATTGAATAAATAAGCAAAATTCCTCCAATGAGGATAAGAACGGCATTCACTAACTGAGATCTCTTTTTCATTTTCGCGGGTTTTCCCCTATATCATACCCCTGCAATTCCAGTGGTATTTGTTTTAATTTTATACAAAGTTAATTGAATTATGAGGCATTTCTACCTCCTGGGATTTTTTTTCTTACCAGTCCTTTCTTTTTCGCAACTCAGCATCTCGCCTTCTCCCGTTGGTGCCAGCTATGTCTTTGTAAAAGATGAAGTACTTTTTGTACAGCAAGATGTGCACCTGGAAAAGAACAATTCTTCCCAGCTCGAGGCCAGCCTGTATTTGCGGGGAGACGCCCAGCTTATCCAGGGAGAAAAAGTCTCCAATCTCAATTCCGGGAACGGCCTGCTCTCCCTTTTCCAGGAAGGAACGAGCAATGCCTACGACTATAATTACTGGTCGCTTCCGGTGGCCGATAACCTCAGCAACAATAACCAGTTCGGTTCTGTGTTCTTTGAACCTCTTGATGTCACCAAGAGCATACCGGCAAAGATGATTTCGGGACTGGACGGAACTGCAAATCCTTTGAGCATCTCCAGAAAATGGCTCTACAAATTTTCAGGAAAGCAGTACAATGACTGGCAATATATTGGCGATAGCTTTGATGTGCTGCCGGGCGAGGGATTTACCATGAAAGGTGTAAACGGCATCAATTCAATTGCGATCTTCGGAATTCTCAATAACCCGGGGAGCCAGCAGCGGTATGATTTCCGCGGAAAACCAAACGACGGAGAGATCCGGCTGAAAATCAACAAAGATCAGGCTGTTCTTACCGGGAATCCTTATCCTTCCGCCTTAGATCTGAAACAATTTCTCCTGGAGAACCCTGCATCTACCGGCATTGCTTATTTCTGGGACTCCAGGCCCGGCGGAAGCAGTCATTATTTACAGGATTATGAAGGCGGCTATGGCTTGTATTCTCCGGGAGCAAACGCTTATGTGCCCGCAGTGTTCGAAGCTTACGACGGCAATGGCGAAGCCACAGACCTCACCGGAGGCTATGGCCAGCTCTATGGCCGGGAATTCGCACCTGTTGCGCAGGGTTTTATGCTGATTGGCCAGCAGGACGGAACTATCGTTTTCAAAAATTCCTACCGCCGATTTCAAAAAGAAAATCCCGAAAACTCTGAGTTCAAAAAGCCACTTTCAGGAGAAACCACAACAAATGAAATTCCTAATCTAAGACTGAACATCAGCTTTAACCGCCTTTATACACGGCAACTCCTGCTAGCCTTTAATGAAAGGGCCACGAGCGGGGTTGACAGGGCTATGGACGCACAAAGTTTTTCAGATCTTGATTCTGACGCTGGCTGGAAGTTTGAAGACGGAAATTATATTGTGGATGTGCGGCCATTCAACTCTGAAGACAAAATTCCGCTAAGCGTACAACTCAAAGAGGACAGTGGACTGGTTTTCCAGATCACCTCTTTTAAGGACTTTCAGCCGCTAGACATCTTTTTGTTTGATGCTGAAGATAATGCCTATTACAACATTGCCGGAGAATCTAAAAGTTTCCAGCTTCCAAAGGGAAATTATCCGCAGCGATTCTTCCTCTGTTTCCGAGACTTTTCTGTTGTTCCCAACGCACTTGCTTCTGCAAAAGAAATAAAACCGATCAAAAATTCGGTGGATATTTTCCAGAATAACGAACGCTCCCAACTTGAGGTTAGACTTCCCGAAGAGACCGATCTAAAAGAGCTAAAATTGCACAATCTGAATGGAGCCGTAGTATTCAGCAGCAAGATCAACGAAAAAGAAAGACACCTTGAATTCCCAACCTCCGGCCTTCAAAATGCGGTTTACATCGTGGAGCTCTTTACTTCAGATAACAAAAAACTGGTCAAGAAGGTCAACATAAAAAACTGAATCATGCAAGAATATATCTTCTCTTATGTGAACAATAGCTTTTTTGCTGGGGAATGCTACGGCTGCGGCGCAAAAAGGCACTGCTTTTCCTGATAAAGGGAGAGTTTGCCAAAGCCTTTCATATGGATCCAGCCCATATTCTTAAGCAGTATCTCCAATCATAGACTGCAAGGTTAAATATTAGCACTCATTATTCGAGTAAAAATTTCATTTCTTCACAGGCCTTGCTTGGGATGAATTCAGTCAATTCGTATTCAGCTAAATCGTTTATATTGAACGGATCTTTTTTTATGATCCGTTCCAATTCAGATCTATTATCAATTTTGGATAATATTATCCCACCAGTTCTTGGAATTTTTCGCCCCGAAGCGAGAAAATTCCCCAATTCATATTGTTCATTCAGGAATTCAATGTGTTCATTTAAAAATTGGTCAATTTGTTCCAGTTCAGTTTTGTAGGTCAGATTTACTATGAACATACGTTGTTTGATAAGTTTAACTTCTTCCGTTCTGTTGTTTCTTATTTCCTGGCAAGAATATATCGATCTACGTTTGTTTTTCTTAGGATTAAGTGATCCTTAGAAACTTCATATTTCCATTTACCGCCTAATATTAATGTCCAGTCAAATTCTGCAGTCCAAAAACAGGTGTTTTCGAAGTTTATTGAATCATTTATTATAGAATAATTTCCTTCGCATATAGCGGGAAACTTTGTTTTCTCACTTTGGCCTGAGAATATCATATTCTGAAATTCTATTTCTACCTTTCCTGTTTCTTCTCCAGTCTCTTCCTTTAAGAAGTTCGTGTTTAAATAGCCTTTGATCTAATCTTACAATAACAAGAGGGGAGCAATGAAGCCAACCCTGACTTCATTTTTATTATAATTAGACGCATCCAGTTTTTCTATAGCATAATTGGAATAATCATAATACCGGCCGATATAGGCCAAGTAAAAACGGATATCCATGTTTTTAAACGGACTATAATAAAAAGTAGGGATCCATCCATAACTCGTTCTCATGTGGTCATGGGCGGTTTGGACGTTACCATAGGCGCTGCTGGTCATGAGGGTTAATAAACCCTTGAATTTTGAGCTGAAGCGATATTCTGCTCTTAACCAGTTTTCGATATACATCACATCCTCGGCCACCCCATCGCCACCGAGAATACTGGTCAATATACCCTTTGTATCCACCTGTTCATAGCTGTAATCAAAGTCATACATCAGGGTCAGATTAGGGTTTTGATATTTGTGGCCTAAGGTAAAAAAATAGGTTCCTTTATTTTTCACCTGGTTGGAATAACTCAGGCTATAGATAGTTTGGAATTTTCCGTCAAAAAAGCTTCCACGCCAGTTTCCAACAACTGCTACCGGCCAGTCGGGTTCCTGAATATCTTTTGCAACTATATCACCGTAAAGGTCATTATAGTGCATGGTGCGCGAGTTTAATACCTGCAACCCGAATTTCTGATTCTTTAAAAGTGGATACGTAATTCCGGCCCCGGTCACGTACGCCAGCGCATTATTGTGAATGTCATTATATTCCAAAACATCCATGGCACTGAACTCGTATTCATAACCGCCGTAAAACGCACTCATTTTTCCCATTAAAAGATGAAGGGAAGGACCGGCTTTAACGTCGATGTAGGCCAGTTCGATATTGCTGCCCAGTTGGTCCAGGGTTTGCACATCGCTGCCTTTGTTAAAGCGGTTTCTAAAATGAAAGTTCACCCTTTCGTGTACTTTTCCGGAAATTCCGAGGGCTGTATACTCATTTTTAAACTGTAATCCGTTATAATAATGGTCACCGCCCCTAAAGGTATATGCTTCAAACCCCATGCGCATATCGAAAGTGATATTAATATTTTTTAGGAGCTTTATTTTTTCTATGGGGACCACAGGTTCAGAGAGACTGTCGTTTTGCTGCGAGAATCCCAATAAAGGAGTTAATAAAAACACACTTATAAAAAATGACTTTATCATAAATAACAGGAACTTACGATTAACATTTTATGGGATTGTGAGCAGAAGTGTCATCAATCAATGCGTTTTCTTTCTGAACGTATCTATATAAACTTACTAAAATTTTATGGAAATCAGAGTATAGACTAGTAATATGCTTTCAACATTTGCAATAAAATTATCCTTTTTTCTCTGATTCCTTGTAGCCAAATATTGATCCTGCAACAGCACCGAAAAATAATGAAAAAAGAGATTTGTATCAAAGAAGAACCTCAATAATACCTTTCAATATCGGTAGTGTCGATCATAGATCCACCTAGTCCTTTATAGCTTTTCAAAAACACCTTAAAATAAGATTTTATTTCTGGACTTGCATCTCTATGTATATGATCTAATAACAATTCTTTCGATTTTCCATCTTTCTCAATATATAAGTAATAATCTATGTCTGCCCAGGACTGCACAATTATTTCTTCCGATGAATTATTCTCTAATAAACTTGAGGGCACACTTAGCAGATCCTTGATATTAGCAGGATCTTCTTGATCCATTCTTTCATCAAAAGTCGTCTCAGCCCAATCTCCATATTCGTCGGAGGCATTGTCAGCATCTTTATATAAACCTTCATTATTGATTAAATATAGATCTCTACAGTCTCCCCCGCACATTCCATAGACCTCTCCAAAAATAACTTTATCAGCTTGTACCATTTCTGGTTCAAGGGAATCATTATTTTTTGAACATCCTGTAATTGATGCTATACTGATGAGGATTAAGACATATTTTTTCATAACAATTGTTTTGAAGTAGATGGGC
>JBAWAB010000068.1:0-6084 GCA_049589035.1 Salegentibacter sp.
GGTATCCTTCGCTCCGTACAGAAGATTTACGGGCTGTTTCTCAGCTATATCCCTAATCCGCTGAAGTTCATCCTCTTTTAAAGAAAGTTCTTTCTGGTAATTTTTGGTGAATTCTCCGAATAATTCCGGTTTGTGGTTAAATTGCTTCCGAAGCTCCGTAGAAGGCGCCAATTCTTTGTTCCATTCGTCGAATTCCAGGTCGACCTTTTTGATGCCGCGCGGCCACAATTTGTCTACCAAAATTCGATACGTACCGTCGGCTTTTTTATGATCGTAGATCCTTTGAATGTCTATGGATTTCATAATTTTTACTATCGTTTAGCTTCCTAAGGAAACACCAATAAGGGTCCCAATGCCATAGGTGATCGCTGCCGCTGCAAGGCCAAATATCACCTGCCGAAAGCCCGAGTACCAAATGCTTTTTCCGGTAAAAAGTGTGATGGCAGCGCCTATAAGAAATAATCCAAAGGCACTGAATATGGAGCTCAGCAGAATTGCAAGATAGCCACCGGTGAAAAAATAAGGAACAACCGGAATGATGGCTCCAATGGCAAAAAGGAAAAAGGAGGAAAGTGCAGCTTCCATAGGAGAGCCTTCCAGATCCTCTTTGTTGATGCCGAGTTCTTCTTTTACCAGGATGTCGTGAGCGTGATCTTTGTCTGCGATCACGTCTTTGGCCATTTTTGCCGCCTGGTCTGCAGGGATACCCTTGGTTTGATAGATAAGAGCGAGCTCTTTTTCTTCTCCTTCGGGGTTTACCTCCAATTCTTCCATCTCCAGCTCCATCTGATTCTCGTAAAGTTCCAGGGAGCTTTTGACTGAAATCCATTCTCCCAGAGCCATAGACAAGGCTCCGGCCATTAATCCAGCAAGACCCGCCAACATGACGCCTGCTTCTCCAGCAGTAGCGCCGGCAATACCCATCACCAGGCTAAAATTGGAAACCAACCCATCATTACCTCCCAGTACTGCAGCGCGCAGCGCATTTCCGCCCACCGATCTATGTCTGGTTTCAAAACGGGCAAGGTTGGCACCGGACATCTTTTGTTCGCTGTTCAGGATATTCTTAAGGATGGTCACATGCGCAGTATCTGAGAGCGAACCGGCAGTGCGGGTACGTTTTCGGGCAGAGACCACCGCAGAAGAAATACTTTTTTCGGTGTCGAGCAAGACGCCCAGCACATAGTCATAGCCCAGAACTTTACCAATTTTCTCAAGGGTTTTTGCCCGCCAGGAAGGGGGAGGCAGATCTTCAGGCCCCAGGCCGTGGTTACGCATAAAGGCCACGGCATGACCATGTTCAATTTCGCTCATCTGGCGGAAAACTTCTGCCACGCTTTCGTGCTCCTCATTTTCGGCAAGAACATGATACAGGAAGCTGGCATCTACTTCTGTCTGTACATTTTTTAGATTGGGCATTGATTAGCTGATTTTAATCCAGCCTTTAAATTAGTAGAATTTTTTCATCTACGGCAACATAGGAGTGAATTTCCCGATATTAGTCTGTTTTACCCCCTATTTTGGAAATAGGTATAAAAGGCCAATCCCAAAAGCAGCCAAAGCAGAATCACAATTCCCCTGGCGATCCAGTTCTTTTTTGTGCTGAATTCTGCCGTTTCCGCTTTTTTCCGGCACTCTTCCATAGTTTCTTTCGGAATAAGTTTTAAGATAATATAGATGAACAAAGGCAGGAGAAGCAGATCGTCAAGCAGGCCAAGCACTGGAATGAAATCGGGAATAAGATCAATCGGGCTCAAAGCATAGGCAACGGCTATGAAAATGAGGAATTTGACATACCAGGGCACCAGGTTCTCACGAACTGCAATCCGCAGAGCTCTGAGTTCCTTTTTTATTTTCGTGGCCTTTTTCCTGAGATTGATCACTCTTAAATTGCTGATATTATATGCAATATTAGGGAATCTATAACTTTCTTGATTTCTGAATAAGGCCGGAGAGGAAAGGTTAATTCAGTTCATTTTGCATCCGATTTTCAAGTTCGCCGTGGTCAAGATCGGGATTTGGTTTAAATGATTGATCTTTGATGTAAACTGAAAAGTAAATATCCTGTTTAAAAGCTGAATTTTGGCAAAAGCGATGTGCTGCTTCGGAATCTTCTAACCTGAATTGCTTAAATTTAAAGTTTTAGAAAACGCTTATGTTAATTGACGCCAATTCGCCGACCCTCTTCCTGGTTCTCCTTCTGATCTTTTTTGGAGTACTGCTCCTAAGGTATTTTGCTGCCGCCGGTCTTTTCTATTATTACTATTATGTATGGAATTCCGGGAAATTCCAGGAAAGGCGACTAAGTCGGCGTGGCTGGAGAAAAAATCAGTTAAAAAAGGAAATCATCTGGAGCCTTAAAACATCGGTGATCTTTGCCGTGGTAGGCGCAATCACTTATTGGTTATGGCAAAATGGGTACACGGCGATCTATATAAATGCATCTGAGTACGGCTTCTGGTATTTGCCACTGAGTCTCATCCTGGTTTTGTTCCTGCACGAAACTTATTATTATTGGGTACATCGTTGGATGCACCGGCCGAAGGTTTTCAGAAAGGTTCACAAGGTGCACCACGATAGCCTCGCGCCCACACCCTGGACGGCATTTTCCTTTCATCCGTGGGAGGGTTTGCTGGAAGCGCTAATTTTACCCGCCATCCTGCTGGTCATTCCTGTGCATTACCTGGTCTTGCTTTTCTATTTGCTGCTCATGACCCTTAGCAGCGTGATCAATCACCTCGATATCGAAGTTTATCCCGAAACTTTTCAAAAGAGTTGGGTTGGAAAATTATTCATTGGTGCTACCCATCACCATTATCATCATTCTGAATTCAACACTAACTATGGGCTTTATTTTACCTTCTGGGATAAATGGATGGGCACGGAAAGTAAAAAGATGTGAATGATCTCTGAAAAAATTATTTTTTTAGCTATTATTTCATCTAATAAACCCGGGTAAAACGGCTGCCAAAATTTGTTCTTATGAATTTTTGTCGACTTATTTTGAGGATACCATAATAGAACTTTTTTTCAGCTAAAAAGCTGTTTTTAAATGACCTGAAAAAGCTTAGTTTTGGTTTTAATCTTTAATTGAAGGGGATAAAAATAGCATGAAAAATAAAAGAAATTATGTGATCGATTTCGACAGTACATTCACTCAGGTAGAGGCTCTGGATGTGCTTGGAGAAATATCTTTAGCCGAAAAAGGAGACAGGGAAAACCGGCTTGCAGAGCTCAAGGATCTTACCGACCGTGGTATGGGCGGAAATCTTAGCTTCAGGGATTCACTTCGGCAACGGCTTGATCTGCTCGAGGCCCGGCGCCACCACCTGGATCCGCTTATCGAAAATCTCAAAAAGAAGATATCTACTTCTTTCATGCGAAATCCAGATTTTTTTGAAGAGAACCGGGAGGATATCTATATTATTTCCAATGGCTTCAAGGAGTTTATTGTTCCTATTGTTCGAGAACTTGGCCTGAAGGAAGAGAATGTATATGCCAACACCTTCGAATTTGATGAGGAAGGCCGAATTACAGGTTTCGACAAAGACAACGTCCTTTCTTCCAATAACGGAAAGGTAGAGCAGCTGAAATCTCTCGATCTTAAAGGGGATGTATATGTGATTGGTGACGGCTATACCGACTATGAGATCAAAGCTGCCGGACTTGCTAATAAATTCTATGCCTTTACCGAAAATGTGGAGCGCGGTAATGTGCTGAAGAATGCCGATCATATTACCCCGAGTCTTGATGAATTTCTATATGTGCACAAAATGAATAAAGCCATTTCTTATCCCAAGAACAGAATCAAAGTGTTATTGCTCGAAAATGTTCACGAAGATGCCGTGAAAATCATGAAGAATGAGGGCTATAATGTTTCGACCTACTCAGGTGGACTCGATGAGGAAGAACTGGCTGAAAGGATCAAGGATGTTTCTGTTTTAGGGATTCGTTCCAAGACCCAGTTGACCGCGAAAGTTTTGGAGAACGCGAACCGTCTTATCGCAGTGGGGGCATTTTGTATCGGAACTAACCAAATAGACCTGGAAGCTTGTCTCAAAAAAGGTGTGGCAGTGTTTAACGCGCCATTTAGCAATACGCGCTCAGTAGTGGAATTGGCCATTGGCGAGATTATTCTGCTCACGCGGAATCTTCCCGACAGAATCGCTGAAATGCACCAGGGTGTCTGGAACAAATCGGCTAAAGGCAGCAATGAGGTCCGCGGAAAGAAACTCGGTATTGTTGGCTACGGAAATATTGGCGCACAGCTCTCGGTAGTTGCTGAAGCCCTTGGCTTTGACGTTTATTATTACGACCTCGTTGAAAAACTCGCCCTCGGAAATGCTACCAAGTGCAATAGCCTTGATGAATTGCTTCAGAAGGTAGACGTGATTACGCTGCATGTTGACGGCCGTAAGGAAAATAAGAATATGATCGGGGAACACGAATTTCAGCAGATGCGCGACGGTGCGATCTTCCTCAATCTCGCCCGCGGACAGGTGGTTGATGTGGATGCGCTGAAAAAGCATGTTGAAAGCGGAAAGATCCGCGGAGCCGGAATCGATGTTTTTCCGAAGGAACCCAAAACCAATAAAGAGGAGTTTGAATCGGTCTTACGTGGACTTCCAAACCTGATCCTCACGCCTCATATTGGTGGTAGCACGGAGGAAGCTCAGGTAAATATCGGGAATTTTGTGCCAGGCAAGATCATTGAATACATCAATACCGGTGGTACGACAAACTCGGTTAATTTCCCGAATCTGCAGCTGCCAACCCTGGAGAATGCGCATCGTTTGATCCATATTCACCATAACAAACCCGGGATTATAGCTCATATCAACCGGATCCTTGCTGCTCACGACATTAATATCGTAGGACAATACCTGAAGACAAACGAGACCATCGGGTATGTGATCACCGATATTGACAAGGAATACAATTCTGATGTTATTAAAGAGCTGAAAGGTATTCAGGGAACTATCAGGTTTAGAGTGCTGTATTAAGAAATTCCGATAAAAGGCCGGAGGAGAGTGCCTGACCAACATTCTGCTTCTGCCGTTTTTCCGAAGCGAACAAACCTTTTTAAGACCAATTTCAGCAGAAGATAGCAGGTTCTAACCGAATCTCATAAAACTGTAATTCCGCAGAAAAAACTGACAACTGATCAACTAAAACTATAATTATGAAAATTGACGAAGAATTCCGCATAGATAAACTTCTGCATCAAAAAACCTATTTATCTGAAGGTAAGCTCATTCCCTGGGAAGGAAAAACCGATGAGGTGTATTCCACCATTTCTTCTACGGAAGAATACCAACCGACCTTGCTGGGAACTGTGCCACATATGGATGAAGCGGCTGCCCTTAAGGTGCTTGGGTCAGCTTGTGATGCCTACGGAAAAGGCCAGGGAAAATGGCCAACCATGAAGGTCTCTCAAAGAATCGCTTGCATGGAGAATTTTGTGGAGCAGATGAAGACCAAAAGGGAAGAGGTCGTAAAATACCTGATGTGGGAAATTGGCAAATCCCTGCCCGATTCCCGCAAGGAATTCGATCGTACGGTGGAATATATTTACGATACCATTGAAGATTACAAGCAGCTGGATCGCGACAGCGCCAAGTTCCTGAAGCGGGACGGTGTTTATGCTCATATTCGTCGTGGACCGCTGGGCGTGGTGCTTTGTCTGGGTCCATATAATTATCCGCTGAACGAAACTTTCGCGCTGCTGATTCCGGCGCTCATCATGGGGAACACCGTGGTCTTTAAACCGGCTAAGCATGGGGTTCTTTTATTGTCCCCGTTGCTGGAAGCCTTCAGGGACAGTTTTCCGAAGGGCGTAGTGAATGTGATCTACGGCCGGGGCAGGGAAGTGGCTGCGCCTATTATGGCTGCAGGCCGAATTGATGTACTGGCCCTCATCGGGAACAGCAAATCGGCCATTGCCTTGCAGGATCAGCATCCTCACAAGAACAGGCTTAGGCTGGTACTGGGGCTGGAGGCTAAAAATCCCGCAATTGTACTTCCCGATGCCGATCTTGACCTGGCGATCGAAGAATGTATCTCTGGTACTCTTTCCTTCAATGG
>JBAWAB010000069.1:0-3547 GCA_049589035.1 Salegentibacter sp.
TTGGCCTTTTCGGTGTTGGTCTCTTCCAGGGCATGCCGGGATTCTTTCTTGTCGAGGTAATAGGAATAGTTGCCTTTATAGGTGTACAGTTGCCCGTCTTCCAGTTCAACGATCTCATTACATACCCGCTCCAGGAAATACCGGTCGTGAGTGACCATAAAAATGGTGAAATTCTCTTTTTTAAAGAATCCTTCCAGCCATTCGATCATGTCAAGATCCAGGTGGTTGGTGGGCTCATCCATGATAATGAAATCAGGCTTCTGAAGCAGCATTCTTGCCAGGGCCAGGCGCTTCTTTTGTCCGCCTGAAAGATATTTCACCTCTTTATCGAGGTCTTCCAGTTTCAGTTTGAAAAGGATCTGTTTATACTGCGTTTCAAAATCCCAGGCCTGTGCGGCATCCATCTCCTCGAATGCCTTTTGGTAGGCTTCAGAGTCATGAGGATTCTTTAAGGCCTTTTCGTAGCGGTTGATGATATCAAGGGTCTCGTTTTCCGAAGAAAAGATAGTTTGTTCCACCGTCAGATGTGGGTCAAGATCGGGCTCTTGTGGCAGAAAGGCAGTGGTGATATTTTTTCGGAATACTACCTTGCCTTCATCGGGCGTATCGCTTCCGGCCAGGATATTTAGAAGAGAAGTTTTTCCGGTGCCATTCTTGGCCACAAAGCCTACTTTCTGTCCTTCATTGATTCCGAAGGAAATGCCTGTAAACAGTACTCTTTCGCCATAAGATTTGGCTATATTTTCAACTGAAAGATAATTCACACAAAATGATTTGCGTGCAAAATAACAGGAAATTCACGACTTAATTTTATTATTAGCCTACAAAAACTATATTTGTTAAAACTATGTGAAGCCTTTTATGAGATTTAAAAGTGTCTTATTCCTTGTAGGCGTGATGTTGGCGCTTACCTCCTGTATTTCTACTAAAAAAACTACCTATCTTCAGGATAATTCCAGGGAGATCGACAGTATAATCAGCATTCAAAGAATGCGGAAACCTTACAGGATACAGACCGGCGATCTTTTGAGTATTCGGGTGAAGGCTCTGGACCAGGAACTGGTTGGTATGTTCAATCCGGTAGGAGAAACAAGTCTGGGAGCAACTACCGAAGAGAATGTCTATTTCGACGGATTTACGGTAGATGATCACGGGAATATCCGCGTCCCTACTTTGGGGGAGGTGAATGTGCTGGGTTTTACCGTGGAAGAAGTGAGAGGAAAGATCGAAGAAAAGCTGCTGGCGCACTATTTCAAAGAGGAAGCTAACCTATTCGTTACCGTGAAATTGGCGGGGATAAGATATACTACCCTGGGAGAAATTGGAACGGGTAGCCAGGTGGTGTATAAGGATCAGGTAAGCATCATAGAAGCGATCGCTAATGCCGGAGGGATAGAGGAGTTCGGGGATATGCAGCATGTCAAGATCATTCGTAAAAACCCACAGGGAGAAGAGATCCACGAGATCGACCTTACCAGTATAAATGCCACCAAAAGCCCCTATTATTATATTCAGCCTAATGATGTAATTCTGGTAAATGCTTTGCCACAAAAAAATCTCGGATTCGGAACCACAGGTCTGGAAGTTTTTCGTACTGTTGCCAGTATTTTTGCTGTATTAACTTCAGTAACTTTATTAATTACGAGATAGATGGCGCATGAAGATGATCATATTTCCGATGTAGGTTCCACCTTTGATTTTAAGGGCTTTGTCCTGAAGGTGATCAGTTACTGGAAACTCATCCTGCTTTCAATATCGATAAGCCTTGCCGTAGCTTATTACAATAACGTGCGGAAATTACCGGTATATCAGCTGGGGAATTCCATAAGCATCAAGGACGACCAAAATCCATTCTTTACCAGTAACACCAGTCTTACTTTTAACTGGGGCGGTACCTCCGATAAGGTGAATACGGCCATGACCATTCTTAAGTCCCGCTCCCATAACGAGGAAGTGGTAGAGCGGCTGCAGTTCTATACAAATTATTATAAGGACGGGGAATATCAGCGGGTAGATGCCTACGGCATGACGCCTTTTGGGATTCTGGCTGATTCTTCGGAATTCCAGGCGTTGAATGTAACGATGACGATCAGCATGAAAGATTCTATCACCTACAATCTTCATGCAAGCGTGCCTGCAAATCTCGAGTTACAGAAGTACGGGAATAAGGAAAAAAGATCTGTGCCCGCCAGGGCGGGAGAGATCAGTCGGGATTACAGGATAGGCGAATACGTGAGCCTGCCTTTTTTTCACGGAGTATTGGCCCGTACAGAGCAGCCTCTCCAGGCAGGAAAATCTTTCTATGTTAGCTTCCTCAATTTTGATTCGGCGGTAGGCAGGTATAGAGGTGTGGCCGTAAATCCGCAGGGCCAGGGAGCTTCGGTGTTAAACCTGAGCCAGGTGGGAGGCAATAAGAAAAGAATCGTAGATTACCTGAACGGGACCGTGAAAGTGCTCAGTGAAAACATGCTGGCTAGGAAGAACCTGTTTGCAACCAAGACCATTCGCTTCATAGACAGCAGTCTCGCGGTAAAATCGCAGGAGCTGAAGGTAGTGGAGGATGAGCTGAATGCCTTCCGGAATGACAACTCCATTGTGGACCTTTCCGCAGAGAACAGCCAGATCTCGGGAGAATTATCTTCTTTAGATCTACGGAAGGAAGAGATCCGGCGACAGCTGGCTTACTACGAAACTCTCAGAAATTATCTGGAAACCCGCAGCGATTACAGTAACGTGCCTGCTCCCTCGGTGGCGGGGATTAGTGAAGGAAGTATTGTGAGTGGGGTGGGGAAGATCATTTCCCTGGCCGAAGAACGCAGCAACTATCAGTATTCCCTAAAAGAAAATTCTCCGGTCTTCAATGATATCGACCGGCAGATCAATTCGGTGAAGTCGATATTGTTGGAAAACATATCCTCTTCCAGAGGCTTGCTTAACACCGAACTGCAGGACATCAACCGCAAAATTTCAGAGGCCGAGGCGAAGATCCGTAAGTTGCCCCAGGAACAACAGGACCTGCTGCAGATACAGCGCAAGTACAGTCTGAGTGAAAAGACCTATAATATGTTCCTGGAAAAGCGCGGGGAGGCTGGTCTGATAAAAGCAGCCAACGTCAGTGACGTCATGATCATTGATAAAGCCAAAGATACCGGGGGTGGGCAAATTGGCCCTAATACCCAGCTCAACTATGTGATGGCAATGTTGGTGGGAGGTGTGATCCCGCTGACCTTCGTATTCCTGCTGGTATTTCTGAATACTAACGTGGTAAATGCCCAGGAAGTTACAAGGCTTTCCCCAATCCCGATTTTGGGGCTGATAGGGAAGAGTAAGCTGGACAGTAATCTCGCCGTGTTCAATAGTCCGAAATCTTCTATAGCTGAAAGCTTCAGGGGAATTCGATCCAGCCTGCAGTTCATGTACAAGAAACAGGGTGTGACAGGTTCCAAAACCGTCCTGATCACTTCTTCGGTCTCCGGAGAGGGAAAAACCTTTTGCGCTATGAACCTGGCGACGGTCTTTGCCATGAGTGAAAAGAGGACCATCCTGG
>JBAWAB010000070.1:0-4508 GCA_049589035.1 Salegentibacter sp.
TCCATAATATCAACAGTAGCCTTGATCGCATCATCCATAAACATCATTGGCAGGGAAGTATCCTTGCTAAGGAAAGAAGTATAGCTACCATTCTTTATGGCTTCATGGAAGATCTCAATGGCATAATCGGTAGTTCCTCCTCCGGGAAGGGTTTTATAACTGATAATTCCCGGGTACCTGATGCTTCTCACATCTACCCCGAATTTATTGTAGAAATATTCACACCATCTTTCGCCGGTTTGCTTGCTGATACCATAGACCGTAGTAGGCTCCATCACTGTGGTTTGCGGCGTTTGATCTTTTGGCGTAGAAGGTCCAAAAACTGCAATACTGGAAGGCCAGAAAACCTTCTCAATCTTTTTGTCCTTCGCAAGGTTGAGAATGTGGAACAGCGAATCCATATTGAGATTCCATGCTTTCATAGGTGCTTTTTCGGCAGTAGCGCTAAGCATCGCCGCCATGAGATAAACCTCTTTGATATTGTATTGCTCTACAAGTGCTCCAATTCTTGCCGCATCGGTAGCATCGGCGAGCTCAAAAGGTCCCGACTGCATCAGCTCTTCACTTCCTTTTCTGATATCTGCAGCAACTACAGCATCGTTGCCATGAATTTCGCGTAATTTAAGGCTCAGTTCGGTTCCTATTTGTCCGCAGGCTCCGATAATTAAGATTTTCCCAGCCATTTCTATTAATTTTTCCGCAAATATATTCAATTAAACAGAGGTTTTCGCAATTGAAAGGCCGAAACCTCTGCCTGCTTTAGAAAATTCATAATCCTGCGGAAATCACCCTTGCAACTGAGGCTTTTTCATCTAACTTTGCAGGCATACCATTCCATCTATGAGGAGCTTGCTTGTTATTTTGTCTGTTTTTCTTTTCTTCTCCTGCAAACAGGAAAAACCTGAAGAGATTTCCGCGGCTAAAGAAGTTGATAGCTCTGCTTTTACAAAAACTATTCAGGCCCCTGACGAAGAGGTGAATCTTTTACCTGAAGCCAGGGAACAGGCTTCGCAATGGCTGGCTTATATCACTGCCCAAAACGAGATTGATAATCTTGAAAACGCGACGTTAAACCAGGTGATCGAAAGTGCGAAACCTCTCAACCAGATCATGCAGTCCCTTCAGAGAACCGTGCCCGACACCTTGCGGACCAAACCCGTCGAGGCTCGCATCAACGTGCTCGTCACCAAGGCGCACGTTCTGGAACAGTTTGCCACACAACGCGATCCCGACCCGAAAAAGATCGCTGCGGTAGCCCGGGAAATCCCCGTTGAATTCAACAATTTCAAGGTACAGATCAATGAGATCTTTCTCAAGACCTTAGAGGATTTTGAAAAAGAACTGGACCGGCTTGAAAAAGAGAATAAAAACACCGAATCTCAGGACAGCCTGCCCCCTTCACGCCGCTAATTTTCCCCATATTATCGTATCTTAACAAAAATTTCGTCTCGTATGGAAAAGATCTTCTCATGCCTGTTTATTAGCTTTTTTATTTCGGTTGGGGCCATTTCCCAGAATGCATCAACTGCCGGAAATTCCGAAGAAAATCAAAAGGATAAGATCTCCGGAATGATCCTGAACTGGCATGCGGCCGCGGGAGATGCCAATTTTGATGCGTATTTCAGTTATATCGCTCCAGATGGAATCTTCATCGGCACCGATCCTACCGAAAACTGGGTAAAACCGGAATTCGAAAAGTGGGCGAAGCCATATTTTGAGAGTGGCAAAACCTGGGATTTCAAAACCCTGAAGAGGAATGTTTTTCTTTCGGAAGATGCAAATTTCGCCTGGTTCGATGAATTACTGGAGACGCATATGGGCATCTGCCGGGGCTCGGGAGTGGTGAGAAAGATGGACGGGGAATGGAAAGTTCAGCATTATGTGCTTTCAATTTCCATTCCGAATCAGAATGTGGATGAAGTAAGCGGAATGAAGAAGGATTTCGATAAGAAACTAATAGACCAACTAAAAAGTGAATAATGAAAAGGATGATGTTACTCCTGCTGCTGATGGCAGCCGGAAATTTAGCAGCACAGGAAAATGAAACCTACTGCAATCCGCTAAACCTGGATTACACCTATATGATCTATAACGCTCATAACGATCTTTCCTACCGCTCGGGAGCCGATCCTGCGGTGGTGGAATTCCGCGGCGAGTATTATATGTTCGTGACCCGCTCTATGGGCTACTGGCATTCCACCGATCTCACCGATTGGGAATTTGTGAAGCCCGAAAAATGGTACTTTGAAGGCTCGAACGCCCCCGCCGCCGAGAATTATAAGGATTCTGTGCTCTATGTAACCGGAAATCCTTCAGGCGCCATGAGTGTGCTGTATACCGACAATCCCGAAAAAGGAGACTGGAAGGCAGAACCATCGATCCTTACCAACCTGCAGGATCCCGATCTTTTTATAGATGACGACGGCCAGGCTTATATGTATTGGGGATCTTCCAATAAATTCCCTATCCGCGGAAAAAAACTCGATAAAGATGACACCTTCAGGCCAGGCGAAACGGTGGAATTATTCAACCTCGACGCCAAAGATCACGGCTGGGAACGCTTCGGCGAAAACAACAAAGACACCATCCGCGGTTACGTTGAAGGCGCCTGGATGACCAAACACAATGGCAAATATTACCTGCAATATGCCGCGCCGGGAACCGAATTCAATGTTTATGGCGACGGGGCCTATGTAAGCGATAATGCGCTGGGGCCTTTTAAATATATGCCTAACAATCCGTTTTCCTTCAAACCAGGAGGTTTTATCAACGGCGCGGGTCACGGCAGCACCGTAGAAGGACCCGGCGACACCTACTGGCATTTTTCTACCATGGCGGTTTCAGTGAATATCGGCTGGGAACGCCGGATTGGTATGTTCGAAACTTTCTTTGATGAGGACGGACTCATGCACAGCAATACCTATTTCGGGGATTATCCGCATTATGCTCCTTCCGCTTCCGAAGAGAAAAGAGGTGATTTTCGCGGCTGGATGTTGCTTTCCTATAAAAAACCTGTAACCGTCTCTTCTACCCTCGAAGGTCACGGTGGTAAAAATATTGTAGACGAGAACGTTCGCAGTTTTTGGATAGCAGAAAAAAATGACGATCAGCAATGGATAGAGATCGATCTTCAGAAAGCGGCCGATGTTCATGCGGTGCAGGTGAATTATAACGACTATAAGTCTGACATGTATGGCCGCATTCCCGGATTGCATCATCAGTACCAGATCCAGGCGTCCAGGGATGGTAAATCCTGGCACACCATTATCGATAAAAAGGACAATCTCAAAGATGTTCCTAATGATTATGTGGAGCTGAAAGAACCGGTGAAGGCGAGATACATCCGTTATCAGAATTTTCACGTGCCTACACCCTATCTTTCGGTTTCCGGACTTCGTGTCTTCGGGAAAGGCACCGGAAAAACTCCCGGCAGGGTAAAATCCTTTAGGGCTATTCGCGATGAGGATCGCAGGAATGCCAAGCTTTCATGGAATGTTGAGAAAAAGGCAGAGGGATATAATATTCTATGGGGAATCGCACCCGACAAGCTTTACAATTCCTGGCTTCTCTATGACGAAAACAGCCTTTACCTTCGGAGCCTTAATAAAGATCAAACTTATTATTTCGCCATCGAAGCCTTCAATGAGAATGGCGTTTCCAAAAGAACAACTCCTGTAAAAGTGGAATAAATTTTGAACAATATTGACAAAACCATCTGTTTGAACCGGATGCAGAAGAAAATTCCGGCATATTCTGCTGGTTTTTCTTATTTTAGTCGAAATTTTTTAACCCCTTAAAAACAAAAATGAAAAGAATATCAAATGTTCTGTTTCTGTCATTTCTGGGAGCAGCGGTACTTACCGGCTGCAAGAATGATGACGAAACAGTAAAAAAAGAAGAGGAGCATGGTATCAACCTCGCATATATGGATACCACAGTAAGCCCTAAAGAAGACTTCTTTAGATACGTAAACGGGAAATGGCTGGATTCTACAGACATCCCAAGCGACCGTACTACCTGGGGGAGCTTTATGGAACTAAGGGAAAGGACCGATAATGATGCCCTTGCTATCCTCGAAAAAGCTTCTGGTGACTCTCTCGAATCTGGCAGTGACCAGGCTAAGGCAGTTTACCTCTACAACACCATCATGGATACGGTTACCCGTAACAAAGAAGGAGTAGAACCTGTAAAACCTTACCTTGACAAAGTTGCCGCTATCCAGAGCAAAGAAGATCTTCAGAAATATCTTGAAGATATGGAGCAGTACGGCGGTGGCGGATTTTTCGCCTTTGCTGTTCAGGCCGATGCCAAGAACAGCAGCATGAACGCCGGCTATGTATATCCGGGCCAGCTTGGTCTTCCCGACAGAGATTATTACGTAAAAGATGACGCCGATTCAAAGGAGAAACGTCAGAAATATGTTGAACACATCACCAGAATGCTTCAGTACCTGGGAGATTCTGAAGATGACGCTGCAAAAGCTGCGAAGAACATCCTTGCTTTCGAAA
>JBAWAB010000071.1:0-25704 GCA_049589035.1 Salegentibacter sp.
GAAGAAGCTAGCATTTTTGATCTACGGGGGGAAAAATGACCTTTTGTAGGGTTAAGGCCGAAGCGGAGGGTAAGCATTAATATGGCAAAAAAGATCGCGTAGAGTTAACTTCTTTTTGCCATAATCGGTTCTTAAAGATATTATAGTAGCCACTCTTATATCAATAGGTAATTTCCCTTCTTTTCTCTAAAATAGATCATAATGTACTGTCTTACAAGTAATTAATTCTATGAAATGAATTTCCACATTATGACCAAGGTTCTTCTTCCGTTTTGGCCATGGGAAATCTATAGATTAATTTGCAAGGCAAAACATAACTTTAAAAATGAGCACCGAAAAACAGGTTTCTTACCAGATCAGCAATACTTACAGTACCTTGAATGAACGGACTTCAAAAACGAAGAATCTCTGGCTCGTCTGCCATGGAATTGGGTATTTAAGCCGATACTTCATTCGGCATTTTCAGCATTTGAACAAGGAAGAGAATTATATTATTGCACCCCAGGCCCAGTCGAAATATTACCTCAGCAATAAATACACGCATGTTGGCGCTTCCTGGCTCACCCAGGAAAACACCGAAGCCGAGATTGGCAATATGCTGAATTATCTCGATGCTGTTTACGAAGCGGAAAACCTGCGGGAATCGCCTAATCTCATCATTCTGGGCTATTCACAGGGAGTTTCAGTCGCCACCCGCTTTTTAGCCAGGAGAAAGATCAAATGTTCGAAATTGATCCTGCATTCCGGAAAAATTCCTGCGGAATTGCAGCCGGAGGATTTTGAATTTCTGAAGAACACTCCAGTTTCTTATATCTACGGAACCGAAGATGAATACCTAAAAAAAGAAATTGTGAAAGTTGAAGAAGAACGGCTGAAAGAACTGTTTCCAAAACTTCAGATCCTCACCTATAAAGGTGGACATGAGATCAATACGGAAATGATCTCAAAATTTGCGTAATTTGGATAATTAATGTCATGCTTTACTGGTACCCCAGAATCCAAGGCCGATAACGAATTCAGCTTGACGCAGCTTCAATTATGAAACAAAATTCCTCCCGAAAATCTTCCATTTTTAAAAGCATTGGCCCTGGCTTTCTATTGGCTGGTGCTGCCATTGGTGTTTCACACCTGGTGCAGGCAACCCGCGCCGGAGCCGATTACGGTTTTATCCTCATCTGGGTGCTGGCAATTGCCTGCATCTCTAAATATCCATTTCTGGAATTCGGGCCGCGCTTTGCAGCCGCAACCGGACGACATCTTATTTCAGGCTATAAAAGAATGGGAAGATTTCCTTACTGGACCTACGTAGTCCTGACCATAGGGAGCATGTTCATCATTCAGGCGGCAGTGACCATCGTTACCGCAGGTTTAGCCGAAAGATTATTTCACCTGGGGTGGACGCCTTTCGTCTGGAGCATCGTCATCATTGGAGCCTGTATCTCTTTATTGCTTATCGGGAAATATCCGGGACTCGACAAAAGCATGAAAATTATCGTAACGATTTTGGCTATCGCTACTCTTGCAGCAGTCCTGATGGCTTTCGGCGCAGGAACGATAGATCGCGCTGTCTCTACCCCTGCTCCTCCCCTGTGGACCACGGCCAGCATCGGTTTTATGATCGCCTTTATGGGCTGGATGCCCATTCCGCTTGATGCGGCCGTCTGGCATTCTATCTGGACCAGGGAAAAAGCGGTACAAAGCGGGCATAGATCAACGCTTAAAGGCTCTTTTGTCGATTTCAATATCGGTTATCTTTCCGCAGCTTTTATTGGGTTGCTTTTCTTCCTGCTGGGGGTATTGGTTATGTTTGGCAGCGGGACTTCCTTTTCAAACAACAGTGTTGAATTTTCTACTCAACTCATCGGACTTTACGGAAAGACCCTTGGCAGCTGGAGCAAACCCATTATTTCTATCGCGGCTTTTATTACGATGCTCAGTACGGTTATTACTGTGACCGATGCTTATCCGCGGGTGATTTCTGAATTGTGGCACTCCGAAAAAGGGACCCCCCGGGACTTGAAAGAAAAGTGGAATATTTACCGAATTTCGATCTTTTTAATCCCTGTTCTGTCTCTTTCTATCCTGTTCTTCCTTTCCGGATCTTTTACAAAATTGGTCGACTTCGCGGCAGGATTGTCCTTTCTTTCGGCTCCATTCCTGGCCTGGTTCAACTACAGACTGGTGACGGGAGAGCAAATGCCTGAAGAAGCTCGTCCCGGTCGAAATTACAGCATTTTCAGCCTCGTTTGCTTCGGGCTCCTGGTGCTGTTTAATTTCGTATATCTCTATTTCACTTTTGTCCTTTAAAAGCATCTGGTTCTATCACATAAAAAAAAGCGCAACCAACTAAATGATTGCGCTCTGTTATTTTTGAGGTCCTCCCCCTTGGGGGAGGATTCAGGAGGGGGCTATTTATTTAACCTCCTCGAAGTCTATCCTTCGACAAACTCAGGACAGGCTACTTGACTTCTTCGAAGTCTACGTCTTCCACATCGTCTCCACCTTTAGACTCACCGCCTTCGGCTTGTCCTCCCTGGGCTCCGGTCGCACCTTGTTGTGGTCCTCCGGCTTGTCCTCCCTGGGCTTCGGCTTGTGCTTTATACATTTCTTCTGAAGCGGTTTTCCAGGCTTCGTTGATCTTGTCTAAAGCAGGCTGAATGGTTTCAACTTCTTTGGTCTCATAAGCTTTCTTAAGCTCTTCCAAAGCATCTTCGATCGGTTTTTTCTTCTCGTCTGAAAGTTTATCACCAAATTCCTTCAGTTGTTTTTCAGTCTGGAAGATCATCGCGTCTGCTTCATTCAGCTTATCAACTTTCTCTTTTGCTTTTTTATCAGCATCAGCATTGGCTTCAGCCTCTTTCTTCATTTTTTCGATCTCCTCTTCTGTCAATCCTGAAGAAGCTTCGATACGAATATCCTGAGACTTACCGGTAGCCTTGTCTGTAGCGCTTACCTTGATGATACCGTTGGCATCAATATCAAAGGTTACTTCAATTTGAGGTGTTCCTCTTGGCGCTGGTGGAATTCCGTCTAAGTGGAATCTACCAATCGTTTTGTTATCGGTCGCCATTGGACGTTCCCCTTGAAGTACGTGAATTTCTACTGAAGGCTGATTATCGGCTGCGGTAGAGAAAGTCTGTGACTTCTTGGTCGGGATCGTAGTGTTGGCTTCGATCAATTTAGTGTTCACACCTCCCATAGTTTCGATGCCAAGAGAAAGCGGAGTTACGTCAAGAAGCAATACATCTTTTACATCTCCTGTAAGCACACCACCCTGGATAGCAGCACCAATAGCCACAACCTCATCTGGGTTCACTCCTTTAGAAGGTTTTTTTCCGAAGAAAGCTTCCACTTCTTCCTGAATTTTAGGAATACGGGTTGAACCTCCTACAAGAATTACTTCGTCGATGTCGCTTTTGGAAAGACCGGCATCGCTCAGTGCTTTTTGCACAGGATCCATAGAACGTTTTACAAGATCGTGAGCCAATTGCTCAAATTTTGATCTGGTAAGAGTTTCCACAAGGTGTTTTGGTCCACTGGCAGTAGCGGTTACATATGGCAGGTTAATTTCGGTTTGAGAAGAAGAAGAAAGCTCGATTTTCGCCTTCTCTGCAGCTTCCTTCAAACGCTGAAGTGCCATCGGGTCTTTTCTAAGGTCAATATCTTCTGCTTTCTGGAAAGTATCGGCAAGGAAATCAATGATCACCTCATCAAAGTCATCTCCACCCAAGTGCGTATCACCGTTGGTTGAAAGCACTTCAAACACGCCATCTCCTAATTCAAGAATAGAGATATCAAAAGTACCACCACCAAGGTCATAAACAGCGATCTTCTGATCCTGAGATTTTTTGTCCAGTCCGTAAGCAAGTGCTGCTGCGGTTGGCTCATTAATGATCCTTTTCACTTTAAGACCTGCGATCTCTCCGGCCTCTTTGGTTGCCTGACGCTGAGAGTCATTAAAGTAAGCAGGTACGGTAATCACCGCTTCGGTCACATCCTGACCAAGGTAATCTTCCGCAGTTTTTTTCATTTTCTGAAGCACCATCGCAGAAAGTTCCTGCGGTGTGTACATACGACCGTCCACATCTACACGTGGCGTATCATTATCTCCTTTCACTACTTTATAAGGAACACGTCCGGCCTCTCTTGAAGACTCAGAAAATTTGTTCCCCATAAAACGCTTGATAGAAGAAATAGTTTTTTTCGGGTTAGTTACAGCCTGGCGTTTTGCAGGATCTCCTACTTTAATCTCGCCACCTTCTACAAATGCAATGACAGAAGGGGTGGTTCTTTTACCTTCAGCATTAGGTATAACCGTCGGTTCGTTCCCTTCCATTACGGCAACGCACGAGTTGGTAGTACCTAAGTCAATTCCAATTATTTTACTCATAACTTTATACGTTGATTTATATTATTGATTTCAGTTCGTTTCGCTCTGTTAAAGTCAATCATTGTGCCAGCGGAAAAGTTATGACAGGATGTCAGATAAAAGCTGACTTGTCTCAAACCTGCCAACATTCGGGCTTATCAAGCTTTAACAAGAAATTAGAACTGCTCCTGAAGTATCTTTCGTAATTTTTATAGCCTAAAAACAAACTAAAAAACAAGATATGTTAACTAAAGGATTGCTCGCGACTGTAGTCGCCAAAGAAGGAAAGGAAAAGGAAGTTGCCGATTTTCTCAAAAATGCCCTTGAACTGGCTAAAAAAGAAGAGAAGACTGTCGACTGGTTTGCCTTTAAGATGGACAACGAAACCTTTGGAATTTTTGACACTTTTGAAAGCGAGGAAGGTCAGGAAGCCCACCTCAATGGAGAAATAGCCTCTAAATTGATGGAAAATGCAAAAGACCTGCTGAGAGCTTCTCCAAATATTGCGAAAATCGACATTCTGGCGGCAAAATAAGTTGTGAATTGAACTCAAGTTTTCTTCGGAAAATTTTTCCCGGAACTTAGCAAATACCTATGCTGAGATTGTTTATTATTTTCTCATTTTATTCTTTACAGCGCTAACAAATCACTATTTTTGCCGCAAAATCTTATTCTAAAATGCGGAAAATAGAATGTATCAGCGTTTTTGATATGTTGAAGGTGGGCGTAGGACCGTCCAGCTCCCACACTCTTGGGCCATGGCGGGCTGCCCAGCGATGGATTGGGGAACTTAAAAAGAAAGGTATCTTTGACCTGGTTCAGAGCATTCATGTTGATCTCTACGGCTCCCTTTCCCTTACCGGAAGAGGACACGCCACCGATATTGCGACCATTTTGGGTCTTTGCGGCCATGATCCTGTGACTATTGACATCGAAATAATCGGCCAGGAGATTGAAGCCATCCGCCAGAATAAAAAGCTCTTTTTTAACGGCGAAAAAGAAATCGTTTTCGATCTAGATAACGATGTGAAATTCAACCGAAAATTCCTCGAATTTCATCCTAACGGAATTACTTTCCGCGCGCAGCTTTCCAACGGAAAAAAATGTTCCTCTTCCTTCTATTCCATCGGCGGCGGCTTCGTGGTAAAAAAGGAAAGAAAGAATGCCAAAAAGAAGATGGAAACCTTTGAGGATTTCCCATTTCCGATAGAAAAAGCTACCGAGCTTCTCTCCTATTGTAGAGCTGAAAATAAAAGCATCTCAGAAATAGTCCTGGAAAACGAAAGATCGCTGCGAAGTGACGAAGATATTGACGCCGGCCTGAAGCAAATATGGCAGGTCATGCTCGAATCAATGTATACCGGCTGCCATACCGAAGGCACTCTTCCCGGCGGCCTCAATGTGAAGCGCCGTGCCTTTGAAATGCACCAGCGCCTCATAGGCGAACAAAAATATTCTTCCCCTGAAGAGTGGATCACCGCCATCAGGAATACCGAAGTGAAATTCCGCCAGATCCTGAAATGGGTAAGCTGCTTTGCGTTAAGTGTGAATGAAGTGAACGCCTCGCTGGGCCGTGTGGTTACGGCTCCAACCAACGGAAGTGCCGGTACCGTTCCGGCTGTGATGATGTATTATACAGTGATCGAAAATCACGAAGCTACTTTTGAAAATCTTAAACGCTTTATGCTCGTGGCCGGTGAAATTGGCAGTCTTTTCAAGAAAGGAGCCACCATTTCTGCAGCCATGGGCGGTTGCCAGGCCGAAATTGGTGTTTCTTCGGCAATGGCCGCCGGAGGGCTTACCGAACTTCTTGGAGGCACTCCCGAACAGGTGCTTATGGCCAGTGAGATCGCAATGGAACACCATCTTGGGCTCACCTGTGATCCTATCGCCGGGCTCGTGCAGGTACCTTGTATTGAAAGAAATGCAATGGGCGCCATCAAGGCCATCAATGCGGCTGAAATCGCTCTTGAAAGTGATGCCACAAGAGCCAAAGTCCCGCTGGACAAAGTGATCGAAACCATGTGGGATACGGCAAAAGATATGAACTCGAAGTACAAAGAAACTTCAGAAGGTGGCCTGGCTGTAAAGGTAAACCTGAGCGACTGTTAGAAATTATGCCTTTATTTGCAGTGACAATTGCGAATAATGGCTTCCGCAGAAAATCTGATAAAGACCAAATTAAAAAATATCCTGCGCAACTATTGGTTGATGCTGGCCTGCTATTTTCTGTTTTTCTTTATCCTGAGCCTGCTCAGCTCTGTTTATCCGCAGATAGATTTTGAGAAGTACAGGCAAACGGAACTCTTCAGGCTGATGAATGAAAATCCGTTGAAATTTGGGATTATGGCAGTGGTCATTGCCCCTATTATCGAAGAAAGTGTCTTCCGAAGCCTCGTGAAACCTTCAGAAAATGACATCCTTATTTTCCTTTGTGCCCTTCTTAGCCTTACCGCGGTTTACTTTATACCCGTTGAAGCCTATTGGCTGCTGAAGTACAGCCTCCTGCTGCTTTCGGTGTTTATAATTTTTATTTTTCTGAAGGCTATCATTCCGCAACCTCTTCTGGCGCGGATCAGCCGTATCTTTTCCAGAAGATATATTCTGATATGGCTAATTTCAGCAACTGTTTTCGGCCTGGTGCATATCGGAAATTATGTCGAGGGCTGGGAATTCAATCTCATGCTGTTCCTGCTCATCTTCCCGCGGATTATTGCCGGCTTTTTCTTCGGAAAGGTAAAGATCGAAAACGGCAGCCTTCTTTGGCCAATCTTACTCCACGCTATGAACAATGGCCTTATTGTGCTCTTTAGCCTTCCGTCTCTATTTAACATTAGCTTATAATTTGTTCGCTAAGGCTTTTTGTAACTTCTGATTCCAAAAAATTTAAGTTATGAAAGCAGCACAAATACAGGAAAAAGGAGGTGGTTTTGTCCTGGTAGAAATGGACAAACCCGCTCCAGAAGAAAATGAAATTCTTATTAAAGTGGAAGCCTGCGGAATTTGTCACAGTGACGCCTTTGTAAAAGAAGGTACTTTTCCAGGATTAGAATACCCACGGGTGCCAGGCCATGAAGTCGTAGGCATTGTTGAAGAGGTTGGAAAGAATGTCAGCCAATGGAAAAAAGGTCAGCGCGTGGGCGTGGGCTGGCACGGCGGACATTGCTTTGAATGCGAACCCTGTCGCCGCGGAGATTTCATTAACTGTGAAAACGCCAAGATCAGCGGAATTTCATACGACGGTGGTTATGCCGAGTATATGACGGCGCCCCAGGAAGCCATCGCGGCTGTTCCCGAGGAGTTGTCCTCAGCCGATGCAGCGCCGCTTCTTTGCGCCGGTATTACGGTTTTTAATGCCCTTCGGAATTCAGGAATTAAAGCGGGTGATCTTGTAGCTGTTCAGGGAATTGGCGGCCTGGGACATCTCGCTATTCAATATGCTTCAAAAATGGGAATGCGCACAGTAGCCATTTCCACCAGCGACAGCAAAAAAGAGCTGGCCGAAAAACTGGGAGCGCATCATTTTATCAACACCGGAAACAGCAATGCAGCCGAAGAGCTCCAAAAACTGGGCGGCGCCCGACTAATTCTGGCCACCGCACCCTATAGTGATGCTATTACTTCGGTCGTAGACGGCCTTGGCATTGACGGTAAACTTTTAATGGTAGCCGCCACCGGAGAACCTATTGAGGTTTCACCGATGCAACTGCTCATGGGAAGAAAATCGGCAGCCGGTTGGCCAAGTGGTACCGCCATGGATTCAGAAGACACCTTGAATTTTAGCGCAATGACAGGAACAACACCAATGATCGAAGAATACCCGCTGGACAAAGTGAATGAGGCTTACGACCGAATGATCAACAATAAAGCCCGGTTTCGGGTAGTATTGAAGCCGTAATAATAAGAGGAATCAAAAGCTGTACAAGCTAAAGGAAATTTCCACCCGCCCCCCTTCACAATGGCAAGGCACCGTTCTTTTCATTATGAAGGGGTTTTGATTGTAGCAGACTTATTTACTACTTTTACTCAAAATTAAAATCCGACCCATGTCTGTTGCAAAAAAGGAATACAAAAGGATCACCACGAAATCCCTGGTTGATATGAAAGCTAATGGCGAAAAGATCGCCATGCTCACAGCTTACGATTATACCATGGCCAAGATCGTTGACGGTGCGGGCGTTGACGTTATTCTGGTAGGAGATTCTGCGAGCAACGTGATGGCCGGGCACGAAACCACCCTCCCAATTACGCTGGACCAGATGATTTACCACGCCACCAGTGTGGTTCGGGCCATTGACCGCTCCCTGGTAGTGGTTGACCTTCCCTTCGGAAGTTATCAGAGCGACCCGAAGGAAGCATTGAGATCAGCTATCAGGATCATGAAAGAGAGCGGCGGCCATGCCGTAAAACTTGAAGGTGGCAAAGAAGTTAAAGAATCTATCAAAAGGATTCTTCACGCAGGAATCCCAGTGATGGGTCACCTGGGACTCACTCCACAGTCCATCTATAAATTCGGAACCTATACTGTGCGTGCCAAGGAAGAACAGGAAGCCGAAAAGCTGAAATCTGATGCTCTACTGCTTCAGAAATTGGGCTGTTTCGCGATAGTTTTGGAGAAAGTTCCTGCCAAACTGGCTAAAGAAGTAGCTGAAAGCCTTACCATTCCGGTAATTGGAATAGGTGCCGGAAATGGAGTAGACGGCCAGGTACTGGTGATTCACGATATGCTGGGAATGACCCATGAGTTTAACCCGCGTTTTCTTAGAAGGTATGCCGATCTACATTCAGAAATGACCAAAGCCTTCCAGAATTACCGGGATGATGTGAAAAGTCAGGATTTCCCTTCAGATGACGAACAATACTAGCCAAAGTTGGAAGTTAGAAGTTAGAAGTTAGAAGTTAGAAGTTAGAAGTTAGAAGTTAGAAGTTAGAAGTTAGAAAGATCAAAATTCACATTTTCACAGACTATTGAAATTCTCACTTTTTTAAAGAATTTATCTACAAATTGGCTCCAGATACCCATTCAAATAAAGCTAATCTTCAGGTCCTGTATGAAGATAACCATATCATTGTGGTCAATAAACGACCGGGAGATATCGTGCAGGGAGACAAGACCGGGGATAAGCCTCTAAGTGAAGTGGTGAAATCCTTTCTCAAGGAGAAATACAATAAGCCTGGCAATGTCTACCTGGGTGTGGTTCATCGGCTGGATCGTCCCACCAGTGGGATCGTCGTCTTTTCAAAAACCTCCAAAGCGCTGCCTCGCCTGAATAAATTATTTCAGAAAAAAGAAGCTGAGAAAACGTATTGGGCCATCGTCAAAAATCAGCCGCCAAAACAGGAAGATACCCTCACCCATTTCCTGAAAAGAAATCCGAAGCAAAACAAATCTTACGCCCACATTAAGGAAGTACCCGACAGTAAAAAAGCTGTCCTGGAATATCGAATTTTAAAAAAACTGGATAATTATTATCTCCTGGAGGTGGATCTTCACACCGGCAGACATCACCAGATAAGAAGTCAGCTTTCGGCCATTGGCAGTCCCATCAAGGGGGATCTGAAGTACGGCTTTGATCGCAGCAACAAAGATGCGAGCATTCATCTGCACGCAAGGGAACTAAAATTTGTCCATCCCGTAAAAAAAGAACCCATTCATATTATCGCTCCCCCACCCGACGAGGTGCTGTGGAACAATTGCATCAACCAATAACCTTTTATACCCCCATCTAGTGAAAAAAATTTTTACCCTGCTCTTCCTATGTCAAATTGGGATTGTATTCGCACAGGATACCATTTATATGGATAAGAATTACAAGGATCTGGAAAGCTCTTCCAGTGCCCAATTCTACAAGATTACCGAGAAGGTAGAAGGAAAAAAATACGACTTCATAAGACGAACCTACTGGATGAACGGACAGATTAAGGCCGAGCAATCCTATTATTTGGAAGCTGACCGGCATGTTTATCAAGGGCAGCACCGCCACTGGTACGAGAGCGGCAAAGCCTTCTATATGGCAGACTACCGAAAGGGAACACTGGATGGTAATCTTGTGGCATTCTGGGAAAATGGCCAAAAAAAGCGCCAGGACCGTTTCCGGAACGGTGAATTCGTTTCAGGAAAGGTCTGGAACGACAAAGGTGAAGAAATTGGTTATTTTCCGCATTTTATTCGGCCCACCTTTCCAGGTGGACAGGAGGCTATGGCTGATTATCTGAGAGCGCATTCAAAAGTTCGTCATCAGGAAGGAAAGCCAATGGTGAGAGTAGTGGTAAAATTTGTTGTTGACAAGGAAGGTTATCCTAGCGACATGGAAATCGTAGAAGGTGGCTCTGAAGCATATAACCGCGAGGCACTACGCCTGGTAAAGACCATGCCCAAATGGAATCCCGGCAGCAGCTTTGGTGAGCCGGTGCGGGTAATTTACGCCCTGCCCATAATGTTTTAAGTCAGAAGCGGTCTCGGTCTCGTCTGCGCGGGTCCCGGCTAACGTGGCGGAGTGGCATGCACCGGACTTCCTCTCATGCTCCGGCTGATTTCAACTAATACGGCACAGATAATTAGTGCCCCGCCGATGAGCGTATTTACAGCAGGATATTCTCCCAAAATGACCAAACCCAGTAAAATTCCATAAACCGGCTGTGCACTGCTGATGAGACTGGCCGTGGTAACTGAAAAATTTCTGAAACTACTGAGTAACAAAGTATGGCCCATACTCGTGGTCACCAGCGCGAGCAAGAACAGTGGAAGCAGCTGAGAAGGCACTTCAGAAAGGTCGAATATGAAGAATACCGGTAATAGCAGAATACCGATAATCAGCATTTGATACATCATCAATACGGAACCGTTATATTTTTCCACCTCCTGCTTCATCAGGATATTCCGCAGAGAATAAAAGAAAGCAGAAGTAACACCAAAAGCAACGGCAACTGTCTGCTCATTTTCAAAGCTGAATTCGGGCACCAGAAAATAGATTCCGCAGAGCACCAGCACCGCCAGCCCCAGATGCATTTTGCTAAAGCGGGTCTTCAGAATTAAAGGCTCCAGAAAGGTGGTGATAACGGGATAGGTATAGATAGAAAGCATGCCAATTGCCACACTCGATAGTTTAAGCGAGAAAAAGTAGGTAACCCAATGGATACACATCAAACAGCCACCAAGGAGCACTTTCAGCGCATCTTTTTTATTGGCGATCTTAAGTCTGAAATTTCTGAATCTGCAGTACAGATATAAGATAGTTCCTGCCAATAAAGCACGGAAAAGAATGATCAGAAAAGGGCTAAGATCAATGTATCTCCCAAAGGTTCCCGAGGTACTTATCAGAATTACCGCGAAATTCAGTTCAAGAATATGTCTTAAATGACTTTTTGTTACCGCCAAAATGATTTTCTGTTTTCCTGCTGGTTTCTTTTTTTATAATCTTCCGGATCAGCGGCTTACCAGCTGTGCCTTTTGCGCAATAATATCGGCTACAGGGCGGTTTTCAATCTTACTTTCCAACCACGAAATGATATCCAGGTAAAGGAAAGCCCGCCGCTCAAAAGGATGATCTTCATATTGCTTGAGGGTGGCGTGCAATTTCCGGAATTCATCTTTGATGTCGAGCGGGGAAACGTCGGGCAGGTTCCTCAGGAATTTGATCATTTCCTTCTGCACCTCATGCAGGTCATTCATCTTAATCAGGAATTTATAGGTAGATTTTATGAGGCTTTCCAGGTGGTAATCCAGGCCGGCTTCATAATGAGCTACCAGATTGAGAATACGTGAAAAACACATGAGGTCTTCCCGCATTTCAAGATCCTTGTTATTAATGATCTTCTTGAGGAATTCGATGGATTTTTTGTTGTTTCCGTCGCCAAAATAAAGCGAGGCGATCTTATAGTAGAACACCATAATATGATGCTCATCCACCCGCGATTTATATTTCTTTATTTTCTTCTGAATTTTTTCGACTAAAGCGTCCCCATTGGCAAAATCTCCCTTCATAAACCGAAGATTCAGCTTGTTGGAATACAAATATAGAAAGGCCAGAGAAGCACTATTGTCATCATCAGGAATCTTGGGATCCTTCAGGGTGGCCTCAAATTTTTTCAGCGTCTTTTCAAAAAGACTGGTATGATTCAGATAAAAAAGAGATTCGAGCAGGTAATGATTTCCTTTGATATAAGAAACCGGATGTACAGACACCAAATGGGGATTTTCATTAAAAAGATCGATCCATTTGGTGGCATAGCGGTAACAGGAGAGGAAATCCTGGGTAATAAAACTGTACCACAAACTGGCCTTGTAGAGCCATAGCTTTTCGCGGAATCCCAGTTCCCTGAAGTTATACTCGGGGAGGTTCTGTCGGAAATAATTCCTGATGGAATCGGCCTCTTCTTCGGTCCGGGCGTATCCCATCTTCAGAAAAATCGCATAAAGCTGAAGCGAAAGATTTGAAAGTTTGCTCGCAATGACATTTAGCTTCGTAAGGTCTTCGGTTTCTTTTATAAGAATTTCGGCTCTGTTACTGATACTGCGGGTGATGTACTGAGATTCGATGATTTTTTCGAGATCCAGGATCTCATAAGCCACATTCTTCTCTTCGTAATGCATGGCGGTGGATTTCACCTTATCAAGCAGTTTCAGGCTTTGCTTATACAAGCCCTTTCGGTATAGAATAAAAGCAAAATCGAGCTGTTCCCTTATTTGCACCGGAATGCTCTGGTGCGCGGGATTAAGCCTTAAACTTATCAGAATCTGCCGGTATAAATGTCCTTTGACATTAGAAAGCTGCTGTTTGGTGATATTAGTGCTTTCGAGAATAAGTTTCTCATTATACTTTTTTTGCCTGGACATCACCTTGAATAAATTCAGAAACTTACTGTCTGTATTCACGCCAATTCTTCCCACATAAAGAGAGAATTGTCGCTTTTCAGAAGGAGAAAGTGATTTGATCAGAGAAAATAGGTTATCCGTTAAATCGTTAGTCATTGTAACAATATTGCAGTCAACTTATTGATTTACAGTGTTTTACAAAACAACAATGTAATTCAATTATCGTAATAGAGATTTGGTAATAGCCTTTGAGTGCTAATGTTTGTAATACTTTAGTTAAAGATAAAGTAAAAAAAACCTCTTATGAGCACAGAAAAGGTAGAAATTTTTGACACGACTTTACGGGATGGAGAACAGGTGCCGGGCTGCAAATTGAATACGGCCCAGAAACTGAAGATTGCGGAACGACTGGATCTGCTCGGTGTAGATGTTATCGAGGCAGGCTTTCCTGTTTCCAGCCCCGGCGATTTCAAGTCGGTTTCTGAAATATCGAAATTGGTTAAAAATGCTGCCGTTTGTGGACTCACCCGGGCAGTGAAAAGAGATATCGAAGTTGCTGCCGAGGCTCTTAAATATGCCAGAAAACCAAGAATTCATACAGGAATCGGGACTTCCGATTCTCATATCAAGTACAAATTCAATTCTACCCGCCCCGAGATCATCAAACGGGCGGTAGAAGCTGTCTCCTACGCGAAGAACTTCGTGGATGACGTAGAATTCTATGCTGAAGACGCGGGCAGGACCGATAACGAATTTTTGGCTCAGGTTTGTACTGCCGTTGTTAAAGCCGGTGCTACAGTTCTTAATATTCCCGATACTACCGGGTACTGTCTTCCGGAAGAGTATGGCAAAAAGATCAAATATTTAAAAGACAATGTGAAGGATATTGAGAAAGTGACCATTTCCTGCCACTGCCACAACGATCTTGGAATGGCTACGGCCAATGCTATCGCGGGAGTGATGAACGGTGCAAGGCAAATAGAATGCACCATCAACGGGATTGGGGAACGAGCAGGAAACACCGCTTTGGAAGAAGTCGTCATGATCTTGAGACAACATCCACATTTGAACCTTAACACTTTGATCAATCCAAAATATCTTTTTGATACCAGTAATATGGTCTCCAGGGAAATGGGAATGTTCGTCCAGCCTAACAAGGCGATAGTCGGGGCAAATGCTTTTGCACACAGTTCAGGGATTCACCAGGATGGCGTCATTAAGAATAGAGAAACATACGAAATTATAAATCCAGCCGATGTCGGAGTAACCGAGTCGGCTATTGTTTTAACAGCCCGTAGTGGAAGGGCGGCACTGGCTTTCAAAGCGAAGAAAATGGGATATGAACTTACCAAGCTTCAACTGGATACGGTATACTCAGAATTCCTGAATTACGCCGATGCGAGAAGATGTGTTGAAGATCATGATATTCATGAGATTATGGAGATCTCACAGCGAAAAATGAGAGCGATCGCTTAATTGACTATGAAAAAAACTTTATTTGACAAAATATGGGATTCCCATGTGGTGGAATCCATTCCTAACGGCCCCGATATTCTTTATATCGATAAACACCTTATTCATGAGGTGACGAGTCCGCAGGCTTTTAATGAATTAAAGGAAAGAAATATACCCGTTTTTCGGCCCGAGCAGATTGTCGCTACTGCCGATCACAACACGCCTACCGAGAACCAGCATTTGCCGGTTAAGGATCTGCTTTCACGTAAGCAGCTGAAGGAATTGACCCAGAATTGTAAAGAAAACGATATCACCCTGTACGGATTGGGACATCCTTATAACGGAATTGTGCATGTGATGGCGCCGGAACTTGGAATCACTCAGCCCGGAATGACCATTGTTTGCGGCGACAGCCACACCTCTACTCATGGTGCCTTCGGAACTATTGCCTTCGGAATTGGGACCAGCCAGGTTTCGCAGGTTTTTGCCAGCCAATGTTTACTGGTTGAAAAACCGAAAAAATTGCGGGTGAATGTGAACGGAAAACTAAAAAAAGGAGTGCTTCCGAAGGATGTGATTCTTTATATCATCAGCAAACTGGGTACCAATTCGGGTACCGGTTATTTCTGTGAATACGCCGGAAATGTGTTCGAAGAAATGTCTATGGAAGGCCGCATGACCGTGTGCAATATGAGCATTGAAATGGGTGCCCGTGGCGGAATGATCGCTCCAGACGAAACCACTTTCGAATATGTAAAAGGACGTGAATTTGCCCCAGAAGGGGTAGAATTCGACAATCTCAAAGCCTATTGGGAAACCCTGAAGACCGATGAAGACGCAGAATTTGACCAGGAATATTCTTTTGATGCCGAAGATATTGAACCCATGATCACCTACGGAACCAACCCGGGCATGGGAATGAAAATTACCGGCTCCATTCCGTTGGAAGGTGGCAAAAGCGATGCTAAAGCATTGGCTTATATGGGCTTCAAACCCGGCGAAAGTTTACTGGAAAAGCCAATCAACTGGATCTTTATTGGGAGCTGTACCAATTCTAGAATAGAAGATTTTCGTGAGGCGGCCAAATACATCAAAGGAAAGACTAAGGCTGACAATGTTAATGCTTTAATTGTTCCGGGCTCCCAACAGGTTGCCGCACAGATAAAAGAAGAAGGCCTTCAGAGAATCTTTGAAGAAGCCGGATTCACGCTTCGCCAACCCGGATGTTCGGCCTGTCTGGCTATGAACGATGATAAAATTCCGGCGGGAGAATATTGTGTTTCTACCAGCAACAGGAATTTTGAAGGAAGACAGGGCCAGGGTTCAAGAACGATCCTTGCCAGCCCATTAACAGCAGCAGCCACTGCAGTAGCAGGAAAGCTAACCGATTTTACCAAAAATCTGAACTAGAATGGAAAAGTTTAAAACTCTTATAGATACAGCAGTTCCTTTAGATTCCGAAAATGTGGATACAGACCAGATCATCCCTGCCCGGTTTCTAAAGGCTACCGATAAAGCAGGTTTTGGCGAGAATCTTTTTCGCGACTGGAGATACGACAAGGATGACAATCCCAATCCCGATTTTGTGCTGAATCAAGACCAATATAAAGGATCCATTCTTGTAGCCGGAAATAACTTCGGCTGTGGTTCCAGCCGGGAACATGCCGCATGGGCTATTAAAGCTTACGGATTCAAGGTGGTTGTCTCAAGCTATTTTGCCGATATCTTTAAAGGAAATTCACTGAATAATGGTGTTCTTCCGGTGCAGGTGAGTACTGATTTTCTTGATCAGCTATTTCAGGAGATCACAAAAGATGCTTCCGTAGAAATTAAAGTGGACCTTGAAAATCAACAAATAAGCGTTCCTTCCGCAGAAATTTCGGAACATTTCGATATTGATCCTTATAAAAAGACCTGTCTAATCAACGGTTTTGACGACATAGATTTTCTGGTTAGCAAAGTGGATGCCATCCGGAAATTTGAAGAAAGAAAAGCTGTCACCACACAACCGACAGCCGAAATGCAGTAAAACAATGGCCGCTGAGAGTGGCTTCAAAACAAAAATGAAATGAAACTAAATATAGCAGTACTACCCGGAGACGGGATAGGTCCCGAGATCACACAGCAATCAGTGAAGGTGTTGAACGCCATAGCCGATCGTTTCAATCATCAGTTCATATTTGAAGAAGCCGCGGTTGGTGCGGTGGCCATAGAAAAGACAGGAGATCCGTTGCCAGGGGAAACTCTGGATTTATGTAAGAATTCTGATGCTGTGTTGTTCGGGGCAATCGGGCACCCGAAATACGACAATGATCCCGAAGCCAAAGTAAGACCTGAACAAGGCTTGCTTAGACTGAGAAAAGGACTCGGACTTTTTGCTAATATCAGGCCTGTAAAAGCTTATGACAAACTCATAGAACAATCACCCCTGCGCCCTGAAAGAATAACCGGTGCCGACATGGTGATCTACCGGGAACTTACCGGCGGAATTTATTTTGGTGACAAAAGTACTTCGGAAGACGGACAAAGTGCTACCGATGTGTGCACCTATTCTGTTGAAGAAATTGACCGCATGGCACACCTTGCTTTTAAAGCAGCGCAACAAAGGGAGAAAAGATTGACCCTTGTTGATAAAGCCAATGTCCTGGAGACCTCCCGGCTTTGGAGAAAAACAGTGACCGCAATCGGCAAAGAATACCCTGATGTAAAACTTGATTTTCTTTTCGTAGACAATGCCGCGATGCAAATGATACTGAATCCAAAACAGTTCGATGTGATCCTCACCGAGAATATGTTTGGCGACATTTTATCTGATGAGGCCAGTGTAATTGGCGGAAGTATTGGATTGTTGGCATCGGCTTCAGTAGGAAAAGAGAACGCGATGTTCGAGCCTATTCACGGTTCTTATCCACAGGCAACAGGAAAAGGTATCGCGAACCCTGTTGCTTCTATACTTTCCGCAGCAATGCTCCTGGAACATTTTAATCTGACTGAGGAAGCAGAAGTAGTAAGAAAAGCTGTGGAAGCCAGCATTCAGCTGAATGTATGTACTCAGGATATCAATAAAGATAGTAATTACAGCACCGAAAAAGTCGGTGATTTTCTGGAAGGGCTTATCAGCGAACCAGAACACCTTCGAATCAATAATGAAAATCTAAGCCTCGGCCAGATGACCATCATATAAGAGTTTTCATTTATGTTTTGAGCCTCCCGTCTTCTGTGTGGTTGCGGGGGGCTTTTTTTGTTTAAAATTGAAGGTTGAATTGTACTGGTTGAGAAATCATTCGGTCACACTGAGCCTGTCGAAGTGTGATCCCGAAGAAGTGTACTTTATTCACGTAATTTTTACCTGTTTTTTTTGTTCCTAATCTCATCTAAAGCCAGGTTGTCCTTACTTCCTAGATGAGTATGATCTTTTAATGCAGCAGGTTTATAAGAATTATTCTGGACCTGCTCCCCTATTTCCTTATAGGCATCCCTGAAGGATTTTCCCTGCATCACCAGATCGTTGATGCTATCTACCGTAAATAGATATTTATATTTCTCATCATTAAGATCAACATCCTTCACCTTGATCAGGGAAATGGAATGATTGAAAATATCCAGGATCTCCTTGATATTTTCAACCGCGTAAATACTGTTCTCTTTTATAAGCTGAAAATCTCTATGGTAACCGCTGGGAAGGTTATTAGTGATCAGGATCATCTCATTGGCGATCGCCTGAAGTTTGTTACATTTTCCCCTGATAAGTTCAAAGACATCGGGATTCTTCTTATGCGGCATGATGCTGGAACCTGTAGTGAGTTCGTCGGGGAAAGTGATGAAATCAAAATTCTGGCTCATGTACAGGCAAACATCCATCGCGAAACGCGATAAAGTATTGGAGAGCGAAGCGATATTGGAAGTGACGGTTCTTTCACATTTTCCACGGCTCATTTGCGCCGCCACCACATTATATTTCAGTGTCGAAAAACCAAGTTCTTTGGTGGTAAATTCTCTATCGATAGGAAAGGAAGAACCATAACCGGCCGCCGATCCAAGCGGGTTCTGGTCTACTACTTTTAGTCCGGCTTCTAATAAATAAAGGTCATCGATCAACAATTCGGCATAGGCAGAGAACCAAAGTCCAAAAGATGATGGCATCGCAACCTGCAAATGGGTATAGCCCGGTAATAATTTCTCCTTATATTTTTCTGCAAGTCCTAGAAGAACTTCAATAAGATCCTCGGTCTTTGCATAGATCTGCTTCAGGTTTTCCTTAAAGTACAGCTGCTGGGCTACCAGCACCTGATCGTTCCTGGATCGAGCGGTATGGATCTTTTTACCGGTATCTCCCAAAGCTTTTGTGAGTTCAAATTCAATCTTGGAATGCACATCTTCAAACTCCTCCTCTATCTGAAATTCCCCTCTCTCAAGCTGCTCCTTAAGTTTATCCAGTTCCTTTAATATAGCTTCTACCTCAGCCTGATCCATTATCCCCACCTTCCCAAGCATCTTCGCGTGAGCCTTAGAAGCGATTATATCATATTCCGCCAGGTACATATCCAGTTCCCTGTCATTCCCAACGGTGAATTTTTCTATTTTTTTATCGATCGATATTCCTTTATCCCAGAGTTTCATAGTTTTTAATTTCTATAATGCTCATCCTGAACTCGTTTCAGGATCTAAAAGAAGCCGAATCGAGTTCAGGTTGACGTTAAAAATGTTAAGCATAGACTTCACAGGTTTTGAAATCTGTGAGGTTTGCTTTTAGTTTCATTACCTCCCCGCCGCACTTCGACAGACTCAGGCTGACAGAATTATATTTTTTAAAAAAGCTGAAGTCTAAGGCTAAGCCTTCAGTGCTTTCTCCAACAACTTTATATATTTCTCAATTCCTTCCTCGATCTCTTTTACATAGATAAACTCATCTGCGGAATGCGATCTTGTGGAATCTCCGGGACCAAGTTTTAAAGAATGACATTTCAGCATCGCCTGGTCAGATAAAGTCGGCGAACCGTAGGTACCCATTCCCAGATCTATTCCGGCTTTTACCAAAGCATGATCTTTTGGGATAGAAGAAGAGTTCAGGCGCAGCGAACGCGGCTTGATTTCATCTACAGGAGCATTATCCTGAAGAATATTAGCAATATCCTCGTTCGAATATTTATCGTTCACCCTTACATCTATCACCAGATCTACCTTAGCGGGCACCACATTATGTTGTGTTCCGGCATTGATCTGCGTGACCGTCAATTTCACCTCGCCCAGCGCTTCCGAAGTCTTTTCAAATTTGAAATTTTCGAACCATTGCAGCACTTTAGCCGTTTTATATATGGCATTGTCATTATTTGGATGTGCTGCATGTGAAGGAGTTCCCCTTACCGTCACATCAAAAACCACCAACCCCTTTTCGGCAATAGCCAGATCCATCAAGGTGGGTTCTCCGACAATAGCAACATCAATTTTGGGCATTACCGGCAACAGACTTGAAATTCCATTTTTTCCATTGGTTTCTTCTTCAGCAGAACCGGCAAAGATCAGGTTGAATTCCAGGTCCTTGGCATCATAAAAGTAAGTAAAAGTAGCCAGTAGGGAAACGAGACAGCCGCCAGCATCATTGCTTCCTAATCCGTAAAGTTTTCCTTCTTTGACAGATGCTTCAAAGGGATTGCGTGTATAGGCATCATTGGGCTGTACCGTATCGTGATGGGAATTCAGCATCAAAGTAGGCTTCGCCTTATCAAAATATTTATTGGTCGACCATACATTATTGAGATGTCTAAAGAAGGGGATTTCCTTTTCCTTAAACCAATTTTCGAGCAGGCTGGCTGTCTTATCTTCCATTCTGGAGAAAGATTCGGTTTCGATGAGCCTTTTTAATAATTCTATGGCCTCTTCCTGTAATTGCTTTATCTGCATTATTTTACGATTTTGGTATGGATAGAGTTTCTCTGAAGCAATTTGGAATCACCAAGATATATGCTTCCCACTCCTGCTTCGAGGGCCTGAAAGCAATTATGCAGTTTCGGTAACATCCCGTCACTGATGATTCCCTTTTCAAGTAATTCATTGTATTTTTTGGTATCAACAAGTTCGATTACCGAATCATCATCTTCCGCATCGGCAAGAACACCTTTCTTCTCAAAACAGTAGTAAAGTTCGGTGTCGTAAATTTTGCTCATTCCTTTGGCAATTTCTGCAGCTATGGAATCGGCGTTGGTATTCAGAAGTTCTCCTTCCCTGCTCCAGGAAATAGCAGAGAAAACGGGAACTACCGCGTCTTTTAGAAGAGCTGAAATAAAACTGCTGTTCACCTCTTCAATATCTCCCACATAGCCATAATCTACTTCTGTCACAGGCCGTTTTACCGAAACGATACTCTTGCCATCAGCGCCGCAAAGCCCTATGGCATTAGTGCCGAGTTTCTGCAATCCTGCCACGATATTCTTACTGATAAGTCCGCCATAGACCATCGTGATCACCTTGATCGAATCGCCATCGGTGATCCTTCTCCCATCTAGCATTTTGGTTTCATATCCGAGTTTGGAAGCTATTTCAGTAGCCATTTTTCCACCGCCATGTACCAGGATCTTTGGTCCTTCCAGTGATGAAAAGTCCTTTAAGAACTGTGAGAACTTTTCCTGATCTTCAATCAGCTTCCCTCCCGTCTTTACGACTTTAAGTACTTGTTTCATTTCTTATTGATAATACGTCAAGCTGAACCTGCCTAAAGTCAGGCAGGCTTGTTTCAGCTTCTTATAGATCCCGAAAGAGTTCGGAATGACGATTTTTTTAACTTTTCTGTCCCAACGACCGAAGTCGAGATGACTTATTTTTTCTCAAGTAATCTCTTCAAAACCGCCTGGGCCGCATATGTCCGGTTTCCGGCCTGCTGCAGCACCACCGAGTTTTCGCTGTCCAGTACCTCATCGGCGATCACCACATTTCTTCGCACCGGAAGACAATGCATTACCCTGGCATTATTTGAATTCTTCAGTTTTTCACTATTAAGAGTCCATTCCCTGTCGGTCTTTAGAACCTTCCCGTACTGCTCATAACTGCTCCAGTTCTTCACATACACGAAATCGGCATCCTTAAGCGCCTCTTCCTGATCATGATTTACTGGCGTGTCCTTCACCAGTTTCGGATCAAGATTATAGCCTTCAGGATTGGCAATTATCAGGTCCACATCCATTCGCTGCATCACTTCCACAAAGGAATTCGGCACCGACTGAGGCAATGCTTTTGGGTGTGGAGCCCAGCTAAGTACCACTTTTGGCCTTTTAGTCGATTTTAGTTCGGTTACAGTCAAGGCATCAGTCAGAGCCTGTAGCGGGTGTCCGGTGGCGCTTTCCAGGTTCACTACAGGTACTGAAGCATATTTCTTAAAACTATTCAGGATTATTTCCTCCTCATCTTTTTCCTTATCCTCCAGCCCCGGAAATGCACGGACTGCGATGATATCGCAATACTGTGAAAGTACTCCCGCAGCCTCCTTGATATGCTCGGCCTTACTGGAATCCATTACTGCTCCATCTTCAAATTCCAGTGCCCAGCCATCCTTATCGGCGTTCATCACCATGACTTCCATTCCCAGCAGTTTTCCCGCTTTCTCGGTGCTTAGCCGTGTCCTGAGACTGGGGTTAAAAAACAGCATCCCCAGTGTCTTTCCTTTCCCGATATCGGCTGCAGTATTTTCCTTCTTCAGCGCAAGCGCCTCCTGGATGAGTTCCTCTAAATTCTCTATATCTGATAATGTGGTGTAATTCTTCATTATTGTACTATTTTCCGTCGAGCTAAACTTACCTATGTTAAGCTTGTTTCAGCTTCTTAAAGATCCCGAAACAAGTTAGGGATGACGTGTTTTATTGATTAATAATTCTCCAAAGCAATCTTCAGCGCTTTGAAGAAAACGTCAAATTGGTCTTTTTTGATGTTCAAAGGAGGCAGTATCCGCAATAGCTTTTTATTGCTTGCCGCGCCGGTAAATACCTGATGTTTGAACAACAGCTCCTTTCTGAGAGGCGCTACTTCAAAATCGAATTCCAGGCCTATCATTAATCCCCTTCCTTTTACCTTTTTGATCTGCGGAATTTTTTCTGCCTTTTCCTTCACGTATCCGAACAGGTCTTTGGCGTTTTCCAACAAGTGTTCCTTCTCAATAGTATCCAAAACTGCGATCCCGGCCGCACAGGCCAGATGGTTTCCGCCGAAGGTGGTCCCCAGCATTCCGCTTCTGGGTTCGATTTTCTTGTCGATCAGAATTCCTCCTACCGGAAAACCATTGCCCATTCCCTTCGCGATGGAAATAATGTCAGGCCTTATCCCATGCTTCTGAAATGCAAAAAAGTCTCCGGTCCTTCCGTAACCTGCCTGTACCTCATCAGCAATAAGAACCGCTCCGTATTTGGCGCAAAATTGCCCGGCTTTCTGATAAAATTCACTGCTCGCTTCATCAAGTCCGCCAACTCCCTGGATCACCTCAAAAATCACCGCAGCCACATCCCCTTTTTTCAGTTCGGCTTCAAGGGCTTCCGAATCTTCAAAAGCCAATTTTGTAACCTTATGATCTTTGTTGAATGGTGATTTGATGCCCTCATTATCGGTCACGGCCACAGCTCCGGAAGTCCTTCCGTGGAAAGCTTTTTCAAAATAGATCACCCTGCTTTTTTCAGTATGAAAAGAGGCTAATTTTAGTGCATTTTCATTGGCCTCGGCTCCCGAATTACATAAGAATAAACTGTAATCTTCTACTCCCGAAACCTTCTCAAGCTTCTCAGCCAGCTCCTCCTGCAAGGGATTCTTCACCGAATTTGAATAAAAACCTATCTTTTTCAGCTGGTCCCTCAGCTTGTTCACATAAGCAGGATGTGAATGCCCGATCGAGATCACGGCATGCCCTCCGTAGAGGTCGAGATATTTATTGCCGTCTTTGTCGAAAACATAAGAGCCCTGCCCTTTTACCGGGGTGATATCATAAAGCGGATATACGTCAAATAGATCCATAATTATTGTTCAGAGATATTATTGATTTTTTTAAAGGAAGCCTGGATCCCTTTGATAAGAGAAGAACTCAGGCCGTTGTGTTCCATTTCGTTCAGCCCTTCGATGGTGCAGCCTCTCGGCGTGGTCACCTTGTCGATCTCTTCTTCAGGATGATTCCCGGACTCTATCAGCAAACTTGCCGCACCCAGGCAGGTCTGCATAGAAAGCTGCTGAGCTTCTTTTGCATCAAAACCGAGTTGTACCGCTCCCTGAGTGGTTGCCCGTATCAAACGCATCCAGAACGCCACTCCGCTGGCGCAGATCACGGTGGCGGCTTGCATTTTATTCTCCGGGATGATAATGCTGGTCCCAAGCCGGTTAAAAATAGCTTCGGCAATAGCGATCCGCTTTTTACCCTTTTCATTACTGCAAAGGCAGGTCATAGATTTTCCCACGGCAATGGCGGTATTCGGCATGGAACGAATAATAAAATGCTCCTCCCCAACAATCGCTTCTATCTTCGGAATCTTAAAACCAGTCACGGTCGAAATCAGCACGTGTTTATCGGTAAGCAGATCTTTGATCTCTTCCAGTATTCTCTCTAACTGAGTGGGCTGAACTGAAAATATGAGAATATCAGAATTTTTCACAGCCTCCCTATTATCGGCGGTTGCAGAAACTTTAGAATATTCTTCAAATTCACTGATTTCTTCCACTTTTCTTTTAGTGAGATACAGACTGGTAAAAGCATTGCTAAATATCAGCCCTTTGGCTATTGATATTCCCAGGTTTCCAGCTCCGATAATTCCTATTTTCATGTTATTATATATTGTTTCAGCTTCTAATCGATTTTTATTTTCCATTGTTGAGATCCTGAAACAAGTTCAGGATAACCTTTTTTGGGTCTTGGATCTGGAGCCTTCAAATTAGAAATAACTCGCTTTTAATCTCAATCCCACATTCTCTTCGAGGCCAAACATCAGGTTCATGTTCTGCATCGCCTGGCCTGAAGCTCCTTTTAACAGGTTATCGATGATACTTGTCACCAATAACTTATCTCCAAATTTCTCCAGTTTCAGCAAACATTTATTGGTGTTCACCACCTGTTTAAGATGAAGTTCTTCTTCTACCACAAAGGTGAAAGCGGCATCCTTATAGGTGTTGTCATAAATTTCTTTAGCCTCCTCAAGACTTCCCGAAAATTTGGTATAAGCCGTAGCATGAATCCCTCTCGAAAAATTCCCTCTATTCGGAATAAAATTCACAGCGCCTTCATAATCGGGCTGAAGTCTTTTCAGACTCTGCCCTATCTCGTTCAAATGCTGATGCGAAAAGGATTTATAAGCTGAAAAGTTATTATCTCTCCAGGTAAAATGAGTAGTTTCAGAAAGTGATGTTCCAGCGCCGGTAGCACCGGTCACTGCATTTACATGCCATTCGTCTTTCAATTTTCCTGAGCCCGCAAGCGGCAGAATGGCCAGGCTGATAGCCGTAGCGAAACATCCAGGATTCGCAATGTTTTGAGCCGATTTGATCTTCTCTTTATTGAATTCCGGAAGACCGTAAACAAAATCATGGTTATTGGCAGCCATTCTAAAATCGGTGCTCAAATCAACGATTTTCGTCTTAGCTGAAAACTGATTTTCCGCAAGAAATTTTTTAGAATTTCCGTGGCCCAGACATAGAAAAACCACATCCACGTCCTTATTGAGTTCTCCGCTAAATTCCAGATCAGTTTCGCCCAAAAGGTCCTGATGTATCTGTGCTATGGGTTTCCCCGGCTGGGAAGTACTGTAAACAAAGTTCAGGTTTACCTCCGGATGTCTCAGTAATATTCTGATGAGTTCTCCGGCCGTATAACCCGCGCCTCCTATGATTCCTGCTTCGATCATTGTTCCTGTTTTACGTGTTCGTAGATCTTTCCTGAATTCGACAGGATCTTTATAAAACCCTTGGCATCATCTGCAGTCCAGGCCTTATTCTCTTCTCCGTATTTTCCGAAACCGGAATTCATAAGATCAAATTTCGATTTAATTCCGTTTAAACTAAACCTGTATGGATGCAAGCTCACAAAGACTTCCCCGCTCACCTGCTCCTG
>JBAWAB010000072.1:0-8243 GCA_049589035.1 Salegentibacter sp.
GAAGTTTTCCCGGCCATTAAGAAAAAAGCAGAATGGGCACTCCAATGGAAAGAATCTGATTCTTTCGCCGAACGCCTTGTCGCCTTTGCTGCCATAGAAGACATCTTCTTTAGCGGTGCTTTCTGCTCCATTTTCTGGCTGAAGAAAAGAGGACTCATGCCAGGCCTCACCTTCTCCAACGAGCTTATCTCCAGAGATAAAGGCGTACACAGCGACTTTGCCGTGCATTTACACAACAACCATCTTATCAATAAAGTACCAAAAGAACGCATCCGCGAGCTCCTTGTGGAAGCGCTGAAGATAGAACGCGAATTTATTACCGAATCCCTTCCTGCGAGCCTCCTGGGAATGAATCCCAAACTGATGAGCCAGCACCTCGAGTTTGCTACCGATAGATTGCTTGTGGAACTGGGATGCGAGAAGGAATATGGGGTAACCAATCCGTTCGACTTTATGAATACGATCAACCTGCAGGAAAAAACAAATATTCTTGAAAAAAGAGCCAGTGAATATCAGAAAAAAGGGCTCATAAATAAAGATAAAGATTCTGACAAAATCAGCTTTGACGCTGATTTTTAATGCCTCAAATAGCGCCTCGCTCCCCAACGGGGCGTTGTTCGAGCTTGAACCATAACTTTTATGGAATCACCCCCCGGTTCCCTCCTTTCCCTAAATATCTTCCCGTGCAACGCTCAAAGCGCTGTGATTTTTAATAATCCAATGGTTTTAACGGGAGTGGTTTTTGTATTTTTGACGACATCTGTTATTTTTTTGGGCGTTGCCTTACAGGCCGGGCTTTCGCGGCTCGCTTTCAACCAGCCTGCCGGCCGGTTGAAGAGCTCAGGCAACCCGCTCAATCCCTAACGCAAATTGAACAAAATGATGAAATGGGAACAACTCCTTTCTCTCAAGAGGTTTGGAGACACCAATAAAAGGCTAAGAAAAGAACAAAACGAGACCCGACTGGGCTTCGAAGTAGATTATGACCGCATCATCTTTTCTTCGGCTTTCCGGAGCCTTCAGGATAAAACGCAGGTAATTCCCCTTTCCAAAACCGATTTTGTTCACACCAGGCTTACCCATAGCCTTGAGGTTTCTGTCGTGGGGCGCTCTCTCGGCCGACTTACCGGCCAGAAGATCCTGGAAAAACATCCACATCTTAAAACAACCTACGGCTACCAGATGAACGATTTCGGGGCAATTGTTGCGGCGGCAGCCCTTGCTCATGACATCGGAAATCCTCCTTTTGGCCATTCCGGAGAGAAAGCCATAGGAGAATATTTCAGCAATGGGAACGGTAGACGGTTCAAAACGCAGCTCACCGAAAAAGAATACCAGGACCTGGTGAAATTCGAAGGAAATGCCAATGGTTTCAAGATCCTCACCGAAAATCGTCCTGGCATTCCCGGCGGACTTCGTCTTTCTTATGCCACGCTTGGAGCTTTTATGAAATATCCGAAGGGATCCCTTCCGCATAAACCCACGCGCAATATTGCCGACAAGAAATTCGGATTCTTCCAGAATGAGAAAGAGATCTTTGCCGAGATAGCTGAAGAACTGGGCCTCATCATGACACGCAAAGGAAAAGACCTCAGCTTTTCCAGGCATCCGCTGGCTTTTTTGGTCGAAGCCGCAGATGATATTTGCTATACCATTATCGATTTTGAGGACGGGATCAACCTTGGCCTGATCGATGAAGATTATGCTCTGGAATACCTTATAAAACTCGTTAAGGACAGCATCAATACCAACAAATACAATTCGCTTCAAAGTACGGCAGACAGGCTGAGCTACCTTCGTGCGCTTGCCATTAATACGCTCATCACCGAAGCCGCCGAGATCTTCCTGAAAAATGAGGAAGCCATACTCGCGGGCAGATTTCACGAATCTCTGTTTGACAAGAGTAAATATGAAGCCCAGATTGCCGATATCATCAAACTGAGCATCGAGAGGATCTATCAGAGTGAAGAGGTGATAAGCAAGGAAATTGCGGGTTACAAGATGCTTTCCCAGCTTTTGGATACCTATACGAATGCTTTTTTACCGGAAGAAGGGATGGACGCTTCTAATTACAATCGCCTTGTACTAAAGTCGGTTCCCGAGCTGCAACACCTGCAGAACGAAGAAGCCGGGGTTTACCAGAAGCTACTTCAGATTTGCTCTTATACGGCGTCGCTCACCGATGGTTTTACAGTGGCTTCCTTTAAGAAATACAAAGGACTGAGTCTGTAGTTCTTCCGCAGAAAAAGACGAATTTCAGAATTCATAGACAAGTCCCACGCCCAGCATCTGCTTGAACTGCACCCGGGGGCCGAAGGTTTCCAGCTTTCCGTCGCCATTGGTGTCTTCCTTGTATTTCACATCGTCGTCGTAACGCAGCTGTGAACCTACATTGGCTTTCACAAAATCGTTCACCTTCATATTGAGGTTGAGCTGCCAGTCTACATCAATATTCCCGAATTTATTGAGGTAATCGGAATAGAGGCTAAGCTTGTTGTCGAGTTTTATATTTTCGAAGACCTCTTTGCTGAAGTCGCTGGTCACCAGGAATCCAAATTCCGTGCGCACCTTTTCACCTTCCTGCAGGATATTGCCTTCTTCATCTTTCACAGCAGGCGTCACCCCGAACATTCCTTCGTTCGCCAGTCGCTGGTCCAGCACAAAAGTAGACTTCTGCGTTACCGGCGAAACATACACGTTGAGGTCTTCATTGGGATCGGAATATTCACTTCCTATCCCCAGAAACAGATAACCCGGCGCCATAAATTTAGAGATCGGCTTATTCTTCTCCGGATATTTGTAACCGGCTGTAAACTGAGTGTTGAAATTCAGTTTAGCCGAATAGTACCAGCTGGAAACCGAATCTTTGCGGTACCCAAAAGTAGAGTTGATCCCAAGTTCGTCTTCGGTCTTTCTCACTTCCCGGCCCTCCTGCGCGTTCACGCCATATTTCAAATTAATGCTGTTCTTCCAGTTGGTCAGCTTTTTCTTGTAATTTCGTTCGAAGTTGCCGTGAAGGAGCCCCGATATTGAGTTATTACCACCGGTATTCCAGTTCACAAAGGCCACCTCATTGAGGTTAAGACCCACGGTATTCTTTTCGGTCCAATAGATAACCACCTCGGTTTGAGTGGTATCTACGGTAGTGGTATCTTTTACAGCAGTGGAGTCAATTGCCGGATTTCGCACCACAGCCCCAAAAGTTTTAATGCATACCAGAAAAAAACAGAGGCTCAGTAATCGGATGTTCATATTAGATTTCGGGATTGTACTATTTTATATTTTCGGATTTGCAAAATTAAGGATTTTGAAGATGAATTCTTAGGACCTCTTCTATATTCTCAACGTCAATTTTGGCGATTTCTTGTAATTGCCTCAAATTTCCTTGCTCAATAAAGCTATCCGGGATGCCCAGACACTCCACGCGCGTAAAATAATGATTTTCAGAGGCAAATTCCAAGACTGCGCTACCGAATCCGCCGCGAATCACACCATCTTCAACAGTGATCACCGATCTGTATTTTCTGAAGACATGATGAAGCAACTCCTCATCCAGCGGCTTCACGAAACGCATATCGAAATGACCAATTTTAACATTTTCTCCCACAGCCTCTATTGCGTCCTTCACATTCGCCGCCATATTACCGATACTGAGAATGGCAACTTCCGTTCCTTCCCTGAGGCAGCGCCCTTTCCCAAATTCTATCTTTTCAAAAGGCAGTTTCCATTCAACAGAAACCCCTCTTCCCCGGGGATAACGGATCGCCAGCGGGCGATCAAGAGCCAACTGAGCCGTATAAAGCAACTGCCGCAGGTCGATCTCATCTGAAGGCGCCGCAATGATCATGTTGGGAATGCAGCGCAAATAGGCAATATCGAAAACGCCGTGGTGTGTAGCACCATCCTCTCCCACCAGTCCTGCCCGATCGAGGCAAAAGATGACCGGCAGCTTTTGCAAAGCCACATCGTGGATCAACTGATCGTAAGCCCGCTGCAAAAAGGTGGAATAAATAGCGCAAAAAACAGTGAAGCCCTGGGTGGCCATGCCGGCTGCCAGCGTGACGGCGTGCTGTTCGGCAATTCCTACGTCAAAAGCCCTGTCGGGAAAAGCCTGCATCATGTACTTTAGTGAACTCCCGGTAGGCATGGCGGGGGTGATGCCAATAATCTTTTCATTTTTTTCGGCCAGCTCCACGAGCGTAAGCCCGAAAACATCCTGATATTTCAACGGAAGCCCTTCGGTGTCATAGGGCAGTAATTCGCCGGTATCGGGTTGAAATTTGCCCGGAGCATGATACTTTACCTGGTCTTCTTCGGCTTTTTTCAAGCCTTTCCCTTTGGTGGTGATCACATGCAGGAACTTAGGCCCCTTAATCTGCTTCAGCTCCCGGAAAGTCTTGAGCAGGCTTTCAAGATCATGCCCGTCAACAGGCCCAAAATATTGGAAATTAAGAGCCTCAATGATGTTGCTTTCCGCAGGTTTATGCCCTACCCGCGCCTTGGTGAGATATTGCTTGAGCGCCCCCACACTTGGATCGATGCCTATAGCATTGTCATTCAGAATAACTAAGAGATTAGCATCGGTCACACCGGCGTGGTTCAAACCTTCAAAAGCCATTCCGGAGGCAATGGAAGCATCGCCAATTACCGCAATATGATGCTTTTCCAGATCGCCCTTTAGCGCTGAAGCCAAAGCCATTCCCAAAGCTGCGGAAATTGAAGTGGAAGAATGTCCGGTTCCGAAGGTATCGTATTCACTCTCTTCGCGCTTCGGAAAACCGCTGATGCCATTGAGCTGTCGGTTGGAATGGAATTTCTCCCGTCTTCCGGTAAGGATCTTATGGCCGTATGCCTGATGGCCAACATCCCAAACCAGCAAATCTTCAGGCGTGTTGAAGGCATAGTGTAACGCTATGGTGAGTTCTATCACCCCAAGACTGGCACCAAGATGTCCTTCTTTGGTCGCGACTATGTCTATAATGAATTTCCGGAGCTCAGCTGCCAAAGCAGGTAATTCTTCAGGAGAAAGCTTCCGAAGATCTGCAGGCGAATTGATCGTTTTGAGAATATTTGTTGCCATTCTGCACAAAGTTACATTATGCACTGCTATTTTCGGCAAGCTTTTCTGGCAGGAAATTCTTTATAATTTTATCTTGCCGAAACAAACTTTCTCAAAATGCTGAAGCCTTTTAGCGACGAATACTTTATGCGAAAAGCCCTGGAAGAGGCCGAAAAGGCTTTTGAACAAGGCGAAATTCCCGTCGGCGTGGTCGTGGTGATCAATGACCGCATTATAGCCCGCGGCCATAATCTCACCGAAACGCTGAACGATGTGACCGCACATGCAGAAATGCAGGCCATCACGGCAGCGGCCAATTTCCTTGGCGGCAAATACCTGCTCAATTGCACCATGTATGTAAGTCTCGAGCCTTGCCAGATGTGTGCAGGAGCTTTGTACTGGAGCCAGATTTCAAAGCTGGTCTTCGCGGCGTCTGATGCTCAGCGGGGCTATAGAAATATGGGCGTACAGCTTCACCCCAAAACCAAGGTGGTAAGCGGTATTCTGGAAGAAGAAGCCGCAGAGCTCATCAAGCGCTTCTTCATAGAAAAAAGAAATCTGAATTGAAATTGAGATTCACCGTTTTTAACAGCTGTCGATCTTATTTCAGAATCTGAGTTCAGAGACCCTGAATCAAGTTCAGGGTGACAAAAAAATGGAATCTTGAGGAAGCCTACCTTTGCATAGGTTGATGATTAGATTTCCTATGCGGGCTGGCATTCTATAAAAAAAGCACCGCCGGGGCGATGCTTTTCTGTTTTTTTGGACTTCGTTCTTTTAGGTCGTTTCCTTTAGTTTTTCAGGAATATCCCAGATATTCTCAAGTTCTTCGAGAGATTTCCCCTTGGTTTCAGGAATATACTTCATCGTAAAGAAGATAATGATCAGGATAAATACTGAAAAGATAAAATATGGCAGAGAGCCATTCCAGAAATCGTTGTTATTGACATTACTTTCAGCCACCATGGGAAAAGTTTGCGAAACAACATAATTCGCTGCCCATTGCGCCGCAACGGCTATAGACATGGCCACACTTCTTATCCTGTTCGGGAACATTTCAGAAAGGATCACCCAAACAACAGGTCCCATAGACATAGCAAAGGCCGCTACGAACATTAGCACCCCAATAAGAGAAAGGATCCCGACATTTCCGGCCATCAAAGTGCCACCGAGCAGCAAAAAGCCGATGACCATTCCGCCAGAACCAATATAAATAAGGGGTTTTCTTCCGAAGCGGTCTACAGTGGCCATTGCTACGAAAGTGAAAACCAGGTTGATCCCCGCCAGCAATATTTGCTGCGCCAGCACATCTTCTTTTCCGAAGCCGAGCGCTTTTTCAAAAATATCGGCCCCGTAGTAAAGCACCGCATTGATCCCGGTGAATTGCTGAAGAACCGAAAGCACAGTACCTATGACGATAACAGAGAAAACACCTTTGGCAAAAACGTTTACACGGGTTTTCTTTTCCTCTTTATTAATAGATTTTTCTATTTCCTTGATCTCCACATTTGCGACCTCTGGACCGTGGATGCGGGTGAGAATATGCATCGCCTCACTCCGGAAACCTTTCAGGGCCAACCATCGCGGACTTTTGGGAACGAAGAACAGCAGGATAAGGAAGAGACAGCTCGGTACAAGTTCAGACCAAAGCATAAATCTCCAGCCGTCCTGAATGTTTTCGGCTTGTGTGGCATTATTTCCAATAAAATAGGTAACAAGAAAAACTACGAAAAACCCTACCACAATAGCCAGCTGATAATAGCTCACCAGCGTTCCGCGAATTTTTGCAGGAGCAATTTCAGCAATATAGGTAGGCGCATTCATCGAAGCCAAACCTATGCCAAGGCCGCCTATAATTCGGAACATCACCAACAGAGAGACAGATTGCGGAAGAAAAGAAGGTAATCCCGAGCCCCAGGCCGAAATTGAGAAAAGTATAGATGAAAAGATCAGGGAATATTTTCGGCCAACGGCGCTACTGATAGGACCTGCGATAATAGCCCCGAAGAAACAACCGATGAGCGCACTCCCTACAACCCAACCTTTCATGGCGGCGTCGAGGTCGAAATACTGACTAAAAAAATACTGGGAGCCGTTAATAACTCCGGTGTCATAACCAAACAGAAGTCCGCCGAGGGCAGAGACTATCGTGGTTAAAATAAGATACGACTTATTCTTCATTGTTGAAATTTTTTCAATAATTGGGTAGGAAACAAACTTAACATTTTATAGCTACAGCATGGCCAATTCTGCTAAAAAAATGTGAAGAAAATTGCCGGGGAACATGCACTGCTTCTTTCGATCAAATGTTATAGTGCGTTAAAATTTATGGATTTTTTTGCTTTTTTTCCAATATTGAGAAAAACCGGCATCAGAAAGCCGGGAAAAGAGATTTTTCACTATTAATTCAGCACCATTTGACCCCCATAAATCTGAAAATTTTTTTACGTCCCGTATCCTGCGTATTTTTCTTTCTACTGTTTTTCAATCTTGCAGCCTTAGCCCAGGAAAAGGATCGAACTAAAAAGAGTGAAGTTAGCCACACCTTCTACATCACTTCAAACACCGGTCTCAAAGAGGAGGAGGCCGTGTCCCAGATTCTTCAGCAGATCAACAAAGCTTCCCGAAACGATGATGAGGCGACCTTGCTGCTGGTGGGAAATGTCACCGGAGAAGACGGTTATCCTTCCGAAGAGGAAGAAGGGAATAGAGAAAAGATTCAACAATCTCTGCGGAAGAACTTGTTACAACCTCTTCAGGATTTCCACGGAAACGTCATCTTTACCCCCGGCGTTAATGAATGGAATAAAGCTGCTCCTCAAACCATTGATGACCTCGAGAGTTATCTGCAGGACAACCTGAAAGGCTCCGAATTCTGGCCAAGCGACGGCTGCCCCCTGGAAAAGGAAGATATTAATGACAAACTTGTGCTGGAAATGGTCGATTCGCAGTGGTTTTTGGAAAATTGGGACGACCATCCCGATATTAACAATAAATGTGACATCAAAACCCGGGAGCAACTCTTCATCGAATTTAAGGATGACCTTAAGGATAGCCACGGAAAGACCATTGTGGTGGCGGTGCACCACCCGGTGATGAGCAATACTAAACTTGGTTTCTTCAACAAGATTGCCGGATTTTCAACACAAGCCTATCAGAATGAGCAATACCGGTACCTTCGGGG
>JBAWAB010000073.1:0-2537 GCA_049589035.1 Salegentibacter sp.
ACCGATGCGGTGAACGGCAAACCTGTGGCCGATGCTACGGTGCGCGTTTTCGATGAAGATCACAACCAGGTTGCTTTTCTTCAGACCGACGAAGAAGGGAAATATCAAACCCGGGTGCAGCGCAATCAAAGCCTTCCGTTAGAAGCAAAACAGATAGAATACAATGAATTTACCGGAAACGTAGATACACATGACAGTAATGATAAAGATGAGATCGAGTATAATATTCAGCTTGACCCGGTGAAGGACGTAGAATATCTTGCCGAGATCAACAATATCTACTTCGACTTCGACAAGTACAACATTCGTCCCGATGCTGCAAAAGAGCTGGACAAACTGGTTGAGCTCATGAAAAATGAATACCCGGGACTGGTAATCGCCATCAGCTCGCATACCGATAAACGCGGAAGTGAGCAATACAACGAAAAACTGGCTGAAAAACGTGCAAAATCGACCTACGATTACCTTATCGCACACGGAATTGACAAAGACCGCATAGAATCTTATAAAGGATACGGAGAAACCAAACCTGCCATAGAATGCGACCGCTGTACTAAAGAAGAGTATCAGCTAAACCGACGTTCTATGTTCAGCGTGGTTAGAATGGAATAAAGATCCCCACTGCCCCAACTCCGAAAAGGGTTCAGCTGCGTTCTGAACCCTTTTTATTTTATTTGAAGTGAGATGTGAGACGTGAGACATGAGATGTGAGATTATAGACTCTAGAGTCTAGTCGGTGGCTATAGACGCGAGCCTGTAGAGAGATCTTAAGTCATTCGTGTATTCGTGGCGAAATAGAAGTTAGTATTGAGTGTTGAGAAGTGAGATTGCGCGATCGCAATTTCTTGTTTCAGGTTCCAGGTTTCATGTTCCAGAAGTATTGCGTATTCCAGTCTATAAATTAGCGGAAAGAGTGGCCAGAAAATATTCGTGCATTTGTGGCGAAATAGAAGTTAGTATTGAGATTTTAGACTCAGGACTTCTACATTATGCCTCTTCTTCAATCTTGACTCCAGATCTGATTGCTCCTAGAGACTTCTCCACTTTCCACTCTACTCTTTCCACTAACGCCCAAAAACAAGAAAGGGGTTCAGCTGCGTCCTGAACCCCTTCCTCTAAATAAAAATTTTCAGCTATTTTCGAACAAATATATTAGTGTAATAATTTCTTCCTTCTTTATCCTGTTTTACGGAGATCCCGAAGTGCGTGCTATTGCCTTCAATATTCTCCCGGTGCCCTTCGCTGTTGATCCAGGCCTGCACAACTGCTTCAGCCGAATGGTAGCCAAAAGCCACATTTTCGCTTACCGCTTTGGCTCCAATGCTATTCACCAAATCGGTGTAGCGTTGCCCAAAATTATCGTGATTTACCTGGCCGGTCTCGGCCATATAGGTGGTATGGTCTTCTGCTTCCAATGATATTTCAGCAAGAGGTTTCAATTCCGGGAGATCCAGACTTTTCCTGTAGGCATTCACCTGGTCCAGGATCTGAATTTCCATATTGGAATAAGAGAAATCAACCGGATTTTCGGCTACATTATTATAGGCCGTGATCTCTTCGTCAAGATTTTCTTTTGCGCAGGACGCTAGCGTGAGAGTGCAGAGCGCCAGCATCAAAAATCGGTGTATACTTCTTTTCATAGATCGATTGGTTAGATTCGGTCAGATAAAAGTACACATATAATCGACAAAATGCATTTTAGAAGATGTCCTTCATCGATTTTAAGTTTTTTTTAACATAAAATGTAAGACAGAACCTACAAACAATCAGCTCATTAAGGGATTATCAGTAATTTCTGCAGGCAAAAAAGCTAAGGAAATGTGAAAATACGTCATTCAAAGACAAAAACCTTCCCATCATCGGATAAATCTACCCGTGAGAAAATACTTTCAGCTTCTTGTCGGAAGCGTTCCAGGTCGTTATATCGGGTAGAATAATGGCCCAGGAGTAGCTGCCCTACCCCGGCTTCCCGGGCAATAAGGGCCGCCTGTTTGGCCGTAGAATGTTTGGTAGGTTCGGCGAGCTCCAGCTGTTCATCGAGAAAAGTGGATTCATGATACAAAACGCTGGTTTTAGCTATCTGCGGTATTATAGAAGGATCAAAAACAGTGTCACTGCAAAATGCATAACTCATCGGTGGTTTCGGATCGGCAGTAACAAGGCTATTCGCAATTAGTTTTCCGTCTTCAGAATAAACGTCTTTTCCCTTTTTCAGGCTTTTGTAAAGGGAAACGTCAATATTATATTCCGCAGCTCTATTAACAAGCAGTTTACGGTCACCGGGCTTTTCCTTAAAAAGAAATCCATTGGTGTACACCCGGTGCTTTAACGGAATCGTTTCTACCGTCACCTTCTCATCTTCATAGATAAGCTGCGGCTCCTTGCTTTCAAGTTCATGAAAATAGAGCGAATAATTGGTCCAGGAATTGGATAATTTCAATTGAAGGGTAATTATTTCCTTAATGCCTTTAGGCCCATATACGTGCAGATCCTGGGTGCGGTTGAGTAGACGAAAAGTAGAAATAAGTCCCACGAGC
>JBAWAB010000074.1:0-3871 GCA_049589035.1 Salegentibacter sp.
CCGTTGAGCACCGCTATTCCGAAGAGAGCAATAAAACCAACTCCTGCAGAAATACTGAAGGGCAGGCCACGCACGAAAAGCAGCAACACACCTCCTACGGCCGCCAGTGGAATCGCACTGTAAATAATAAGTGCTTCCTTCACCGAATCAAACGCGAAATACAGCAGGACAAAAATGAGTACCAGCGCAATAGGAACAGCTATCATAAGCCTTTCTTTCGCCGTTCTCAGGTTTTCAAACTGCCCGCCATAGGTAACGGAATAACCCACGGGAAGATCAATTTTCTCATCAATAATGCCCTGCACATCCCGCACCACCGATTCCAGGTCGCGGTTCCTGACGTTCACTCCAACTACAATACGGCGTTTGGTATCGTCTCTGGAAATTTTTGCCGGCCCGCGGGTATAACTAATAGTGGCAAATTCGCTGAGCGGAAGTTTGCTACCATTGGGAAGCTGTACCGAAGCCATCTCGATATCCTCTATATTTTGCCGGTGATCCTTGTCGAAACGCACCACCAGGTCGAACTGCTTTTCACCTTCAAAAACGGTTCCGGCGGTAGCCCCGGCAAAACCTGTAGTGATAAGCCTGTTAAGATCCTGTACATTCAGGCCGTATTTGGCAATTTTTTGACGATCATATTTTACCGACATCTGCGGAAGACCCGCCACTTTTTCCACGATAATATCTGATGCACCTTTTACCCCTTCAATGGCTTTCTGCACCTCCAGGGCCTTGTTGTAAAGTATATCAAGGTTTTCACCAAAGATCTTAATAGCCAGATCGGCCCTCACGCCGGTAATGAGCTCATTGAAACGCATTTCTATAGGTTGAGTAAATTCATATTCCACGCCAGGAATAACCGAGAGTGCTTCCTTGAACTTATCGGCGAGACCATCTTTAGTATCGGCAGTGGTCCACTCGTCCTTAGGAGTGAGTTTAAGGATAATATCGCTCTCTTCCATCGACATTGGGTCGGTGGGAACTTCTGCGGCGCCAATACGGCTTACCACCTGTTCCACTTCCGGAAATTTTTTCAGGATCTTCTCCATGTGAGTGGTGGTTTTGATCGTTTCACTCAGGGAAGTTCCAGTTTTCAGGACGGGTTGTATCACAAAATCGCCTTCATCAAGAGTTGGGACAAATTCCCCTCCCATTCTGCTGAATAAAAAGGCGACGCTCACGAGTAAAGCTCCCGCCATGCCCAATACCACTCCCTTTCGTCGCAGGCACCAGGCCATGGTGGGACGGTATTTCTCCTGAAGAAAAACAATGATCCTGGAAGAGATCGTTTTCTTATCGGGATCTGAAGGTTTTATAAACAGTGAAGCCATCACGGGAACGTAGGTGAAACAAAAGAGCATGGCACCCAGAAGTGCAAAACAGAACACCAGCGCCATGGGCCGGAACATTTTTCCTTCTACGTTAACTAAAGAAAGAATGGGGATAAAAACAATGATTATTATCAATTGTCCGAATACGGCGGAATGCATCATCTTTGAGGCACCATGATGCGTAATATTGTCGATGAAGTTCTGTCTTTTCTTTCCTGAAAGGGATAGTACCTTTCGCCGTTCGCTGGTGATACGGAAGGCGATAAACTCTACGATAATAACCGCCCCGTCAATGATGATCCCAAAATCGATCGCACCAAGGCTCATCAAATTGGCATCTACTCCAAAGATGTACATTAGAGAAATTGCAAAAAGCAAACAAAGCGGAATTACCGAAGCCACCACCAGTCCAGACCGAAGGTTTCCGAGTAAGAGCACGACGACAAAGATTACGATCAAACAGCCCAAAATGAGGTTTTCGGCAATGGTATTGGTGGTTTTACCAATCAATTCACTGCGTTCCAGGAAAGGATTTATGCTAATTCCCGGCGGCAGGTTCGGCTGAATTTCGGCCACGCGATCCTTCACCGCGTCAATCACGGCTTTGGAATTGGCCCCCTTCAGCATCATCACCTGCCCGAGTACCTTTTCTCCTTCGCCGTTCCCGGTAATAGCGCCGAATCGGGTCGCATGGCCAAAGCCCACGTCAGCTATATCTTTTACATAAACAGGGGTACCATCTCTGTTTTCAACCACAATATTCCGAAGGTCTTCCAGGTCATTTACCAGGCCTTCTCCTCTTATAAAATAGCTTGTGCTGTTCTTTTCAATATATCCTCCACCGGCAATGCTGTTATTTTTTTCGAGCGCTGAATAAACTTCAGTAAGGGAAATGTTCATCGCCCTTAGCCGTTCAGGATTAATGGCGACCTCATATTGCTTGAGATAGCCGCCCCAGGTATTCACCTCGACCACTCCCGGGATACCCGAAAGCTGCCGTTTCACGATCCAATCCTGAACAGTGCGCAGATCGGTGATGGAATAGTCATCGGCATACTCGGGATCTACATCAATTACATATTGATAAATCTCGCCCAGCCCTGTGCTGATAGGTCCCATAAAAGGCTTTCCGAAGCCGGCGGGAATCTTCTCTTCAGCATTCTTTATTTTTTCAGCAATAAGCTGCCGTGGCAGATAAGTTCCAATCTTATCACTAAAAACCACGGTGACCACGGAAAGACCGAATTTTGAGACGGAACGAATCTCCTTAACATCGGGCAAATTGGCCATTTCCAGCTCCACGGGATAGGTAAGGAATTTCTCCACATCTTCGGTCGCCAGGTTACGGGAAGTGGTGATCACCTGCACCTGGTTATTAGTAATATCGGGCACAGCTCCAATTGGAATATTCAGAAGAGAATATACCCCAAATCCAATGATTCCGGCGGTAAACAGCAGAATGATCAGCTTGTGGTGAATGCTGTATTTGATGATCTTGTCTAGCATTGCAGAAGTAATGTTTTTTTACATCTCCAAAACTAGTTTCACAATCTAAGTCTTTCCTAAGGCAATTCTTAAGATTCACTTAAGATCCTGTGGGGCAAGGCTTTTGAGAAGTGGTTAATGTATCATAAAGATAAACTAAACCTATGAGTTTCCCTACGGAAATCGCCCAAAAACACTAACTTGGAAGCACTATTAACAGACCCTATTTCGGGATGATGACACGGACGGAAAATTTCTTAGATTCTAAAGATGTAAGGCCTACGGCTATGCGCCTGCTGGTCCTTAATTTCCTTTTAGAAAAACGGGTGGCGGTGACCTTGAGCGATATCGAGGAAGCCTTCTCCAGGGCAGACCGCACCACTCTTTATCGCACCATCCGTACCTTTGAAGAAAAAGGGATTGTGCACCAGATCGATGATGGGACGGGAGTTTCAAAGTACGCTCTTTGCGAGGCCAATTGTACCGGTGATGAACACAACGACCTGCACCTGCACTTCCACTGCTCCCGTTGCAATGAAACCTTCTGCCTTACCGATCACCGCATTCCGCAAATAAGCCTTCCTAAAGGTTATAAAGCTGAAGATGTAAACCTGGTGGTAAAGGGTATTTGCGAAAAATGTCAATAAACAGCAGCTTCTTCTTAAAACCAATCTTTAACGGCACAATTCAAAAGCTGAAGATTAACAAAGCTTTAAGTGAACTTTGGATTCTCTAACTTGAAAAAGCCTGCAATAATGCTGAACTTAGAGGAAACTCAAAAATCTTAACTATGGTTACTATTGAAGCCAAAGACAATATTATTTACAGCATCGCTGAAGATAAACTCGATGATCAGGACTACGACAAGATCGTGCCTTTACTTGAAGAAACGATCAGAAACTTCAAGGACATTCGCTGGTATTTCGAAATGAAGAATTTTCACGGCTGGACCCCGAGCGCTATGTGGGAGGATGCAAAATTGGATTTTGAACACAAAGACAATTTTGAGAAGATCGCTATGGTGGGTTCCGAAAAATGGGAAGACTGGCTTA
>JBAWAB010000075.1:0-1897 GCA_049589035.1 Salegentibacter sp.
TTTTCCGAAGGATATAATTTGTGGGCAAAATCAATGATTTCAGAAGAAAAACCTGAAGAGACTGGCCCTTCTATGATCACTATTCCATCTTCCTGTTTTATGATGCTGCTGTTCCAGCTGCCGGGGATAATAGTGAGGCCTTCTTCCTCTTCAAAAGCCTTATCAGTAGCAAGTCCTCCCACCGATTTTCGATTGTAATAGGCGCTAATCTGTGGAAGCAACTTTTTATCAATTTCCAGGGTCTCTGAAATCTCTGGATTCTGTTCCAGGCTGGTAAGGGTAATATTTTCGGATAATTCCCCATTGATAAAGATATCCATCTGGTAAGGGTAGCGCAGATGGTTTTGTTCCAGTCCGTAGAAGGAATAGTAGATGGTTCGCGGCACATCACCCCATACATGGTAATTGTCCAGCTGGTATTCTTCAGTGGTCTGTACGGCCGTGATGAGATGGGTGTTCTTGTTGAGGTATACTTTCACCGGTTTTTTTCGCCAGTTAAAGGAGATCTCTGAATGCGGCACTTGCTGGATGATGGTATCTTTTCCGCAGCGCAGGTTGGAAGCCTGGAGAGCCGTGAACAAAACGCGTTCAGGTGCCAGGAAAAGATCATTTTCCACCACTTTGGGCGCCGGATACCAATGTCCGTTGTCATTAAAGCTCCTTGCCGCCAGGCTGTCGTTCAGAAGATAACTGATGCTGTAGCCGAAGAGTTTCGATTCCTGAGCTGATTTGAGCATTTTCCGGTCCAGGTCCTTTTTGGTGTCAATGCTAAAGTAGTCGGTAATAAAAGGTCCCTCCGGTCTTTCAGACTGTTCCCGCATCAGGCGATACCCGAGGCCCGTCCACTTGAGAGTGTGAAGGGAATCGAGAAGTTTTCTCCCGCCAAATGCTTCAATGGAGGCTTCTATTTTCTTTGTTGCACATTCCCGCGATTCCTGTGTATATCCGGAATAACTGATAGCCGCAAACACAAGTGCGGCTGCAAAATTTCTGGTTTTCATATATGAACATTAAAAGGCCAACTTTCGATGGCCTGGCTTATGAGTAGACGCAGAAAGGGCCAAAAAGATGCGTGATTTTGCAGATTTTTTCTGAAAACCCTTTTGCATCCCTTTTCCTGAAAGGAAAATATTGTTGGGATCGCTGTACATCACACTTGGAAACTGCATCATAAACACCTTCTAAGGAAAGCCCTGAGTCTCCGAAATTTCTTAATTTCATTTTCTAAAAAATTTCCCCATGAAAAGTATCCTGTCATTGCTCCTCTTGTTGCCAATCTTTGCTTTTGCCCAGCAAAAGACAGAACTCAAAACCTGGCAATTTCATACAGAAGAAAATCCGGAGGCACAGCAGGTGAGTCTTCCCCATACCTGGAACGCCAAAGATGCCTTTGATGATGAGCCCGGTTACTGGCGCGGAAAGGGATTTTATACGACCAATATTTCTATAAGAGATACCTCCAAAGCGTATTACATCAAGTTCAACGGGGCCAATCAGGTGGCGAAATTGTATGTGAACGGAAAGTTTGTCGGGGAACATTATGGGGGTTATACCGCTTTTGAGTTTGAGGTCTCCCCTTTTCTGAAATTAGGCAGAAATGAGGTGAAGCTTGAGCTGGACAATTCGAATGACGAAACCGTGCCGCCTCTGGATGCTGATTTCACCTTTTATGGTGGCATTTACAGGAAATCTTTTCTCATCACCGAAAATAAAGAGCATTTTGCCCAGAAGAATGGCGCCGATGCAGTACGAATTTCGGCCTTGCCGGTAAAGAGCTCCGGAGTTGTGAAGTTTTCAGCAGGGGTTGAAAATCCGGAAAAGAAATTGCTGTTCATGGAGATAAGTTTTCAGGACGGGCAGGGTAAGGAGATCTACAGCAAAAAAGAAAGAATAAAGA
>JBAWAB010000076.1:0-12782 GCA_049589035.1 Salegentibacter sp.
CCCTGCTTAATGATCCTGAAATCCTCATTCTCGATGAACCCACAAATGGACTGGATCCACAGGGAATTCACCAGATTAGGGAAATTATCAGAAAAATTGCTACCACAGGCACTACTATTTTGCTGGCTTCCCACCTGCTGGATGAAGTTGAAAAGGTATGTTCGCACGTAGTGATCATCAGGAAAGGTGTAAAACTTTACAGCGGCCCGGTAGATGGCATTAATGCCAGCCATGGCTTTTTCGAGCTGAAGGCAAACGATACCGAACTGCTCCAGGTATTGCTAAGAGAAGATCCAAGAATAGGGAATATTACACTTAAGGATGACCTGGTTACTGCTTTCCTTACAGAACCGATGGAAGCCCAAGAAATTAACCAATACCTGTTCAACAAAGGACTGGCGCTTTCCTATCTGGTAAAACGCAAAGAAAGCCTCGAAGAACAATTCCTTGAACTCACCAAAGAAACCCAACCTGCCTGATGTTACGACTTTTAGATATAGAATTTCACAAGCTCAGATACAGCCGTTCCGCAAGGATACTGGTCAGCACTTATTTCATTCTGATCACCTTTATCGCCCTTATTGCTTCCATCGAATTCAAATTTGGAGATTTTGAATTCAGGGTGGCCGATCAGGGAATTTTCAACTTTCCTTTCATCTGGCATTTCAACAGTTATATTGCCGCTTTGCTGAAATTATTCCTGGCCATCGTCATTGTCTCCATGATGTCTAACGAGTACAGCAACCGCACCCTGAAACAAAACCTTATCGACGGCCTTAGCAAAAAGGAATTCATCTTATCAAAGTTCTATACCATCCTGGCCTTTTCGCTAATATCCACCCTCTTTCTGTTCATCGTTTCCCTCATTCTTGGCTATTCATTTTCCGATTTTACTGAAATTTCTATCGTCTTTTCGGACCTGGAATACCTGCTGGGCTATTTTGTAAAACTAACGGGATTCTTTGCCTTCTGTATGTTTTTGGGAATCCTTGTAAAACGTTCGGCCTTTGCCCTGGGCTTTCTTTTCATCTGGTGGATCTTTGAAAGCATCGCCTACGGTGTATTAAAATGGAAATTCTTCCGCGGAACTGATATCGCTGACAATATCGCCCGTTTCTTTCCGCTCGAAGCTATGAGCAACCTCATCAAAGAACCCTTCACCAGGCTAAAAGCGGTACAAGCTGCAGCTAATCAAATCGGTTCAGGTTTTGAAAAAGATTACGGCATTCATTGGTATCAACTTTTAATCGTAATTTTATGGACCCTTATCTTCGTATATTTTTCCTACGCTCTTCTTAAGAAAAGAGATCTATAAATTAAACAAAGGAAAAATCACCTTGCGAAGAATATGAACAGAGTTTGCCGGATAGCATGTGTCTTCTTGTTTTTGTTACCGGAGCTCGTATTCTGCCAGGTCAATGATTGCCAGGGAGCCATTGAGATATGCGGGAACGGGGCTATCTCTACCAATGCCGACGGGCTGGGAACCCAGGAAGTTAGTGGCCTTAATTCCTGTGGCAGCGGAGAACACAATAGCATTTGGTTAAAGATCGAGATCACAAAAAGCGGCACGCTTGGGTTTGATCTGAAACCCACTTCCCACGACCTTTCTGTAGATTACGATTTCTTTATTTTTGGACCTGCTGAAGATTGCAGTAATCTTGGCACCTCCATCCGCTGCTCTACTACCAATCCTAATGCTGCAGGCCTGAGTCACAACCATACGGGCATGAATGACCAGGAAACGGATACCTATGAAGGGCCGGGGCCTGATGGAAACAGCTACGTCAAATCTCTGGATGTACTTCCGGGAGAAACCTATTATATTGTAATTGACCGTCCCATAGGTCAAAGTCCTTTCAACCTTGAATGGACGGGAACGGCTACCAAAGGTGAATTTCCCTTTCCCGATGGACCCGAGGTGCATAAGCCCTCCGACATATTTCAATGTGAAAGCTCCGGAACTTCAGAATTCGATATTTCTGGTCATACTTCTGAAATTACTTCACAGGCTGGCACCACAGTCACTTACCATAAAAATCTTGCCGATGCAGTGGATAATATCAATAATATCGAGGGCAAATATACCAGTACCAGTCCTTTGAAGACCATCTATGCGAGGGTGGAGAATAACCTCACCGGTTGTGCCAAAGTCACTGATTTTGATCTCGTCATCACCGATGGGCCGTCCATTGCTTCAAAAGTGCAGAATTCCAGCTGTGACATCGATTTTGACGGGCGGGAGCAATTTCAGCTGTCCGGAATAAATAAAATGATCCTGAATGGCCTTGCAGCCGAAGAATATGAGGTTAGCTTCTACAAAGACTTCAGCAGTGCAGAATATGGGCGAGATCCCCTTCCGAAGGAAATCATTTCTTCAGGAGAGACGATTTATGCGCGGGTAGAAAACGCGCAAAACACTTCTTGTTACAGTATCTCTGAAGTCGAGCTGGTCATGAATACTCCCCCTGAAATATCGAATCTTAATATTCAGCAGCCCATTGTCAATGCCAATCAGAATACGATAAAAATTGATCTTGAGAATTCTGAAAATTATGAATATTCCCTCGGAAGCCGTGACGGCCCCTATCAGAAGGACCAGGTTTTTCGCAATGTTCCCGCGGGTTTTTCCACTTTATATGTTAGGGACAAAAAGGAGTGCCTGATCGTCTCTTCGGAAATTGCAGTATTGGGCTATGATAATTTCTTCACTCCTAACCAGGACGGTTTCAACGATTATTGGCAGGTACAGGGCCTGACAACTTCAGATTCCGGCAATCTGGTTTTTATCTACGACCGCTACGGAAAACTTCTAAAACAGATCGCTGCATCGGGAAAAGGATGGGACGGCACTTTCAACGGAAAAGCCATGCCGGCTGATGATTACTGGTTTAAAGTAAAACTATCAGACGGGCACGAATTCAAAGGGCATTTCACTCTAAAAAGATAAAAGGTTCGAATTATTAAGTTTGTTCGAACAGATTTCCCTCGTCAAAAAGAAGGAAACAGAATCCTGACGTTTCCTATTAAACCGCTAAAAAGCTCCTATTGGAAAGATAAGTAATATATTTAGCGATAAGAATTTTGAAATGAAAAGAGCGGTCACCATTTTCCTATTCCTTTTTTTTAGCCTTCCGCATGCGGCCAGGGCACAGAAGGAGGCCGCAAACTGGTTTTTTGGCGATCGCGCGGGTTTGGACTTTAACACCAACCCTCCAACTGCAGTAACCGGCAGCCTTCAAACCGTAGAAGGATCGGCTACAATTTCTGATAAAGACGGAAAGCTTCTATTCTACACTGACGGAAGTACCGTCTATGACCAGCTTCACCGGGAAATGCCTCACGGCACCGGCCTTAAGGGCAATGTGTCCAGCACCCAATCTGCACTGATTGTTCCAAATCCCAATGATAAAAAGATCTACTATATTTTCACCGTGGATAAACCGGATTATTTCCGGATTCCCGATGATCCTATCGAAGGGATAAATTACACGGTTATTGACATGTCTCTTAACGGTGGCTATGGTGATGTGGTTACCGCTCAGAAAAACATTCACCTGATCACCTACGATCCGAATGACCCGAAAGAGAAAGAATTCAAGAGCTCCGAAAAGATTACAGCTGTAGTGAGCGGAGACTGCAGTTCGTATTGGGTAATCACGCAATTTGTGAACAAATTTTATTCCTTCCGTGTTTCCGGCACTGGCGTAGATCCTAATCCGGTGATTTCTGTTACTCCGCATTCGGCACCTCCTCTTCTCAATGAGAACGATATAAACATCACCGCCCAGGGATACATGAAGTTATCCACTGATGGGAAGAAACTGGCAGCGGCATACAGCTCCACCAATCTTGGAAATGCGACAGACGGAAACAAATCTTCGGGAAAGGTCTTTCTTTATGATTTTAATGACCTTACCGGAAAAGTATCAAATGAACAACTTCTTCTGAGTAATACTTATCCCTATGGCGTTGAGTTTTCCGCCGAGACAAAAAAACTATATGTAACGGCAAATGTCTATAACAACAAAAATGCTCTTCAATACAGCGATCTCTATCAGTTTGATCTGGAAAACCAGGACATAGCTGCATCTAAATTCCTCGTAAAAAGATCAGATAACGTAGCCGGGGCCCTTCAGCTTGCTATTAATGGAAAGATCTATCGGGCAGGATATCCCTTATTTGTGGAAAATTACAGCCTTTTATCAGTAATAAACAATCCAGAGGAAAGTGGAAATGCCTGTAATTACGTTCATAATACCATAGATGTCTCTCCTGCTAATGTACGGTTAGGCCTACCTCCCTTTATTCAATCCCTCTTTATTGAATCATTCGATTTCGATAATCTTTGCCTGGGAGATGAGACACATTTTACAATACAGGGCAAAAAAGCTTATGACCGGGTGGAATGGGATCTGGGAGATGGCACTACCTCCACCGATTTTGAGATTTTCCACACCTATTCTGAAGCGGGAACCTACACCGTAGTCCTGAACAAATTCCTGAATGGGATTCGACTGGATCCTGTGTGCAAACAGGTTAGCATTGTAGATATTCCGCAGGTCCCTCCCACTTATGACCTGCAACAATGCGACACTCAGGATGGTGACCCTAATGATGGAATTGCGGATTTCAACCTTCAGTATGCTGAAGAATATTTTGCTGATGGCAATGCTAATGTGGAAGTACTTTTTTATGAAAGTCGGAATGAGGCAGAAGAGGATACACAAAACACCAAAGATCTTCGGAATATATACCGGAACAATTCGCCGGACCAGGTGATTTATGCCAAAGTAAGCGAATATGGATCACCTTGTTATTACATTACTGAAGTCACTCTTAAAACTACTACGAATGTCCAGATAAATCCTTCGCCGGCCAAAGGTTGCGATCTTGGGAATGGAAAAGCACGTTTCGATCTGGAAAAAATAGAAGAGAACATCATACGGGAACTTGGGCTGGATCAGGATATCAACCTGTCTTTCCATTCGACTGAAGAAGATGCCGCCCTTGGCCAGTTTCCCCTACCCAAGAATTATACGAGCGAACCCAAAACGATCTATATAAGGGCGAATAGCGATAAAGTCTGCTACGGTTTTGGCAAGCTTGAACTTCAATTAGGCACCTTCCCCAACCTCGACGAAGCGCCCGAAATACAATTATGCTCCTCAGATTTCCCATATGAACTGGGCAGCAACATCGACCTTCCTAACAATGAAGAGTATGATTTTTTATGGAGCACCGGCGAGATCAGTAGCACTATCAGCATTTCCCAGGGCGGAACCTATTCCGTAGAAATCACAAGCAAGGCTCTTGGATGTGGTCGTACAATTAACTTTAAAATCGAAGAGCTGGAAATTCCCGAGATCCTGGATATTGAAATTCAGAATCAGGGTGGCACCAGCAATATCAACGTCGTTACCAATAATGTGCCCGGCACCATGTATGCCCTGGACAATATTGACGGCCCCTACCAAAGCCAGTCCCGGTTCCTCGAGATCCCGGGAGGAACGCATATGATCTATGTAAGAAATGAAACCGCCTGTGAGATACGGCAGCAGGAAATTAAGCTATTCGGATTTCCGGCATTTTTCACTCCAAATCAGGATGGGTATAATGACAAATGGTTTCCGCTGACCACCGATGATCCCGAATTCAGAATTGTCAGTTTATACATCTTTGATCGCTACGGTAAACTTTTAAAACAACTGGATCCACGGGGAACCGGATGGGACGGCACCTTCAACGGCAAAGCCATGCCGGCCGATGATTACTGGTTCAAAGTAAAACTATCAGACGGGCACGAAGTAAAAGGTCATTTCACTCTAAAAAGATAAGAGTTTGAATAGGTACGATAATTGCTTAATTTCGTGAGGCTACGAAAAAGATATTCATGAAATTCAGTATTAAATCAGATTACAAACCCACAGGTGACCAGCCACAGGCGATCAACCAACTGGTACAGGGAATCGAAAAAAGTGACCGGTACCAGACATTACTGGGGGTTACCGGCTCCGGAAAAACCTTCAGCGTTGCGAATGTGATCCAGGAAGTGCAGAAACCTACGCTGGTTCTGGCGCATAACAAGACGCTTGCTGCCCAGCTTTATTCCGAATTCAAACAATTCTTCCCGGACAATGCCGTGGAATATTTTGTGAGTTATTACGATTATTACCAACCGGAAGCTTTTATTCCCAGTTCGGGAACCTATATTGAAAAGGATCTTTCCATCAACGAGGAGATCGAAAAACTGCGCCTTAGCACCACTTCTTCGCTATTAAGTGGAAGACGTGACGTGATTGTAGTCGCGTCGGTTTCCTGTTTGTATGGTATCGGTAACCCGGTGGAATTCAGAAAGAACGTGGTTTCCATCGAAAGAGACATGAACATCTCCCGAACCAAGCTGCTGCACAGGCTGGTTCAAAGTCTTTATTCCCGGACCGAAGCCGAATTCACCCACGGTAATTTTCGTATTAAAGGAGACACCGTAGATGTTTTTCCGAGTTATGCTGACAATGCCTTCAGAATTCACTTCTTCGGAGATGAAATTGAAGAAATTGAAGCTTTTGATCCCGGCACGAATGATATTATTGAAAAATACGACCGTTTGAACATTTATCCGGCCAATATGTTCGTGACTTCGCCTGATGTTTTGCAAAATGCCATCCACGATATTCAGGATGATCTTGTGAAACAGGTGGATTATTTCAGGGATATCGGCAAACATCTCGAGGCAAAAAGACTTGACGAAAGGACCAATTTTGACCTGGAGATGATCCGGGAGCTCGGTTATTGCTCGGGAATTGAAAATTACTCCCGTTATCTCGACGGAAGAAAACCCGGCACGCGTCCTTTCTGCCTGCTGGATTACTTTCCTGATGATTACCTGATGGTCGTAGATGAAAGTCACGTGACGATTCCGCAGGTGCATGCCATGTACGGTGGCGACCGTTCCAGGAAAGAAACCCTGGTGGATTACGGTTTCCGTTTACCGGCAGCTATGGATAACCGTCCGTTGAAATTCGAAGAATTTGAAGCCCTTCAGAATCAGGTGATCTACGTAAGCGCGACCCCGGCAGATTACGAGCTTCAAAAGAGCGAAGGAGTTTATGTAGAGCAGGTGATTCGTCCCACCGGACTGCTGGATCCGGTCATTGAAGTGCGTCCCAGCCTGAACCAAATTGACGATCTTATTGAAGAAATTCAGGACCGGGTGGAAAAAGATCAGCGGACCCTGGTAACGACGCTGACTAAAAGAATGGCCGAAGAACTGGCAAAATATCTTACCCGCATCAACGTCCGCTGCCGTTATATCCATTCCGACGTAGATACCTTGGAACGAGTGGAGATTATGCAGGACCTGAGGAAAGGTCTTTTTGATGTGCTGATCGGGGTGAACCTGTTGAGAGAAGGATTGGATTTACCCGAAGTATCCCTGGTAGCTATCATTGATGCGGACAAGGAAGGTTTCCTCCGAAGCAATCGTTCTTTAACGCAGACTATTGGCCGTGCCGCACGACACGTGCAGGGAAAAGCGATCATGTATGCGGATAAGATCACGGCGAGCATGCAGAAAACAATGGACGAAACTGAATATCGCCGGCAGAAACAGATCGCCTATAATACCGAAAATAATATCACTCCTACCCCGCTCGTGAAAAAGCTGGACAGCGCTTTGATAAGGAAAAAACTGGATGTGTACGAGCAGGATGAAAAACCGTCGATGAAAGCTGCGGAAGAAGAAGTAGCGTATCTCAGCAAAGCTCAGCTCGAAAAGAAAATTCGGGAGAAAAGAAAGGCTATGGAAGCTGCAGCCAAGGACCTCGACTTTATGGAAGCCGCCAGGCTGCGGGATGAAATTAAGCTAATGCAGGAGAAAGTAAATGAACTGGCATAGATTTTTTTTAATTTTAACTACCTGATATTTAGAAGAATAATATATATTTAATCTTCCAAAGCATTTTTCCCTGAACTGAAGTGACTGTAAAATCCACAGTTACTTATGAAATTTATCAAATTCCTCCCGCTGATTTTCCCATGCCTGTTATTTTCGCAGGTCGGGATCGGCACCACCAGTCCAAAAGCAAGTCTCGATATCGCGGTTTCGGACAAGACTAATCCTTCAGGTATAGATGGTATTCTGATTCCGCGACTTGAGAAATTTCCCACAGTAAATCCCACCGCCGACCAGCACGGGATGCTGGTTTTTCTCACCAAAGCATTTCAGGGTTTTTCCATCGGATTCTATTACTGGAATGCCACCGAAAATAAGTGGAAATCGATCGTTTCAGACGCTGCCACGGCTAACTTTTACAAAGAAGGCACCGCGGCGAGTCCCAATAATATTGACGATCCCTTATTCAGAAAAGGGAATGTTGCTATTGGCACAGAACAGGCAACAGCAAAACTTCAAATCGCAATTGAAAGTATTACTGATCTGGCAATAAAGAAAGGACTGGAGATTGATAACCGTAATATGGCGACCGACAATCTCACAACCTACGGATTTGTCAACACTAACCGGAGCGCCACCAACGGCAACAAATACGGAATTAAATCAAATGTAAACGGCGATGGTATTGGGATCCACTACGGCATCTTCAACGAAAGTTTTCAGAATACCGGCACCAATGATATCTACGGAATCTTTAATCGCGTTGGCAGAACTTACGGAGCCAAAAGCAACAATTTTGGTATCTACAGCGAAATCGGAAGCACCACGGGACAGGGAAATATCTACGGGATCTACAGCATTGCCTGGGGTGACTCTAATTCGAATATCTTTGCCGGATATTTTGCAGGAAGGGTAGGAATAGGATTGACCCCTGAAACCGAGTATGTTCTACCCACGAAACGGGGGCTGGAAGGCCAGGTAATGGCTATAAATTCGTCAGGACAGTCTTCATGGACGAATCCTGGTTTTCAAAATTATTCATCCACTACCAGCGCTACCGGAGATTACGTAATCACAGATGAAATCGGGACCTTGAGGATAAATAACCAAATGTCGGCAATTGTGATTCCGCAGGCATCTCTAAATAAAGGTCGAATAATACGCCTGATATCCTGGGTAGGGACTTCTGAAAAACCTTTCACTTTTTTAGGTGGCGATGATCTTTTTGATGTTAGAACAAATTCAAAGGTTACCAGTATAAAAACACAACAGGTCTTTACTATTCAAAGTGCGGGAAACCGATGGTTACTTCTGGATTATTAAATAAAAAAGCGTCCAAAGAACAGGCACCTTCTCATTCGATCAATAGTTGGTCAAAGCGTGAAAAATCTATTTTTCCAAACGAATTCTTACATCCACAGCAGTGAGATCTTTTTCTGTAGCCATAAGAGGATTGAGATCTATTTCTGCAATTTCAGGAACTACTGTTAACAGATCGGAGATTTTTGCGATAGTTTCAGCAAATAATTCAAGGTTTATTCCACTTTGACCTCTGACGCCTTTTAAAATTGGAGCTGCTTTTAGGCTTTTGATCATTTTTAAAGCCTCTTCCTCTGAAACAGGAGTCATTGCTGCACTTACATCTTTTAGAACCTCCACAAAGATTCCTCCCAGTCCGCACAAAATAACATGGGGATAATTAGTTTCCTTTTTTGCTCCTATAAACAATTCCATTCCCTTTATCATTGGCTGAATGATAACAGAATTTGCTCCTTCGATCTGCATCAGCTTCTGGAAACTGTCATGTAGATCGTTATCGTTCGAAATATTCAGGATAACCCCTCCAACATCAGATTTATGCAAAGGCCCCTCCACTTTAAGAACTACAGGGTAAGAAATAGACCTTGAAACCTTTCTAAGTTCCTCTTCATCCTTAACATGATATGGAGTGGCAAATTTCACTCCTGCGCATTGCAGCAAACTAACGGCAGCTTCAGTCGGCATGTAACCATCAGAAAGATTGTCTACCAATTCCCGTGCTTCCGCAAAATGTTGAAAAACCGGATTTTTAGAATTTTTATATACCGCGCTGTGGTTGTAAACTTTAGCCAAAGCACTTCCGAATAGCACTTCATCATAAAAGGCTATATTCCCTTTCTGGATAAAATTCTGAATTTCATTCTTCACATTCACCACTGATGGTAAAATCGCATAGATAGGTTTTTTAGAAGTTTTGATCCTTTCATTCAGAACTTCATACACATCATCCACAGCTGTTAAACCCGGACTTCCGAAAATGACAGCCATGGCATCAATTTCAGGAGAATGTTCGCAAAACTCTATAATTGCTTCTAACTGCTCGGCGTTACCTGTCGCCAGAAAATCGATAGGATTGGAAACCGAAGATCCGTCAAACAACCGGCTCAATAAAGCTTCACCTTCTTGTCCTTCTAAATGTGGAATCTTTAATCCGTTCTTTGACAGGACATCTGTCAGCATAACAGCAGGTCCTCCGGCGTGGGTAATGATCGCTATATTCTTTCCTTTTGATTCGTTTTGCTGAAGTATGCCGGCAACAGTGATCAGTTCATTCCTGCCATAAGAGCGGATTATACCCGCTTTTTTAAACAAGGTATCTACAAATACATCTGAATTGGCGATAGCTCCCGTATGTGAAGAAGCTGCCCGGTTTCCTTCTTCTGAACTACCCGCCTTAATAGCCGCTATTTTGCAGCCTTTGCGTATCAAGGAAGCAGTATGCTTTAAAAACTTAAGCGGATTTTTAATGCTCTCGATATAAAGCAGTTTTACTTTTGAACTCGATTCCTTTTCAAAGGAGTGATCTAAATATTCGAGGATCTCCTCCACTCCTATTTGAGCACTGTTCCCCACGGAATAAATGCTCGAAAAAGTGAGTCCCATACTTTGTGCAGCTTCAATGATAAAAACAGCCGTCGCACCTGAACCTGATATAAAATCAACTCCTTTTTCATCCAGTTTGGGAATTGGCGTTGTAAAAACTCCTGTGTAATGTCTGTTTATCAATCCAATGTTATTGGGGCCTAACAGACTTCCGCCTGCTTCATCTATAAGTTCAACAATTTCCTGTTCCAGCCTTGCACCTCTTTCATCTTTTTCACTAAAGCCGGCAGAAAAAATTATAAAGCCTTTGGTATTCTTTTGCCGCGTAAGCACCTTCACAGTTTCAACAACAAATTTTGCCGAGATCGCAATTATTGCCAGATCTACTTCGGGAAGTTCATTGATGTCTCTGTATGAGGTAATCCCCTGGACGTTATCCTGTTTAGGATTAACTACAAATAGTTCTCCTTTAAATTGATGATCAATCAGGTTCTTTAAAACCCTGCCGCCGGGACTATGAATATTGTCTGAACCTCCAACAATTACAATACTTTCGGGATGAATTAGTTTTGAATGAAGCATAAAACAAAAAGAATTTTAATAACTGTAAAGGAAGCCATTTTAAATAGGACATTTACTGACCTTCATCAGCATCTGTTTGATTAGATCTTTGTTATTTTGATAGAACAGCTAAAACTTTTCAGGCTATGTATGCATTTTCGAACGCGGTTAATTCCATGCATTCAGAGGACGTTAAACGATTAATGAAACAGGCTTCCGGCAAAAGCCTTATCTCATTTGCCGGTGGAATGCCAAACAACGATTTGTTTCCCTTAGAACAAATTGATGAAATTTACAATTCTTTGCCTGAAGACATAAAAAAGTTATGTTTTCAATACGGCCCAACCTCCGGCTACCCTCCTCTGGTTAAGTCATTAGAGGGCTATTTGGAAAATAAGGGTCTGGCAGTTGATGAGAATAAAATCTTGATCACTACAGGTTCGCTTCAAGCGATATCTATTATTACCCAGGAATTTGTCAACAAAGGAGATATCATCCTCACCGAAAATCCCTGTTTTGTAGGCGCTTTAACGGTTTTTGAAACTTTCGGAGCCGAAATACATAGTATCCCGATTGACAAGAATGGTATCGATATAGAAACCTTAAAAAGCAAAATTGCCTCTTTAGATCGAAAGCCTAAATTCTTATATGTCACACCTAATTATCATAATCCAGCGGGAATCATCTACACTCCTGAAAGAAAAAAACAACTCCTGGAAGTTTTATCCGGTACAGGAATAATTTTGATCGAAGATGATGCTTACAGTGACTTGTATTTTAATGAACAAGAAAAACACCTGACCAAAGCCATGAAATCATTTGAGGTGAAGGATGTGGAAATTATATATACAGGATCATTTTCAAAAATACTCGGTCCGGGTTTCAGACTGGGTTTTATGCTGTCTTCCGAAGAAATCTTTGAAAAAGCTGAAACAGTTAAACAGGCATTGGATGCCTGTACTTCCAGTTTCATGCAAATCCTGGCAAACGAATTTTTAGCACAACATAAACTGGAGCCTTATTTAAATTTTTTGAGAAGTGAATACCTGGTACGGAAAAATTTACTTCAGAAATATCTGAAGAATTATATGCCTGAAGAAATTACCTGGAACGAACCAAAAGGAGGTTTTTATATCTGGCTAAAATTACCGCCTCACATCAAGTCGACTGATATATTCAAAGAAAGTGTTGCTAAAGGAGTCGTTTTTGTCACAGGGAGAACCTTTGATCCCGCCAGTAAAAAGGATGACAGGTTACGACTTTCCTTTTCGAATATGCCGAAGGATGACATTGAAAAAGGGGTTATCATCTTATCTGAAGCAATAAAAAAAGTACTTGAGAATTCTAAAGTGGTATTTTCGTAAATAGTTTGGTTAAAAATATACTTCTTGGGAAGTTTCTTTTTTGTAAGTGTAGTGCTTCCCCGGCGTTAAAAATTTTTGAAGCCTTGGAGAAAATTTAGCCG